>JAFTHO010000135.1 GCA_017457385.1 Clostridia bacterium | reverse complement strand
CTGGCAAAATATACATTTCGTCAGCAATGCCACTGTCTTTCATATATTTTTCGGCAGCAAGCACAATGTTGCGTGGATATTGTGCAAGCGGTCTGTTTTCTGGATTGTCAATGATCATTGCGTTGCCTGTCATTGACAAAGTTTTTATACCGCAAAATGGGTCGATTTGTGCTGTGTCAAGGTCTGGTATAAACACCATATCGCTTTTTTCTACCACGGCATAGCCATAGTTTGATGCATCAAAACCAACGCCATATTTCATAAGATCTTCGTTAAAGTTTTTTGCAGGGATAGTCACGTGACGATATTGACCGTTTATGTCAACCATTTTAAAGTCAATCATTTGCACGTCTTCTTTTTTGATGAGTTCAACAACGTCCTGCACAGTTTTTTTCATAAAAAATATACTCCTTGATAGTTTGTTGAGTATGTGATTTTGGTTTGTGTGCCCAAAATACGCATTCTAATATATATATTCTAGCACAATTTTTTTTGCGATACTACTGTTTGCAAAAAACTCGCTCAAAAAAATTGCACGCTTTTGTTTTTGTCGTGTTGTTTTTTTGCGTTAAAACAGGGCAAAAGTGGGGATACCTGTGCAAAAAACAATGTTTTTTTGTCAAAAAAATTGCCTTTTGTATATTGAATTAAATATTGTTTTGTGTTACTATACATTAGAAGAAAAACAAAAACTTGTTCAGCATTAAAATTTTTGTCAACAAAACAAATCTCTTTGTGCTGACACAGTGTGTTATACAAGGAGGACGACAGATGACAAAACAAACAAAACTCAAAACTTCAATATGGGCGTCTATCGTATCGTTTTTGGGCATCAATGGTGACCAGGCTGGCTACATAATGCTGGGTGCCGTTGCTTTGGTGCTGGCAGTTGTGCTTGCAATTGACTTTGCAAAATCTGCAAAACAACAAAAAAATGCACCACAACCAATTGACGTGGATAAAAAACCTGCACAAAAAACACAGCCAAAACCTGTGGCAAGTCAACAAAGTGTTGCAAAACCGGTTGAACAACAACCTGTTGAACAAAAAGTTGCAGAGCCTGTTGCTCAGCCAACTATAGAACAAATTGTTGCAGCTCAAACGCCAGAAGACGGCGAAGTGCTCAAAGGTATAGAAGAAGGCACAGGTCTTGCAATAATTGCCAGATACAAATGGACTTTCATGGCAAGACTCATCCAGGCTCCACAAGAAATCAAGGGTTTTTACAGTGATCTCAAAAATCAATTGTTGAGCTACAAAAAAGTTTCAAGCAGAGTTTCTTCAAGCTACGACAGCATCAACCTTGGTCGCAAGGGCATTGCAAAATTCAACGTTCGTGGCAAAACTTTGTATCTCTATCTTGCACTTGACCCAAGCCAGTTTGACGGCACAAAATATCACGTAGAAAGTGTATCAAGCAAAAAATACGAGGCAGTGCCTTGTCTTTACAAAATCCGCAGCGAACGCAAGTTCAAGTGGGCAAAACAACTTTTGGATATTTTGGCAAAACAATACGAGCTTGTTGCAGGCGAACAGCAAAACGCAGACTACAAACCAGAATATATGTCTTTGGATCAGCTCATTGCAAACGGCTACGTAAAAGAACTTGTCAGCAAAGAGGATTACGAAGAATATCTCCGCAAACGCGCGCTTGCTTTGGTAGAGGCGCAACGCCGTGCATCAGTTTCTGCAAGCGAGGCTCACAAAGCAATTGACGACGAGGCCGCAGCAGTGTTGCTCGAGGACCTTCGCACCGGTGCACAAATCAAAAGTAAAAAAGCAATTGTAAACATTGACACTTTGTCACAAAAGTTTGAAAGTGGCGATCTTGTCAACATCGAAAGCCTTGTTGCAAAAGGCATTGTGCCCAAAAACACAACATTTGTAAAAGTGCTTGCTCGTGGCACTATCGACAAAGCGCTCGTTGTCGAATTGCAGGACTATTCGCTCGACGCAGTCAAAATGATTGTGCTCACAGGCGGTCAGGCTCACAGAGTATAACAAACAAAACAAAAAAGCCCACAAAAAAGTGGGCTTTTTTAATTTGCTTGCAAAATTGCGTTATATTTTGTATACTGTTTAAGTTAATATAAAAAGGCTATTATCAAGATATAAAAATATCTTATTAACAAGTTGCACAAAGTATGGCATATTAACCAAACATTATATGCCCTCAATATGTCCTCATAGTTAAACGGATATACTCGCAAACCAGCAAGGATAAATCAAATTCGGTTTGCTCGTGGTTTTCGCAGTAAACTGCTCAACATAACTGTTATCTCCGTTTAACAACAGAGTCAACAAGTTGTGCAAAGCAACAAAACATAGTCAATCATTTATGTCCTCATAGTTAAACGGATATAACAAGGCCCTCCTAAGGCCTAGTTCGGGGTTCGATTCCCTGTGGGGACGCCATAAATAAAATTTATTTTATATACAGGTATCATTATGAACAACGTAGAAATCGAAAAAAAGTGGCGACAAAAGTGGGACGAAACTGGTCTTTACAAATTTGACAAAAACAACATTAAAGACAAAAAATACGTCCTCGAAATGTTTTCT
>JAFTHO010000134.1 GCA_017457385.1 Clostridia bacterium | reverse complement strand
GATTTTTCTGCAAAACGTTTGCAGTTTTCCAAAGCGTTCTGACTGCTGAGCAAAAGACAAATATCTTCGCCTGCCTTGTTCTTTTTGATTGCGTTTTTAAGCATCAACAATGGTTCTGGACAAGAAAGGTTTCTTGCGTCAAGTTTAATCATAATGTATTACCTCACTTGTAAATTTTTAAGATTTTCTGCGATACATAAAGCCGATTGCAATCAAAAGGATTACACAGCCGATGAGAGCAACTTCGCCACGGAAAGGAACGCCACCTGTTGCACCCGCAACACCAGCAGTACCAAGGTTGTGAGCAAGAGCAGCACCAAACAACATACCAAGCACTGTGATTGCACTGTCGCTAGAACCGCTACCAGCCAAAACGAGTTGACGGAATGGGCAACCACCAAGGTAAACAGAACCAAGACCAACAACAAACAAACCAACAAAGCTCCAGATATGGTCGCTGTGAGCAACAGGTTGATTGTCAAAACTGAAAGTGAAAGGAACGCCAGTTACAGCAGCTTTGATAAGGTTGCAAGCGATTGTTACGATGATGATAGTGAGCAAGCACCATACCATGTGGAATTGTTTAAACATAACGGCATCTCTGATACCACCTGCAAAACATACGCGTGTGCGTTGACCAATGATACCAACGATAAGACCTGCAATGAGAGCAGCCCAGATAGGAGCACGCATTGAGCCAGGACCTTTTGTGCTTTCGATGAGCACAGTTGGGATAAGGATAATTACAAACAAAAGGAAGAATGAAGCACCAGGTGCTACCGCGCCTTCGAGTTTTGGTTGGTCATAAGCGCGACCCAAAGAGAAACCTTTGTTGAGGAAGATTACGCCAACGATAATACCTGCAATAAAGCCGAACAATGCAATGATAGCATTGAGGTCACCGCCACCAATACGCAATACCATGCGGAGTGGGCAACCAAGGAAGGCAAGTGCGCCGATCATAACGAGTGCACCAAGAACAAATCTTGTTACAGGGGCAGAACCACCAGTAGGTTTAAAGTCTTTTTTGAGCAAAGAGATTGCAAAAGCACCCAAAACGATACCAATGATTTCAGGACGTGCATATTGTACTACGGCAGCCTGGTGAATACCGATAGAACCGGCAATGTCACGAAGGAAGCAGGCAATACAAAAACCCATGTTTGCAGGGTTGCCCAAAAGAGTGAGGGCAAATGCAACAATACCAATAGCGGCACCAGACATAATGTATGCCCAGTTGTTTTTGATAAATGATTTCATTTTTCTTTCTCCTTAATGAAATTTTAAATGTTTTTTTAACCCAACGGACAATTTGCAGATATACAATTTGTCACACTTTGAGTTTATTTGTATTATTATATAATAAATAATACTATTTTGCAATATTTAACGATTTTTTGCAATTGACAAAACAACACAAAAGTGTCAAATAAAATTCGTTATTGTAAAAAAGTGTCAAATAAAAATAAATAAACAGCAAAAGTGTCAAATAAAATTTTTTATTAGTGTCTAACAAATGAACAAAGTGGATTAATATGTATAAAAAAAATAAAAGGACTGCAAAAGCAGTCCTCAAGTGGCGGGATTGTGAAGGAATCGAACCTTCCCAGGCAGCTCCTAACTTCCCATCTGCAAGCAGAGAGTACACCAGCAACTCATCCAACCCCACGTTTGTTTTGTTACATTGCATATTATACCACAAAACTGCAAACAGTCAAACCAAAGTTTGCAGTTTTGTGTTTTTTGTATATTAAAAAAACATTTTTATGCTTTTTGTCAAGCAAAAATATCTTCAAAAGCCTGTGCAACAATTTTAAACTGTTCGTCACCCAAAAGTGTGCGTGTGTCAATGAGCACTCTGTTTTCATGTACGCGAGTTATGACAGGTGTACTGTAACCTCTCAGTTTTTGTTCCAGTTCAGATGCAGAAATTTTTGCAGACTCTATTGCAACTACGTACGTTGGCAGCAATTGTCCAGGGGCAGAGCCACCGCCAACCTGTGTTTCGGCAAGTTTTACGCTTGCAACAAAACCTTTTTTGGCAGGGAGCATATCCAAAAGTTTTTTTGCATTGTTTTTGAGTGTGTTTTTGTCTGCCGCAAGATTTGCAAGCACAGGCACGTATTTTATTGCATCGTTTTCGTTGAGATAAAGTCTCAAAGTGGCCTCAAGTGCGGCAATAGTCAGTTTGTCAATGCGTACAACACGGGCAAACTGATGCTTTTTCATCATATCTATATATTTCTTTTTGCCTGCGATAATGCCAGCCTGTGGACCACCCATCAGTTTGTCACCGCTAAAGCACACGACGTCTGCGCCTGCTTTTATGCAGTCCTGCACGCACATATCGTCTGCAATGTTTACTTTTTCCGGTCTGACGAGCAAACCACTGCCAAGGTCATACAATACCGGCAGGTTTGCCTGTTTGCCAAGTTCAACAAGTTTGTCAATTTCTACACTTTCGCTAAAACCAATTATTTTAAAGTTGCTTGTATGCACCTTCAAAAGGGCTGCTGTGTTTTCGTTTACCGCACCAAGATAGTCATTTGGTTTTGTTTTGTTTGTAGTGCCAACTTCTTTAAGTGTAGCACCGCTCATTGACATAATTTCAGGCACGCGAAAACTTCCGCCAATTTCAACAAGTTCGCCACGTGACACAACGACTTCTTTGTCTTTGCAAAGAGCACCAAGCATGAGCATTACTGCGGCTGCATTGTTGTTTACTGCCATTGCGGCTTCGGCACCTGTTATTTTGCAAATGAGTGACTCGATGTGATCGTGACGACTGCCACGGCCACCGTCTGCAAGCGAATATTCCAGCGTAGAATATCCTGTTGCAACTTTGCTGACTGCATCTGCAACGTAGTGTGGCAAAGGTGATCTGCCAAGGTTTGTGTGCAATACAATACCCGTTGCGTTTATAACGTTTTGCAGACTTGGTTTAAATGCAAGTGAGATTTTTTGCAAAACTGTCTTTATAATATCCTGTTTTTCCGGCAGGGCAGTCACTGTGTCAGTCAAAATATCCTGACGGAGTTTGTCGATAACTTCACGCACGTGAGTGCGGATATTTTCCAAAGACAAAGCACCTGCAATTGTGCATATGTTTTCATCCTCGCTGCAAGCCTTAAAAACAAGGTCAATCATCTCGTCAACACGTGGTATGTTTCTCAACAAGTCTCTTTTTTCCATAACTTTCTCCAAAAAATTTTTAACATTTTGAGTCTAGCACAAAACAGGTCAAAATGCAATATTGTTGTTAATCAAAAAGTTATTTTGTCAAACAATCGTACAAAAAACTAAAAAGTGTCTAATATTTTTTATTCCCTTGACATTGTATTTTTATGGTTTTATTATAGCATTATAGGTGAAATTTTTATGATATATATGGATAATGCGGCAACTACTTTGCCAAAGCCACAGCAGGTTGTGGATGCGGTTGTATACGCAATGCAAAACTATGCAAATCCATCGCGTGGGTCATACGACCAGGCTCTTGACGGTCTGCGTTGTCTCATGATGGCGCGTATGGCGGTTGCAGATTTGTTTGATTGCGACAACCCGATGGACGTTGCCTTTACGCAAAACGCAACGCATGCACTCAATGTTGCAATAGGTGGCATAAGGGGGCATATAGTCACAACGGCGGCAAGTCACAACAGCGTGCTTCGTCCTTTGTACAAAAGGGGAGACTTCAGCGTGGTGCCTCTTGACAAAAAGGGTGTGCTCAATCTTGAGTGGCTCAAAAGGTCAATCACAGATGAGACAGAGGCGGTCGTCATCTCTCACGCATCAAACCTTACCGGCAATGTGGTGGATATCAATGCAGTAGGACAAATATGCAAAGAAAAGGGTGTAAGGCTCATTATAGATGCTGCACTGACGGCGTGGCTCATCCCGTTGAGCATCATAGACACTTGCGCAAGT
>JAFTHO010000133.1 GCA_017457385.1 Clostridia bacterium | reverse complement strand
GTGATGGGGATGAAATCAACGTTAACGAAACGTTGCAGGAGTTTGTTTCTTTGTCAGACAGATTTGGCCTGCACGTGACTTTTCAAAAGCCAACGAAGGCAACCTATCTCAATATTGTGCACAACCTTGCGGACAAAGCAGAATTGCAAATGGACAAAACGCAACTTGATTTGCTTGCCGAACGCTTTGCGCTCGAACGTGGTGGCAGATCTGCTCGTGGCGCACGTCAGTTTGTTGATGGCTTACTTGCAAAACAAAAATAAAAAGGAATGTATCACATTACTCTTTTGCAAAAGTATCAATTTAAACAGATAAATAGCTTTACGTTTTATATTATTCCAAAAAAAGCACGGCATAAACCGTGCTTTTTTTGTTGCTTCAATTGAGGGAAAGTGAAATAACGTGACGCTTCGTTTCACTTTGCTATATAAAAATCTCTAAACTATTGTCACTTTTTGGACTAAGCAAATGCTTGGTCCTTTTTATTTTGCGATTTTACATAAATTTTACATTATCTAAACACAAATGTGATAGTTTGCTTTTTTTGAGGGAATTATAATATCAGTGAAAATTGAGCAGGGCAAATAAACCTGTACCGATTGATGTCAAACGTTGTTTTCTTGGCAAAGAGAGGTTAAAACAAAAAACAGCCGAATGGTAATACTAAGTTTATCTAACGGCACTCGGTTGCAAAAGTCACGTTAAGTTTTCTTTGCAACTCAACAAACAAAAACAGCCTTAAGGAGGATATATTTATGAAAAAGAAACTTTTTAAAATTTTGATGACGGTTGCTTTGGTAATCAGTTGTTTTGGTGCATTCGTTGCATGTGGCGGTGGCAGTTTTGATGCAGAAAAAAACATTCAGGTTGTAACTCGTGAAGACGGCAGTGGCACAAAATCTGCCTTTATGGAAATTGTTGGTCTCAAAGGCAAAGCAGACGTGTCTGGCGTTATCGTGCAAAGCACAACTGCAGGCGTGCTCAATGCAGTAAAAACAAACAACTACACAATTGGTTATGACAGCCTTGGTTACGTGACTGATGAAGTAAAAATGCTCAAAGTTGATGGTGTTGACTGCACAGTAGAAAACATCAAAAACGGCAGTTATAAAATTTCTCGTCCACTCAGCATTGTTTACAAACCGGCAACAATCACAAGTGGTGCAGAACAAGCATTTTACAACTTTTTGCAAAGCAGTGATGCACAAAAAATCATCAGCGACAACGGATACGTATCATTGGTTGACGATGCATCAGCATATGCGGTGGTATCTGGTTTGACTGGTGAAATTCAGATTTCAGGCAGCACTTCGCTCCAGCCACTTATGGAAAAAATTGAAACAAAGTTTGAACAACTCCAACCAAACGTAAACGTTACGGTTGCAGGTGGTGGCAGTGGCACAGGCTACAACAATGCAGAAAACGGTGTTAGTGATTTTGGTATGATTTCAGAAGAATTCAATCAAGCAAAGGCGCAAGGTTGCACTCACTATACAGTTGCAAAAGACGGCATTGCAGTCATTGTCAACAAAAACAACACTTTTGACAAT
>JAFTHO010000132.1 GCA_017457385.1 Clostridia bacterium | reverse complement strand
TTCTGCAACGGCATAGTCAAATTCTGCCCAGCCTTTTACAGCGTTTGAGCTTGTGCCAAGACCAACGAACAAATAGAGTGTTTTTGCAGAAGTTTTGCTGCCTTCTACGTAGAAAGTATATTCTTTCCATTCGTTGTGAGTGATGCCAGTAAATGCAAGTTCAGGAGTTTTGCTGTCAGAAGCAGAAGTTTTGAGTGAAACGAAAGCACCGTCGCCAGAAGTTACGTTTGCTCTTACTTTTACTTTGATTTCAAGATAGCTGTTTGGCGCAACAGTGAAAGAGTTTGAATATGCTCTCATGTCAGTTGCAGTTTTGTTATACATCAACAAAACGTTTTTGTCTGCAGTTGAGCTTTCGCCACTTTCAATTGCAAGGATGTCGTCTACGTCAGCATCTGCAATGCCCGCTGCTTTAAGGTCAGTTGAAACCTTGTCGCTGTCGTCAGCATCACGGCTTACGACACCGGCAACTGATTTGCTGAAAGATTTGTCAGTCAAAGCCCAGTTTGCAGGAATGTAAGGATGTTGCAAAACGTCGCTTACTTCGCCATTGTACAAAAGATTAGACAAGTTGAATTCTTCGTTTGCAATTATGCCAGAAACAGCGGTAGACTCTGGTGTGCTGTTTGTTTTTTCGCTGTAAAGAGTTGGCACGTATGATGCAAACAAAATTGAAAGCGTCATTACCAACACAATGCTGAGCGAAAGTACAGACAACGTCCATGCTCTCTTTTTGAGCAATTTTGCACGTTCTGCAGAAGAAAGATTTGCACGCTTGCTTTGTACGGCTTCTTCTTTTTTCTGAGCTGCAGTTTTTGCAGAGGCAGGGATGTAATTGAGATTTGTTTTCTTTTTACTCATTTTCCACCTATATTAAAAAATAAAGTTTTTGTATTAAAGTGTTTCAATCCCGCAAATGGGGACAAAATCACTAGTGTACATAATCATACAGTCTAAAGTATTGTAAAACATTTTGTTCAAAAAAGCAATCGTTTATATAAAGATTGATTAAAGATTGATTTTTTGTATAAAGGTCAAAAAAGGTGGGTTAAATGACAAAAAACAATTTAAAACTTGTTGCAACAGGCAGTGTTGTCGGGTTGATAAACGGATTTATGGGCGGAGGCGGAGGAATTTTTGTTGTTCTGGCACTCACTATGGTGGTGGGATTGTCGCAAAAATATGCTCATGCAACGGCAATTCTTGTCATTTTGCCGGTAAGCATTGCATCTGCAATTATTTACGTCGTGGGTGGCAATGCCGAATGGCCTATGACTTTGTTTGCAACCATTGGCGTTGTTGCAGGGGGATTGCTCGGTGCTTTTGCTCTCAAAAAAACAGATGACAAGTGGCTCAGATTTATTTTTTCGTTTATTTTGCTGTTTGCCGGCATAAGGATGTTTTTTTGATTTTTTTCTCACGTGTGCGTGTGCGCATATGCACGTATTATAAATAGGTGACTTTTATGAAGATTTTTTTAACGATATTTTTTGGTTTTATAGCAGGTGTTGTTGGTGGCATGGGCATGGGTGGAGGAACCTTTTTGATACCGCTTTTTCAGTTTTTAAATTATGGACAAAAAAGCATACAGGCGGCAAACCTCATCAGTTTTTTGCCTATGGCAGTAATTGCACTTGTTTTTCATTTTAAAAACGGACTTGTCAAAACAAAAGGATTGCTGTACGTCATTGTGCCTGCAGTTGCCTTTTCCGTCGGGGGAGCATTGCTCACAAACAATGCAAAACCACAGTTTTTAAAGGTGTGTTTTGGCATTTTCTTTTTGATTATGGGTGGGGTGGAACTTTTTGGATCAATAAAAAAGATAAAATCAGACAGGAAAAAAGACTGACCAAAAAGATTGTCAAATTTTCAACAATCTTGCATTAAATACAATTTTTTTTGACTTTTGTTTGGCGTGGTGCTATAATTTTTTAGATTAGAGTATTATGCCCATTTTGTGTGGTGCGTTTGCTCAAAAAATCAAAAATATTAACAAAGACGAACAAAGGAGATTTTATGGAAAAGTTTGTTCAAAAGACGTTTCCGCATGGCGTGCACTTCCATGACAACAAAGAGTTGTCAAAAGAGCAAGCGATAGAAGTGATGCCACTTGCAAGTGACGTCTTCATTTCTGTAAGTCAGCACATTGGCGCTCCTTCAACACCAATCGTCAAAGCCGGTGATCAGGTTGTAAAAGGTCAGCTTATTGCAGATGCAGTAGGTGGTCTTGGCTCAAAAGTCTATGCATCTGTTTGTGGCGAAGTCGTTGGTATTGTAAAAAAGGTTGGCGCTGCAGGCGGCATGGCAGACCACATCCATATCAAAACAAGCGAACAACAAGATCAAGTCATCAGTTTGCCTGCTTTGGAAACAAAGGATAAGGAAAGCGTGCTCAACCGTATTTTCGAGGCTGGCATCGTTGGTATGGGTGGTGCAGGCTTCCCGACAAACGTAAAACTCAAACCTGCAAAACCTGTTGATACACTCATCATCAACGGTGCAGAGTGCGAGCCTTACATCACGTGCGACTACCGTCTTATGCTCGAAAAAGCAAACGAAGTTATTGCCGGTGCAAAATATCTTGCAATGGCATGCGGTATCGAAAAAGTTGTTTTTGGTATCGAAGCAAACAAAATGGATTGCGCACAGCTTTTTGCTGACCTTGGTGCAGACGTGGTTGTGCTCAAAAAGAAATATCCACAAGGTGCAGAAAAAGATCTTATCGTTGCAGTAAACGGCAGACGTGTTCCTTGCGGTGGCTTGCCAATGGACGTTGGCGTTGTTGTGCAAAACATTGCAACGGCATATGCTGCTTATGAAGCGGTAGAACTTGACAAACCTTGCTACGAACGTCTTATGACAGTGAGTGGCCGTGCAATCAACAGCACAAAAAACATCATCGTTGCAAACGGCACAAGATACAGCGATATCATCGAATATTGCGGTGGCCTCAAAGATGACGTATGCAAACTCATTTCTGGTGGTCCAATGATGGGCTTTGCAGTTGTTGACACATCAATTTCTACAACAAAAACAACAGGTTCTTTGCTTGCATTGACAGCAAAAGAAACAAATCTTGACAAACCAACAAACTGCATCAACTGCGGTCGTTGTGCAAAAGCGTGCCCAATGTCACTCATGCCAATGTATATGGACTTTTACACTTTGGCAGGCGACTATGACACAGCTGTCAAATATGGCGTAATGAACTGTTTTGAATGCGGAAGCTGCGCATACGTATGTCCTGCAAGAAGACAAATCGTACAAAGCGTAAGACTCTGCAAAAAGAAATTAAGGGAGAGGAAGAAATAATATGAGTAAATTGGTTTTCAGCAGCTCTCCACACCTTAAAGCTCCAAAAACCACAAAAAGCATCATGCTTGACGTGAGCATCGCATTGTTGCCGGCAACAATCGTAGGCATCATCTTTTTTGGTTTTAATGCTCTTTTGGTAATGGCAATTTCAGTTGTCAGTGCCATCGTGGCAGAATTGCTTTACAAAATGTTAGTAAACAAAGCAAGCTTTAAACAATTCTGGAATGAGTTTGACTATACAACACTCGTTACAGGCTTGCTCATCGGCATGAATATGCCACCACTCGTAGACTGGTACATACCAATTATCGCAAGCTTTTTTGCAATCATCATTGTAAAAATGATTTTTGGCGGTACAGGCAAAAATATCGTTAACCCGGCAATTGCTGGTCGTATTTTCGTGTTCATCAGCTTTGGTATCGTTGCAGCAGGTGGCTTTGTAGATCCAATCGTTACTGCAAGTGCATCTGGTCAGGGCACTTTCATGAGCCCAATCGTTGCAGGTTCTACACCACTTGGTGACATTCTTAAAAATGGTCTTTCTGCAACAGGCGCAACAAACATGGATATGTTCCTTGGTCTTGTTCCTGGTACAATTGGCGAAACAAGTGCAGTTGCACTCATCGTTGGTGGCATCTACCTTGTAGCACGTGGCGTTATCGACTGGAAATGGCCTGTTATCTACATTGGTGTTACAGGTTTGTTCACAGTAGTTCTCAACGGTTTCAACTTTGCATGGTTCCTTCCTTCAATCTTGTCTGGTGGTCTCATGCTTGGTGCTATCTTTATGGCTACAGACTATACAACAACTCCAAACACACAACTTGGCAACGTTGTATATTTTGTTGCACTTGGTCTCATCACTGCAACACTTCGTCACAACAATGGCACAGAGGTTGTTTCATTTGCAATTTTGCTCATGAACCTTGTTGTTCCACTTATTGACAAATACATCGTACCAAAACCTTTTGGTTACAAAAAACCAGCTAAAAAGGAGGGCAAATAAAATGACACAAGCAAAAAGTTCATTTAAATCAACTCCTTTCTTTGCAGTAATGGTGCTTGTTATCATTGCATTGGTATCAGGTGTTATCCTTTCTGTACTCAGTGACGTATTGTACGTTACAGACGAAGAAAGAACAAACCGTGACCTTGCAAAAGTTTACACAAGCGACAGCTTTACTGCAATTGACATCGATGCATCTGCAGTTGCAGACGGTGGCTCTATCATTTATCTTTACGAAGCAGCAGACGGCGCAGTTGTTATCAAAGCATCTGGCGCAAAAGGCTGGAAAGGCTCTGCAGAAGTTGTTTTGGCAGTTAAAGACGGCAAAATTGTAAATGCAATCATTTCTTCTTACAACGGCGACGATAAAACTGCAAGCATCAAAACGTCTCATCTTGAAAGTATGTTTGTTGGTCAGGAACTTGACGGTGACCTCGAATTTACTTCTACCGGTGTTGTTGGTGGCGGTGATCTTATCACAGCTGCTCCATCATCAAAATACAGCTGGAGTTCAGTTATCTCTGGTGTCAACGTAGCAGTTGATTATCTCCAGGCTAAAAATCTTACAGGGGGTTCAAACTAATGAAAGTTAAAGACATAGCATTAGACGGTGTTGTTCGTCAAAACCCTGTATTCAAACTCGTTCTTGGTACTTGTCCTGCGTTGGCAGTATCAACTTCTTTGGCAAATGCAATTGGTATGGGTGCAGCAGTTATCTTCGTTCTTATGTGCTCAAACATTCTCATCTCTTTGTTGAGAAACGTTATTCCAAGCAAAGTTCGTATCCCTGCATTCATCATGATCATTGCAACTTTCGTAACAGTGGTTATCCTTGTGTTCGAAAAATTCTTGCCAGATCTTTATGACTCACTTGGCATGTTCTTGCCACTTATCGTAGTTAACTGTCTTATCCTTGCCCGTGCAGAAGCATTTGCATCTGTAAACAAAGTTGGTGCAGCAGCACTTGACGGTTTGTTTATGGGCATTGGTTTTACACTTGCACTCAGCGTTATGGCGTTCATTCGTGAACTCCTTGGCACAGGTTGCTTGTTTGGTGTTCAACTTTGGGATTTCTCAATTGGCATCTTTGCATCAAGTGCAGGTGGCTTCCTTGTATACGGTTTGCTCATAGCAGCATTCGTTGCAGGTAGCAACGCAGTAAGCAAAAAACAAAAACAAAAACAGGCAGCAGCTGAAAAGGCAGCAAAATTGCAGGTAGCACAAGCAGTTGCAGCTAGTGAAGCGGAGGTTAAATAATTATGGAAGTTATCGCATTATTTGTAGCAGCCGTTTTTACTAACAACTTTATCCTCGTTCAGACAGTTGGTATCTGTCCGTTCCTGGGTGTATCTAAAAAGACAGAGTCAGCACTTGGCATGGGTGTTGCCGTAACTTTCGTTATGGTACTTGCAAGTTTGTTTACTTATGCCATCAACCAATGGGTGCTCGTAACTCTTGAAATCGAGTTTATGCAGACAATCGTGTTTATCTTTGTTATTGCATCACTCGTACAAATGCTGGAAATGATCCTCAAAAAGGTTTCTCCATCACTTTATGCATCTTTGGGTGTATACCTTCCACTTATCACAACAAACTGTGCTATTTTGGGTATTGCGCAGGCAAACCTCACTGCTGTTAGCAACTTGTTTATGGCAGTGCTCAACGGTGCGTTTGCCGGTCTTGGTTTTACACTTGCAATCTTCCTCATGAGTGGTATCCGCGAAAAACTCGACAAAGTTGACGTCCCACGTCCTTTCAAAGGTTTTCCAATTACACTCATTACAGCATGCTTCATGGCTATGGCCTTTGGCGTGTTTGCTTGATAGGAGGTGCTCGTTATGTTGTTATTCAGAGATATTAACTGGGGTACAGTTGCTATCACAGTAGGCATCATGGTTGGCATTGCTATCTTGCTTGGCGTTGCAATCATGTTGGTATCAAAAGCCTTCCACGTGGCTAAGGACGAACGTATCGACCAGATCGTGGACAACCTTGCAAAAGCAAACTGCGGTGCATGTGGTTATCCTGGTTGCGGTGGTTTTGCAGAAGCTTTGCTCAAAGGCGAAGCAGAAATTAGCTCTTGTGGTGCTACAAGCCCTGCAGGCAAAGCAGAAATTGCAAAAATTTTGGGTCAGGAGTTTGCCGGTGGTGAACCAACAGTTGCAGTAGTTGCATGCTGTGGTGGCGACAAGGCAGAAGACAAATATGCTCACGTTGGTTATGAAAACTGCGAAACTCAGGCTATGCTTGGTGGCGGACGCAAAGTTTGTCCATCTGGTTGCATGGGCGAATGCAGTTGTGGTGCAGTTTGCCCACAAGTGGCAATCAGCAAAAAAGACGGCTACGCAGTAGTTGACCCTGCACTTTGCATTTCTTGTGGTCTTTGTGCAAAAACTTGTCCAAAAGGTCTCATCAAATTTATTCCTCAGTCAGCAAAAGTTTTCGTTGGTTGCTCATCAACTTGCAAAGGCAAAGACGTTATGTCAGCCTGCAAAGTTGGTTGCATTGGTTGTGGTCTTTGCGCACGCAACTGTCCAAACGGTGCAATCACAATGCAAAACAATTTGCCAGTCATCGACTATTCAAAATGCAATGGCTGCAAAGTTTGCGTTTCAAAATGCCCACGCAAAACAATTATTGACAGAGAAGCGTAAAATTATTTTAAAAAGTCTTTGTTATTTACAAAAACGGTTGCAATTGCAACCGTTTTTTTGTTTAAAAAAGTCAAAAATGCAAAAAAAATAAAAAATGGGTATTGACTTTATATATCCGTGTGGTTTATAATCTCAAAAGTTTCGGCGTTTTTTTCACAGAAAAATGTTGGCAAAAAAGGTGGCAAAAAATGAACAAATTTTAAAAAACCATCTTCACAAAGCATTTTTGTTGTGATATACTTTAACTGTTAACGTAGGCACTAAAAAACAACTTTTTGTAAAGAAGGTATAAATTGTGGAAAGAGTAGGTTTTATTGATTTGGGTTCCAATACAGCACGACTTGTCATCATTGATATTCTCGATGGTGGCTATTACGTTGTTGTAAACGAAATGAAAGAAGCCGTTCGCCTTGGCGATATGGAAAAAGATGGAACGCTCAAAACACAAAGAGTAGTTCAGGCTATTGCTGCACTCAAAATCTTTAAAAAGACTTGCGAATGCAACAAAGTAGACAAAATCATTGCGGTTGCAACTGCAGCAGTAAGGCAGGCACGCAGTCAAAAAGCATTTTTGAATGACGTGTTTGTTGCAACAGGCATCAAACTTCGCGTTTTGTCAGAGTCAGAAGAAGCAAATTACGTTTATCAGGGTGTCATCAATTCTATGGAAATACCAAAAGGTATCATTATGGAAATTGGTGGTGGCAGCACAAAACTCATATATTACAACAGACGAAATATTCTTAAAGAGACTATTTTGCCGTTTGGCTCTGTTTCTCTCAACGAAATGTTCCACGTTGACGAAGAAAAACCAGAAGAACAGGCTCACAAAATTGAAGAATACGTAAAATCCCAGCTCGAACAACTCGATTGGCTCAAAGAGGTTGACCCTGACGTTCAGTTTATCGGTGTTGGTGGTTCTTTCCGCAGTCTTTCAAAAATTTCACGCAAGATCAAAAAATATCCGTTGGATATGGTGCACAACTATCAGTTGTCAAGAACAGATTTTTACAACATCTACGATATGATCAAAGTGCTCGACCTTGACAAAAAAATGAAGATCAAGGGTATGTCAACTGCCCGTGCGGACGTTTTCCCTTGTGCATTGTCTGTCATTAAAGCGTTTGTTGACCACATGGATTATCAGGTGATTACAACAAGTGGTTGCGGTTTGAGAGAGGGCTATATGTTCAACTATGCCGTTCCACAAACTCTCGAAAAACCAATCAGCGACATTTTAGGTCACAGCCTCAACACATATAGCAAACATCTCGGTCTTGATACAGTTCACAGCGAACAGGTGTTTAACCTTTGCATACAACTTTTCAGACAACTTCGTGTTTTGCACAAATTCCCACGTGCATACGTGAGAGTTTTGCGTGTTGCAGCTTTGATGCACGAAAGTGGCAAATGCTTTAAGTTCTTCAACTATCAAAAACACTCTTCATATATGATTTTGCACTCAAACATCTATGGCATTGCGCACAAAGATCTTGTGCTTGCTGCATTTGTTTCTGATATGTTCAACAAAGACGAAATCAATATGAACGACTGGGTAAAATATAAAGAATTGCTCACAGAAGAAGACGTAGAGGCAGGCAAAAAACTTGCGGTTATCCTCAAACTTGCAGTTGCTCTCGACCGTAGCAGAAGTGCAGTCATCACAGAAATCAACTGTGACGTTTTGGGTGACAGCGTCATCATGAAGACAGAAACTGACGGCAACGACAACATGCTTGAGTTTAAAGAGGCAATGAGTGTTGCAAGCGACTTCCGTCGTGTGTTCAAAAAGAATCTCGAAATTCTTTAAAAAACAGTTATCAAAGCCAGGGCAAATTTGCCTTGGCTTTTGTTTTTGCCTTTCAGGCATTGCGCTTTTGTTTTTTGTTGTGTTATAATATTTTTATGGATATTATTCTTGCATCTGCATCTCCAAGACGAAAACAACTGCTTGGCGAAATTGTAAAAGATTTTTTGGTGTTGCCAAGCAATGCTGACGAAAACGTTGTTTGTGACAATCCCGAACAAATGGTAAAGCAACTTTCTTTTATCAAGGCAAAAGACGTTTTCAACAGTCACAGCGATTGTCTTGTCATTGGTGCAGATACCATCGTGGTTTTTGACGGCAAAATACTTGGCAAACCAAAAGACGAAAAGCAGGCGTGGGATATGCTTGCGGGTTTGTCGGGCAAGGTGCACAAAGTTATGACGGGCGTCACCGTTATGACAAAAGACGTCACAATCACTTTTGCCGATATTTCGCACGTTACTTTCAAAAAACTTGACGACAAGGATATATCAGATTATATCGCAACTGGTTCGCCTTTTGACAAGGCGGGTGGCTATGGCATACAGGACAGCGGTTTTGTGTGCGACATACAAGGCAGTTTCAACAACGTGGTGGGTTTGCCTGTCGAAAGACTTGCAGACGTGCTTGCACAATTTTTGGAGGGTTAAATGGCTAATTTCGATCTGGCATTGGATCTTGGTTCTGATTTTATAAACGTCATTGCAAAGGCAGACGACGTGCTTATCAAACAATACAACCTTATTGCGCTCAACAAACAGGACGAAAGTGAAATTCTCGCCTGTGGCAATACTGCTGCAAAATTGTATAAAAACAATCCAAAAAAGATAAAACTCGTCCGCCCGCTGGAAGAGTGCAACATAAAAAACAAAGATTGGTTCAACTGCTATTTCAACTGGTTGTTTTCAATCATCAATGCACATGCATTTGAAAACCAAAATGCACGCATTTTGTGCGTTGTGCCAAGTGGTGCAAGCTCAAACGAAAAAAAGACGCTCGAAACCGCATTGGTCAACCTTGGTGCAAAAACAGTTGTGTTTGTCGAGTCACCAAAAGCATTTGCAAAAATAGTTCAGCAGGAAAGCAAGGTCAACAACGGCATTATGGTAGACGTTGGCAGCACAATTGCAGACTTTGGGTGTTTTGTTGGTGGTCAAATGATCAACGGTTGCAGTCTTTATCTCGGTGGCAGACAAATAGACGTTGGCATCAAACAGTTTGTGCAGGAGCAATACAACGTGCACGTAGACCTCATCACTGCCGAAAAAATCAAAAAACAATGCAGTATGCTCAACAACAACGTTGGTCAGATTTTTGTAGAGGGAACAAACTTTGGCAATCATCGTCTTGAAAAGATAGAGGTGCCTGTGCGCAATTTGTATGACGTTGTTGCTCACTACGTAGGCAAATATTGTGGCATCATCAAAAGTATGGTGCGCAGCAGTGACGTAGACACGGCAGAAAAACTCAAACTTGGTGGCATTTATCTGTGTGGTGGCCTCAGTCAGCTCGAGGGCATCGGCGACTATATCTCTCGCAACACCGAACTTAACGTAAAGGTATCGCCATACGGCTCAAATGCAGTCATATACGGTGCAAGACTTATGCTTGACGACAAAGTTTTTGCAAGATAAAAAATATCGTTTTTTGTAGAATAAAGGGTTGTTTTGCTTTTGTGGCAAAACAGCCCTTGTTTTTTTGTATAATGTTTGTCATTGCAGGGGGTGTTTTATGGCAAGGTGCATTGTAGTGACAAGTGGAAAAGGTGGTGTTGGCAAAACGACTTTTACGGCAAATCTGGCATCACGGCTTGCAAAAAGAGGGCTTCGTGTGTGCGTTGTTGATCTTGACCTTGGGCTCAACAATCTTGACGTTATCATGGGGCTCGAAAACAAGGTTGTGTTTGACGTCGTTGACGTGGTGGATGGCAAATGCAGGCTCAAACAAGCGCTTGTGCAGGATCTTTTTTGCAATTCGCTCTATTTGTTGCCAAGTTGCAAAAATCCAGACAAAGGGCAGATTTCGGGGCAAAACGTAAGGATTGTGACAGAAAGGCTGAGTCGCATTTTCGATTATATTTTTCTTGATTGTCCTGCAGGTGTGGGCACGGGTTTTCATCGTGCGGTGTCTGCTGCAGACGAGGCAATAGTCATCACCACACCAACGATAACAAGTGTGCGTGACGCAAAAAAAGTGGTGACGTTGTTGCAAAATTATGACCTGTTGTCCACAAAAGTTGCAGTAAACCGTCTTCGTGGCGATATGGTTGTGGGTGGTGAAATGATGGATGCCTTCGAGGTGTTCAGCATGCTTGGTACAAAACCGCTTGGCATCATCCCTGACGACGACGATTTGTCTTTTTGTTTTCCTGGCGAAAACGACAAAGATATGCTGTCAGACACGGCTTTTGAAATGATTGCCACAAATCTGCACGAAGGCACGGAGTATATGTTTGACTGCCTTTCGCGTTATACCGGTTTTTTCGGCAATATACGACGAAAAATCAAACGCAGGGCATGAGCATATTGCATTTTGCATTTGCATAAGTTGTATCACTATTTTTTTACGGGGGTATCTCTGGTGAACAACGACAACGTTACAAACGGATTTGAATCTTATGAAAACGACTGGCTGGAAGTTAAATACGTCAGTCCACAGCATATGCAGGAAGAACAAGCGAAAAAACAAAACGTGTTTGCAAAAGCAAAAGACAAACTAAAAAGCAAATTTACAAAAAACAAACAGGACGAACAAGAGGTTGTACCTTGCAGACCAAAAGCAAAACGCACCTTTGCAAAAGGATTTAAAAAGGTGCTCAAACCGGTTGGTGTGTGCGCAATCATTGCATTGCTTGTTGCAGGTATGATTTTTGTGGACAACGGTTTTGTGGGTGACGTGTTTGGCTATGCAAAAGACACTTTCACCTCAAATGCAGATACGTCCGGCGAAAAGACAAAACAAACGATGTCTTTGCCTGCAAACGCAACTGTTGCCGTGCAGGATGGCAACGTGACTCTCACGGGTGGCACAATTGCAGTCAACTTTTTGTCAGGCAGGGTGACGGACGTCACGGACACAAGCGTTACCGTTTCGTGCGACGACGGCTTTGGCGTGATATATTCAAACCTCAGTCAGGTGCTTGTTGCAAAAGACGACGTGGTGTCTCAATATCACGTGCTTGGCAAATATGACGACAATGCAGTTGTCAGTCTGTTGCAGGACGGACAAAAAATAACGGGCGTTTCTGCCGACGGATATACTTTGTCATGGTAAAACAAAACACAAAACTAAAGGTCGGCGCAAGCTTTTTTGCGCTGGCTTTTTTTATGCTTGTCACAAAAAACTTTTTGTTTTTTGGCTTTTATGTCATGGCGGTGTTGCTGCACGAAGTTGCTCACCAAAAAACTGCAAAAAAACTGGGTTACAAAACAACCTGCATACGATTGTCTGCTTTTGGTGCGGTTTTGTACGGCAAGTTTGACGACGTGACTTTTGCCGACGAAATAAAAATTGCACTGGCAGGGCCTCTCGTCAATTTGTGTATGGCAATATGCACAATTGCATTGTGGTGGTGCTTTCCTTCTTTTTATCCCGTCACGCAACCTTTTTATCTTGCAAACGTGTGCATATTTGCAGTCAACCTTTTGCCGTGCTATCCGCTTGACGGTGGCAGGGTGTTGTTTGCCTTTCTGGGCAAAAAAACCGGCTTTAAAAAAGCGAAAAAACTTTTTTCGCTGGTGGGTGTGATTTTGTCTTTTGTCTTTTTCGGCTTGTTTTTGTGCCTTCTTTTTGGTGGTGTTGTCAACTTGACTTTCGGGTTGTTCGGTTTGTTTTTGTTTTTGAGTGCAACGGACGTGCAAAACGTCAGGGTATATCAGCGTGTGGTTGGTTTGAGTATTGACAAAAAACGTCTTGTTCGTGGGGTAGAGGTAAAAACCATTGCGTTGCATTGTGACAACAAACTGTCCTGCCTGGCAAAATATTGTTGCAAAAACGTGCTTTTTAACGTGCAGGTGGTGGATGACTGCAACAAAATTTTGTCTGTGTTTGGTTTTGACGAAATTGACGATTTGCTTTTGAACTATCCACCCGACACAAAACTCAAACAAATTGACTAACCTGCCACAAAACTGTTATAATGCTTTGACAAGGAAGGTTACTTATGAATTTTAGTGAAGTACAAAAACCATCAAGATACGTTGGTGGCGAGTTTGGTCTGCCAGAGATGAATATGAATGCATCTTCTACTTTTTGCATGTGTTTTCCTGACACGTACGAAGTTGGTA
>JAFTHO010000131.1 GCA_017457385.1 Clostridia bacterium | reverse complement strand
GTACCGGAAGGTGCGGCTGGATCACCTCCTTTAAAGGAGTACTTCAAGTGAAGTACAGTCGACGTTAGCTAGAAATAGTTAATGGTAGTCAGCGATAACGAAAGTTAAAAGCTGATGAAGGAAAGAGACGAAGTTGGAACGTCTGACAAAAAACAATGCCAACAAACCCGGAACTGTGACTTTCGTTACTTATTCTCACAATGTCCAAATTAAAGGAGTCAGGTTTTGCCTGACTGTTTTTATGTAAAAAAGTAAGGTCAGGGACAGGCCCTGGCTGTTTTTATGTCGAAAGCATCAGGGTGAGACTCCCTTTTATATATAAAAGTGACAGGGTGAGACTCCCTTTTATATATGTCTGCAACAAGCAGACTTTTTTATTTTAAAGACTGTGCGTTGCCCGGTCTTTTTTTTTGTTTTTGTTGACAAATCAACGTGGTTTTTATACAATTTTGTTCAGGTGAAAATATGAGGTTAAAACAAAACAGAAAAGCAAGTTTTGCCATTGTTTTTGTGGTGTACGTCATTGCAACAATGGCAGGTATATGGACTTATAACAAACTGAGCTGCGATTTGTGGCTAAATCTTTTGATTGCAGACGTGGTTGCAACGGTTGTCACTTTTGTGTTCAGCGTTGTTTTTGGCAACGCATCGGTATACGATCCATACTGGAGTGTGCAACCGGTGGTTATTTTGTGTATATATGCCTTTTCTTTTTCGTTGTCTGCATCTGGGGTTGTGATACTTTGTGTCGTTGCTTTGTGGGGTGCAAGGCTCACTGCAAACTGGGCGTATACTTTTGGCGGACTTGATTGTCAGGACTGGCGTTATACAATGCTGAAACAAAAAACAGGGGTGTTTTATCCTGTGATAAATTTTGTCGGCATACATATGGTGCCAACTCTTGTTGTGTATATGTGTGTGTTGCCTGCGGTATACGTTATGGTATATGCACCTGCTTTAAACGTGTTTGCAGTTTTGTGCGCCTGTTTGTCATGTTTTGCATTTTGTATGCAGGGTGTTGCAGACGTGCAGATGCACAGATTTCGCAAAAACGGACAAGGTGGTTTTATTCGTGATGGTTTGTGGCATTACAGCAGACACCCAAACTATCTTGGCGAAATTTTGATGTGGTGGGGAGTTGGTCTTTTTGCATTGTGCCTGTTGCCACAAAAATGGTTTTTGCTTGCAGGTGCGGTTGCAAACACTTTGCTGTTTTTGTTTGTCAGTGTGCCACTTGCCGAGGGCAGACAATCGCAAAAACAAGGTTTTGACGAATACAAAAAGCAAACCCGAAAATTTTTGCCAATCAAAAAATAAAAAACAAAAAGGCTTTTCATGCAAAAAAAAGAAAAGTCTTTTTTTGTTGTCATTTTATATATTGACATATGTCTTGACAGATTGAAAAATTTTATATATATTATATTCACAAAAAATTGCCTGTGAAAGGCAGGCGAAAAAACGGAGAAAATTATGTCACAAAGCAAGGTTTTTGGCAAAATAAAATTTCTTGCAAAAAGATGGTTTATAGATGCTTTCAGCGGTATGGCGCTGGGTTTGTTTGCAACGCTCATCGCAGGCACGATTCTTGCGCAGATAGCAACCCTTGTCAACAGTGGTGGCGAAAATGCATTTGGCAATCTGCTCGGTCAGGTTGCAACAATTGCCAAGTTTATGATGGGCGCAGGCATTGGTGCGGGCATAGCGTATATGCTCAAAACAGACAAACTCACACTTTTCAGCTGTATTGTTGCAGGCATGGTTGGTGCAAATGCAAGTGGCTGGTTGCCTGATTTTTCTGTCGCAGTGAGCGTGGGCAATCCAATCGGTGCATATCTCACTTCACTTGCCGTTGCAGAGATTTGTCAGTTGTATGCAGGCAAAACAAGACTTGACATCATTTTTATACCAATTGGTGCAATGCTCATTACTTGTGTGGTTGCAGTCACTCTTTGTCCACCTGTTACGTGGCTTATCGAAAAACTTGGTCAGGCAATTGCTTTGGCAACAGATGCAACGCCATTTTTTATGGGCATAATCATTGCCGTTGCAATGGGTGTGTTGCTCACTTTGCCAACCTCATCTGCCGCAATATGGGTGGCTTTGGCGCAGGGTATATCAGACGACGCAATGCTTTTGGCGGGTGGTGCCGCCGTTGTTGGTTGCGCCTGCCATATGGTTGGTTTTGCCGTCATGAGTTTTAAAGAAAACGGCTGGTCCGGTCTTATTGCGCAAGGTCTTGGCACAAGCATGTTGCAAATTCCAAACGTAATGCGCAATCCAAAAATACTCATTCCGCCAGTTGTGGCAAGTGCCGTTTGCGGTCCGTTGTCAACTTGTCTTTTTGCGTTGAGATGTGGTGCTGCAGGCGGTGGTATGGGCACGGCAGGTCTTGTTGGTGTGTTTGGCACAATCGAGTGCTCAACAATGATTTCGCCATTTATGCTCACACTTGGCATAGCACTTTTGTTTTTTGTTCTGCCTGCAGTTATATGCTGGCCGCTCACAATTTTGCTCAAAAAAATCGGCTGGATCGGGCAGGATGACCTCAAACTTCAGCTTTAAAATGATTGAGTTTGTGGTATAAAAAACAAATTGCCAAAAATAAACTTGTTAAAAAATTGTTTTTTTTTAAAAAAGGTATTTACAAATGGTTTTTTTGTGTATATAATTCCATTGCATTTGAGATAACAAATCAGGAGTTTAATTCATGACTAAAATCACTTACGTAAAATGTCCAAGATGTGACCTAAACTATATCGACTCTCGCAAAGACATGTGCGATATCTGCAAAGCAGAACTCAACCTTGAACCAAGCACTTTTATCGAAGATGACGACGTGAAAGAACTTTGCCCAATCTGCAAAAACAACTATATCGAAGAGGGCGAAGAAATGTGCACTGCATGTGCAGAAGAACTTGAGGCTAAAAATTCTCGTGAAAACGAAGAAGACGAAGGTTGGAAAGACTTTATCGACGAACCTATCGACGACGAAGAAGAAGACGACGAAACTATGGAAATTCCTTTGGAAGAACTCCAGGATGACGAGTTTAACGATTCTTTCGACGATGAAGAAGATGATGACGAATATAAAGAAGAGTTTGAAGAACTTGGCGACGTTGACGACATCGATCTTGATGGCGAAGACGATGATGAAAACGAAGATTTTTGATTTTAAAAATCACAGACCCGTGCTTTTTGCACGGGTTTTTTGTTTATATTTTTTTTTGATGGCAATAATTTGTCTATGAAAAGGCAATATCAAAATCTCGAAGTGATAAAACAAAAAATAAGTATGCTCAAAGGCAAAGACGTCAGAATAAGGCTCAACAAAGGCAGAAACAAAATTCAGTTTTTTAAAGGCAGGATAAACGAAATTTATTCGTCTGTGTTTGTGGTGCAGATTTTTGACGACGTGTTTGACAGATTGTCATGCACCTATCAGGACGTGTTGTGTGGCGACGTAAAATTCAGACTGATAGAAAAGGCATAAAAGGCAGGTTGACAGCATAAGTTGTACCGTAAAAAATTGTTTTGACGGGGGATAACTGTATGAAGCCACAAATTGAAAAACTGCCTGTATGCAAAAGGGTTTTTCTTGGAGAGTGTCGCACTGTTGCAGAGGTGCAGATGGTTGCCAGAGAAAACGAAAATATACACGTGCTGAGCATCAGTGCAGATGCAAATATTTTGTCTTGTGAGAGTTTGTCCGGCGAAGTGTTGTTTGACGGCAGGCTTACAGCAAAAGCGATAATAAAAGACGACGACGGCAATCTGGCAAGCCTTAGTTACAACGTGGATTTTGCCGACAGATTGAAAAACAACGGCATCACGGCAGACGTGAAAGTGCAACTGGATGCTGTTGTCGAAAACGTGGACTTTAACGTTCAGGGCAACGTGATATACGCAAAATGTGTGGTTGCGACGTCCGGATGTGCCTTTGTGTGTGACGAGCAGGATGTTGTGACAGATTGTGACGGTTTGCAGACAAAAAAACAAACGGTTGCAACAAGCAAAAACGTGTGTTTTATAAAAAAAGATTTTTCTGTGGTGGACGAGGTCGAACTCAGACAGTCTGTATCAAAAATTTTGCTTGCCCAGACAAACGGGGTTGTGTCATCCGTCAAATGCGAGCAGGACGTGTTGAGTGTTAAAGGCGATTTTTTCACCTGTGTCACCTGCGTGAGAGATGATGGGCAGATTTGCTCTGTGACAATACAAACGCCTTTTGAAGAAGAATTTTCGGCTCAAAACTGCAATGACGACTGCATTGCCACTTGCGTTGTAAAAACAAAAAACACAAAAGTGCGTATGGAAATGCAAAACGACAGCACAAACGAGTTTTCGCTTGAAATAAGTGCAGAATTGTGCGCAAACGTGTTTGACGTGCAAAATGCAGACGTTGTGAGTGATGCTTTCAGCAAACAGTTCAATATTGACCTTGCCGAACAAAAGGTGCAGGTTTGCATGCCAGGCAAATACGTCACTCATCTTTGCAGTGCGGATGGTGTCGTTGACCAGAAAGACGTAGACGAAGTGTTGTGCCTTGCAAATGCAAAGGCGGGCATTGTCAGTCAAGTGCTTGCAGGCGGAGTGTTGTCCTTGCAGGGTGTTGTGTGTGCTGATTTGCTGTTTGTGTCAGAAGAAAAGGTGGTTTCATCTCCTTTGCAGATTCCTTTTGAAACAAAAGTGCAAACAGGCTGTAATTTTGTCTGTGAGGTATCAAACGTGTGTGTCACGCAAACGTCTGCAAAAGTTGTGCGTGGGGCTGTGAGTGTGGATTTTGGGCTTAAATTTGGCATAAATTGTTTTGATTGCAACAAGTTTGCTTTTGTTGCGGGCATAACGATGCTTGACAAAAAAACTGACGACGATTGTGCAATTGAGGTTTTTGTGGGCAAAAAGGGTATGACGTCGTGGGACGTTCAAAAACGTCTGGGGATGGGATATGACGATTTGCTTGCCTGCAACCCGGGATTGACTCTTCCGCTGGAGAATGATCAAAAAATCGTCGTATATCGCAAAATAGAATAAAATTTTGTTACAAGCCACCCGTGTCGGTGGCTTTTTTGCAAAAAAACATAAAATCAACAAAAAATTGCCTATTGATTTTTGCCGTGTTTTGTTATATTATTTTTTTAATCTATGATAAAACTACGTGTATATGCAAAACTCAATCTTGCTCTCAACGTGCTGTCACGTGAGCAGGATGGTTATCATCAGCTGGATATGGTAAACCAGAGTATCAGTCTTTTTGACGAGATACGCATTGTGCCACGCCCTGACGAGCGAATAAGCGTGCATTGTGACAAAAACATTGGCGTCATCAACACGGCGTGGACTTCTGCAAGCGAATTTGCAAAAAAATTTGGCACGGGCGGTTGTGATATCACAATCAAAAAAGGCATACCAATGAAGGGTGGTCTTGGTGGCAGCAGTGCCGATGCAGCAGGTGTGCTTGTTGCTCTTGCAAAGTGGCACAACGTGCCGCTGGAAGACGTGTATCCTATTGCCGAAACTGTTGGCAGTGACGTAAAATATATGATGACGGGTGGCCTGGCGCGTGTTTGTGGCAAAGGCGAACAAGTGCAAACGATCGAAAGCGACTCTCTGATATATTTTGTTGTCGTTATGCCGGAGTTTGGTTTGTCAACACGCAAGGTTTTTGAAACTTTCGACCAAAATCCGGACTTTAACTTTGCCAACAACGATGAACTCATCAAAGCCGTTAAAAACGAAGATCTTGCGCAAATTCGTGACAATGTGCACAACGGATTGCAGCAGACTGCCTTTAAAACGGAGCCAAAACTTAAAGACATTTTTGACAAAGTGATCAAATTTGGCAAAACGTGCATGACGGGCAGTGGCAGTTGTTTGTTTTTGGTGGCAGACAGTCTGGGTGATAGTCAATATATTGCAGATCAAATTTGCAAACAGGGTGTTTTTGCCGTTCCTGCCGAAAGCCGTGCATTTGGCATAGAGTTTGTAGAGTTTAAAATATAAGGAGGGGTGCAACGTGGGACAAACCAAGGGCGAAATAGTTTCTGCAAAAAAACAATGGTGGCGGAAAATAAAAACAAAGGCAATAAGATTTGGTCCTTGTGACGGTGCGATTTTTCCTTATGTGGTAAAGATAAAATATTTTGCAGAAGGCAAAGAATATTTGCGTAAAAAATGGATAAAGGCAAGCAATAAACCTCCACAGGTTGGAGATATTGTAGTGATAGCATATCAAAAACAAAACCCAAAAAAATTTGAGGTTATATTTAACCGATTGTTGTCAGAAATGTAAAAGACAGGTATAAAACAAAAACAAAGCGTGCATAATTTTTGCACGTTTATTTTTTTGTGGAGTGTGTTATGAAAAAACTCATTATTTTGTTTTTGATTGCAGTTTTGTTTTTTGGTATGGTTGGTTGTTCAGATCAAAACTACAAGGATTGTCTTCGCATACATATCAGAGCAAACTCAAACGAGCAAATTGACCAGGACGTAAAATATCTTGTCAAAGATGCGGTAACAAATTTTTTGACACCATTGCTGGTTGATGCAACGGACAAACAAAAGGCAAAACAAATCGTGTTGCAAAACAGTGACGGCATTTGTGCCGTTGCAGACAAAGTGCTTGCCCAAAATGGTTTTGCGTATACGTCTGACGCACAGTTGAAAAAGGAGATTTTTCCTACTCGCAGTTATGACGGCATTGTGTTTGAGCAGGGCGAGTATGATGCACTTGTAGTCAATCTTGGCAGTGGCAAAGGTGACAACTGGTGGTGCGTGGTTTATCCGCCATTGTGCTTTGTTGGTGGCGAATTGACTGGCGGTGGCGTTGTGTATAAATCAAAACTGGAGGAAATTGTTAAAGAGTTTTTCGGTTGAGGTTTGTCAAAAATCCGTCTAAACTTGCAGGCAAAAATGCTTTTTGTTGCAAAAACCATTTATACGCAAACTAAACTTCTTTTGCCATCGCACAATGGATATTGTTTATGTTGATAAACTATTTTGCAAAATGCGACAAAACGCGTCAAAATCAGTTAAAATATGTATAGTTTATGTATGTAAACTAAAATTTTGTATCAGTTTGTATTTTTGCCTTAAAAAGCGGACAAATTTGCAAAAAAATGCTAAAAAATCACATTTGTAGTATAAAAATATAATAGTTTATGTATATAAACTAAATGATTGACTACTGTTTTCTGGTTGTTAAAGACATTGTTTTGTGACAAAAGTATCGGGTATAAAAACAATGATCTGATTTTTGGTTTTGCTATCTGTTTTAAATATAGTTTATATAACTAAACTAAATAAAGCGGTATTTTATCCTTTAAAAACTGCCGTTAAAATCAATTGTCAGCCAAAACCTGCCTAGCAAAACAGTTGATTTTGCGGTGCCAAAAGAAAGGTTAAAGCAAAACAGGTTACATAAAAACAATCCCTTTGCAACAAAATATCGTTGTGGAGGGACTTTTTAATGACAAAAAGCAAAAAAATCCTTTTTGCCTTGTGTGCCATTGTGCTGTGTTTTGGCGTGACTTTTGCATTGTTTTCTGGTCAAAAGCAGGTTGATGCGGCAACAGTGGTCAAGCAGGGCTCTCGTGGAGAAATTGTAAGACAAATACAAACAAAACTAAAAAACTGGGGGTATTATACTGGTGGAGTTGACGGTGTTTTTGGTTCAAAGACAACCTCTGCGGTAAAGTATTTTCAGCGTAAAAACGGATTGACTCAAGACGGCATTGTGGGCAAAAAAACCGCTTCTGCAATGGGTATCACTTTGTCGTCTTCGTCATCATCTTCGTCATCAGGGCAAACGTCGGCCGACCTTTATCTTATGGCAAGGGCAGTTTATGGCGAGGCCCGTGGCGAGCCTTATCAGGGCAAAGTTGCGGTTGCTGCCGTTATACTCAACCGTGTGCGAAACAAAGACTTTCCAAACACTGTGTCAGGCGTGATATATCAGCCGTGGGCTTTTACTGCCGTCAACGACGGTCAAATCAACATGGGTACAAACGACGAGTGCATCAGGGCTTGTCAGGACGCGCTAAACGGATGGGATCCAACTTATGGTTGCATTTATTATTACAATCCAAAAACGGCAACAAACAAGTGGATAAGGGGCAGACCGATTGTGACTACAATTGGCAAGCACGTTTTTTGCAAATAGGTGGACTATGACAAATACAACAAAGACAGTTACTTTTTTTCTGGTGGCATTGCTTGTGTTGTGCGGTGGTGTTATTGCAAGTTTTGCAACAAAAGCCAGCTTTGCAAACGAGCAGAACCAACAACTAAAAAGGCAGATCGACGACTCAAAACAATATCATATTCAGCTGGAAAACTGTTATGAAAAAGCCATGTTCGAGCTTGCCGACAGTCTTGACAATATGCAGGCAAATCTGTCAAAACTGCATGCGTCAAACGGCAGGGCAAATCAACAGTTGCTTTTGACAAAAATCGTGGCAGAGGCAGAGACGGCAGAAAGCGACGCTGGCTCTTTGCCTGTTGACAACGAGTGGCTCAAAAAGACGGCAGAGTTTGCAAACAAAACAAGTGATTTTTGCTTGTCCTTGCAAACAAAACTTGCCGGTGGCGGTGTGCTTGCGCAAAATGACAGAAAAACGTTAAAATGGCTGTCAACCACTTCGCAAACACTTGCCAACCGTGTGGCAACTATCTCTCAAAGGGTTGGCAACGACTTTTTGCTTGCAGACGGCGTTTTGCAAAAAGGTCGTATTGATGGCATTGACAACGAGTTTGACGAGGTTGACAAAGCCACTTTCGACTATCCGCAAATGATATACGACGGCCCTTTTTCTGACTCTAAAAAGCATAAAATAACAGTAGATTTGCCACGTATGACGGCAGGTCAGGTTGAACAAAAAATAGCAAAACAACTTGATGATTTTGGTATTAAAAAGGTGCAGTACGTTGGAGAGACAAAAAACAAACTTGACGTATACAATTTTGAGGTTGTCTTTGACGACGGTGGCAAAGGTTATCTTCAGGCAAGCCAAAATGGCGGTATGATTTGTTATATGTCCTCCACAGGGTGCAAAGGCAGGGCAAATTCAAAACAGGATGCAATGGACGTTGCAAGGCAGTTTGCAAACAAACTTGGCTATCAGGTTGAGCCTGTGTGGGTGTCAAAACAAAATGACGGCCCGACTTACGTCAACCTTGCTCCCGTTGTGTCAGGCGTGATAATATATCCCGATCTTGTCAAAGTTTCTGTCGACGACAACGGTGTTTGCGGTTTTGAGGGGCTAAATTACCTTGCAAACCACAAAAACAGACAGTTTGACAAGATGTCAAGGGACGTTGCAAAGGCAAAACAAAGCCTTGCTCAGGGCATGGTTGTGACAAACGAAAATATGGCTCTTGTGCCAAAGGGTGACAAAGAGATTTTGTGCTTTGAGTTTGAGTGTCACATGGATGGCGATCAATATTTTGTATATATCGACGCCAGCACTTTTGACGAGGTGGATATCTTCAAGGTTGTCAAAGGCACAGAGGGTTATACCGTGATATAAAAAAGGGTCTGCAAAGACCTTTTTTTGTTTTGTTGGCATAGTGTTTACAAATTATTTTTTTGTGATATAATTTAATTAACAATTTTTTGGTGACAGGCATGTACTGTCATAAATATTTTAATTTTTAATATATTTTTATGAAAGGCAAGTTGACAGTAAAATCTGTATTCGACAACGATGAGGTTATCGAATACACAACGGATGCAACAGTTGGCATCCATAATGGAACCTTGTTTATCTCCTACTCCGAAGACAGCGAAAGCTATGCCGACACCAACACAAAAATCGGCGTGAGCAAAGACGTTGTTTCTCTCAATCGTTTTGGGCAGTTTCCTGCAAGTTTTTTATTTTCCAAAGGACAAACACAAAAAGGCAAAATATCAACGCTTATAGGCGAGTTGGACGTGGATATAAACACTCAAAAACTCAACGTAGAGTTTGGCAAAGGATCTTTGCGCGTTTTGTTGTGCTATCAAATGATTATTCAGGGTGGTGCAAGCACGTGCAGGATGGATTTGTCATGCACTTTTGGAGGTGACAGATGACGGAAATCATCACTCAAAGACAAAAAGAATGCATTTTGGCAAATATGGACAGCGTGTTTGACAAAAAAACAATTCACGAGGTGCGCATGCTTGCAAAGGCACTTGGCGAGCCAAGTCCTACGTCCAAAAAGAAAGAAGAAAACTGGGCAAGCATAAAGGCTTTGTTGTCCGGTCAGGCGCAGCCAAAATACAGCAAAAGCAATGACGAAAAAGACTTTGCAAGTTTTAAAAAGATTGTAGAAGAGTGGTTTGACGAACTTTTTGACAACCAGACTATTCCTTTTTTAAATCAGGACAACGTTGTGTTGTCTGCACCGCCACTTTCTCTGGAGGACGATGGCAGTGAGGGTGTAGAGGGCTGGCTTGATATTATCGAGCGTGGCTATGGCTTTTTGCGCACAAAAGGGGCAGACGTGTTTGTTGACGGACAGATAATACAAAACTATCATCTGCGCGAATATGACGTGATACGTGGCATTGCCAAAAAACAAGACCCAAACGCAAAATCTGCAAAACTCACACAGATCGTGTGGGTAAACGGCATCAACTTTGACAAATACGTCAAAATGCACCGTCCAAGGTTTGAAGATTTGCAGGCGACTTTTCCTAACAAAAGGCTCAGGCTGGAAAACAAAGACAACTTCAATTTTGCTCTCAGAGCAATCGACCTTGTTGCACCGCTTGGCAGAGGACGGCGTGCGCTTATCGTATCGCCACCAAAAGCGGGCAAAACAACTTTGCTCAAACAAATGGCACAATCTCTCATTTCAAACTATCCTGAGTTAGAGGTCATTATGCTCCTTATTGACGAAAGACCGGAAGAAGTGACTGATATGCAAAACGAAGTTGTCGGTTGCAAAATCGTATCTTCTACCTTTGATCAGGAGCAACAACATCACGTGCTTGTGGCAGAACAAACTCTTGCAAGGGCAAAACGCCTTGTAGAAAGCGGAAAAGACGTTGTCATCCTTTTAGACAGCATAACAAGGCTG
>JAFTHO010000130.1 GCA_017457385.1 Clostridia bacterium | reverse complement strand
TCCCACGTGGCATGGCTGGTGGCTACACAATGACAAGACCAGACAACGACGACAACTATGAGTCTAAACAACAACTGCTCGACCAGATTGTTATGACGCTTGGTGGTCGTGTTGCCGAAGAACTCGTCATCAAAAACATCACGGGTGGCGCAAGCAGTGATATCCGCAAGGTAACTCAAATTGCTCACGCAATGGTTGCAGAACTTGGCATGTCTGACGAAATCGGCCCTATCTTTTATGGCAGTGACCACGAAGTTTTCGTTGGCAAAAACTATGCAAGCCAAAACAGTTTTAGCGAACATATGGCAAGCAAAATCGACCAGGAAGCAAACAAAATCATCCGTGAATGTCACGAACGTGCAAGACAAATCCTCGGCGACAATATCGAAATTCTGCACAATATGGCAAGAGTGCTTTTGGAAAAAGAAACTATCCATACAACAGAAGTAGATATGCTCATTGCGGGCGAATCTGCACAGACTGTCATCAACTTTATTGACAAAAAATACAATCCAGACAAACCACAAGTGACAACACCTGCCCCTGCAGTTGAACAACCAAAGGCAGAACAAGTGATTGCACCTGCTGAAGTTGTTGAAGACGTTGCTCAACCACAGGTTGAAGAAAAGGCAGAACAAAATTCTGACGATAATCAATAATTGATTTTAAAAAACAAAACAAAAAGCACGGATATTTTTCCGTGCTTTTATTTTGCAAAAAAACGCCAAAAACCCCCAGGTATAGGGGGCATTTTGCAAAAAAAGTTTAAAAAATTGCAATATTTTTTTAAAAAAACATATTGAAACTAAAAATAAAATATGATAGTATAAAACTAACAAAACTATGTTAAAAAATTGTCAATGTCAAGACAGGTGTAAAGACACCTGCCACTTTACAAACGATACCGACCCGCAAAAAAAGTAAGTCAGGCCGATACCAATAAATCTGCTTTTGCAGGCTAAAAGGAAACAAAATCTGCCCGACTTGTTCGTGGCAGATTTTTTGATACTTACAAAGTATTCAAAAGTAGGCTCGATACAGAGTGTGGTTGAAACACAAAATTTTTTTGATAACAATGAGTTGCCGAGGGATACATTCACGAGTAAAACGTGTGTTAACGTTACATGGCAAGTGCCTGTGTGTCGGCAAAGCCACTTCGAGTTAAAGTTTCCAAAAGTAGGTTTGGTACAAAGTGTGGTTGAAAAACAACCCCCTGTGGCGCTGACAGGTTGCAGAAATTGCAACCGAATATCAAAAAAGAAAAAAACTTGCACAACAGTTGCAAAGAGGTGCTATATGAAAAAACTTTTTAACAAATTTAACCTTTCAATAATATCATTGGTGTTTGCACTGGCACTTTGTTTTGGTGGCATTGCGTTGTTTGCCCCAAAACAGGTTGATGCAGCACAATACGTTGCACAGGCAGGCAGCACGCAATATGCCACTTTGAAAGAGGCATTTGACAGTGCCAAAGACGACGAGCAGACAAACGTAAAATTGCTTGCCAACGTAACGATAACCGAAATCATTGAGATCTCAGCAACAAAAAACGTGGTGTTTGATCTCAACAGTTTTAGCCTTGTGAACCAAAATGATGGTGTTTTTAGGGTTTTGGGCACGCTTTGCATTAAAGGCGACGGATATGTCAGGGGCGCGGCAGAAGGTGCAATCAGCGTAATAAGCGTTGGTCAAACAGGCACGTTTGTTCTTGACGGTGGCACAATTGCACAATTTGAAGGAACAGGCAACAGTTGCATTTATTCAAAGGGCACAGTCACAATAAATGGTGGCAGTATAGAAAACGGTTCGGCAGAGAATGGCGGTGGCATTAACAACCATGGCACACTCACAATAAACGGTGGCACAATATCAAACAACAGAGCAACCAGAGGTGGTGGCATTTTTTCACAGGGCACAGTCACAATAAATGGTGGCACAATTTCAAACAACACTGCAGACGATGGCGGTGGCATTTATTCTACTGGTGGCACACTCACTATAAGCAATGCAACAATTTCAAACAACACTGCAAACAATGGCGGTGGCATTTATGCCGTCGGCTATTGCATAGTTGATATAACAAATGGCGCTATCAAACAAAATAATGCAGTCAACGATGGCGGTGGCATCTTTTTTACAAAAGGCAGACTCAAAATGACGGGTGGCACAATTTTGAGCAACACTGCAGGGAGCAACGGTGGTGGCATTTTTAACGTAAGTGACAACAGCGACACAAACTTAGTAGAAATAGCCGGTGGGTTTATAGAGTCAAACACAGCAAGGTACAATGGCGGTGGCATTTTTAACTCCATTGACACATCCAAAGGAAAACTGAGCATAAGTGGCAGTGCAATGATAACAAAAAACCAAAGCAACAATGGTGCCGGCATTTACAACGATGGTGGTGACTTTAGTGCGGTTGGTGGCACTGTTTTGGAAAACGTTGCAAAAAGTGGTGGCGGTGGCATCTTTAACAATTATGGCACTATTGACGTGAAAAGAATCACAATATCAAACAACAGTGCAGATGCTGGCGGTGGCATTTATACTGTTGGAGTCACTGCCAACGTCAAATACAACACTTTGATTTCGCAAAACACGGCAAGGCTTGGCGGTGGTGTTTATATCAATTCAAACAACGTTTTGGTTGAGGATGCAACAATAACACAAAACACGGCAACAGAAAATGGCGGTGGCGTTTTTGTCTGCGAGGAAAAGAGACTCATTGTTGATGGTGGTGAAATATCACACAACAAAGCAACAACAAGTGGCGGTGGCATTTTTAACAAAGGCACAGTTGAAATTTTGACAGTACTTGTTTCACAAAACAAAGCAAACAGATATGGTGGTGGCATTTATAACGAAGGCACGTTTACTGTGTCAGGTGGAACAATTTCAGACAACGAAGCAACAGAATTTGGCGGAGGTGTTTATAATAGTGGCGACCTTACTGTTGCGGGTGCAACAATTTCACAAAACACTGCAACGTATAATGGCGGTGGCATTTATAACGAAAGCACACTCACTGTGTCAGGCAGTTCAATTTTAAATAACAGTGCTGTTGATGGCGGTGGCATTTATAACTATCAAGCAGGCATTCTCATTGTTGATGATGGTGAAATTTCAGGCAACGAAGCAACGTATGATGGCGGTGGCATTTATAACTCTGGCACGGTTGAAATTTTGGCAGGACTTGTTTCACAAAACACAGTAACCAGATATGGTGGTGGAATTTATAACGCTCCTGACAGAAGTGTAACGATACACAACGAAGTAACAATTTCAAACAACAGTGCACAATATGGCGGTGGCATTTATAATAGTGGCGAACTTTCTGTTGAGGGTGCAACAATTTCACAAAACACTGCAACGTATAATGGCGGTGGCATTTTTAACTCTGACACAGTTGAAATTTTTACAGGATCTGTTTCACAAAACACTGCAACGTATGAGGGTGGTGGCATTTATAACTTTGGCACAGTTGAAATTTTGACAGCATCTGTTTCACAAAACACTGCAATGTCTAGTGGTGGTGGTATTTATAACCAAGGTACAGTTACTGTGTCTGGTGGTGAAATTTCAGGCAACGTAGCAACGTATGATGGCGGTGGCGTTTTTAACAGTAGTGGCACGCTCAATGTAACTGGTGGCACAATTTCAAACAACACTGCAACGTATAATGGCGGTGGTGTTTATAACCATAGCGAACTCACTGTGTCTGGTGGCATCATTTTGCAAAACGTTGCAGAGACTGGTGGTGGCATTTATAACTCTGGCACAACAACTCTGGACTCTGACACAAAGATAAGCAAAAACGAAAGTTCGCTTTCTGGCGGTGGCATTTATAACCAAGGCACAACAACTGTTGATGGTGGTGAAATAACAGAAAACGTTGCAACTGATTATGGCGGTGGCATTTATAATAATTATAATGGCGAACTTGCTGTTGAAGGTGCAACAATTTCAAACAACAGTGCACAATATGGCGGTGGCGTTTATAACGGCATTGGCAGCACTGTAACTGCTGAAAACACAACAGTTTCGCAAAACAGTGTAACGTATTATGGCGGTGGCATTTTAAACTCTGGCACGCTCACTTTTGCAAGTGGAACAATTTCAAACAACGTTGCAACAAGAGAAGGTGGTGGCATCAGCAACTCTGGCAATAGCATTGCAACTGTTGAAGACACAACAATTTCAGACAACAGTGCAGAATATGGCGGTGGCATTTATATCAACAGCAGCAGCACAATCCAACTCAAAGGAGCAACAATTTCAGACAACAGTGCATTAACCGGTGGTGGCATTTATATCAACAACAACAGCACAGTCCAACTCCAAGGAGCAACAATTTTGCAAAACGTTGCAACAGGCGACGGTGGTGGCATTTATAACAATGGCGAACTCACTATTGATGGTGGTGAAATAGCCAACAATACTGCACAATTAGGTGGCGGCATTTTTAACTTTAGCAAAGCAACTGTCAGCAATGTTTCGATTAAAAACAACGTTGCAAGCTTTGGTGCCGACCTTTATAACTTTGCAAATGATACGTTTGAGGCAAGTGACAGCACTTTGCAACAGGTGAGCAACATGGGCAAGTTCACTTTGGATGGTGGCAGTGTTGAAAGTTTGTTTATTGAACACAAACACAGCACTGCAGATATCACAGGACAAGTCTCAACGGTGTATTTTGCAAATATCCCGGTTCAATCAGTTGTTTTGGCTGGTGCAGATTTGCAAAACGAAATAAAGGTGGTTGTTAACGTGAGTGACCTTGCCGTTATTGAAGACATTGTTTTGTTTGAAAACTTTGTTTGCAACGAAGACCTGTTTGTGTTGCACAAAGGCACGATTGACAACGCACAACCTGTAAATGACTTTTTCCTGATGAAAGACAGTCAAAACAAAGTTGCAGTTACACTTATTGACGTTGCAAAAATAAGCGTTGATACACAACCAACAAAACAAGAATATATCTATGACCAACCGTTTGAAAAAGACGGCATGGTTGTTTCTGCAACGTATAACAACGGCAAAACAGAGTTGGTTGACAACGATGACGTGAAGATTGTTTATCAGACAAACGAAAATGGTTTTCATCCAACGGATACTGGGGTGACGTTGCAATATACAAACCTTAAAAATCAAAAAATCACTTGCCTGGTTGACCTTGTTGTCAACAAAAAACAAAACGTAATTTCAAACGTGTCTGGTGGCTGGACTTTTGGCGAACAACCAGCATATGACATTGATGCAGATTGGGCTGAAGAATATGACCTTTCTTTTGCAACAAGCCAAAACGGTGTGTATTCAGGCACTGTTCCGACAAATGCAGGCACTTATTGGATGAAAATTTTTGTTCACGAAAGCGAGTTTTATTATTCGGCAGAACAAGCAGTTGAAATCCAGATTGAAAAGGCAATCGTATCAAAACCAGATACAACAAAACAAACTGTCATCTACAACGGACAAAAACAAACGGCAGACGTATCTGCAACAAATGGCATTGTCATCACAAACGATGGTGGCACAAACGTTGGTGTATATACTGTGACTTATTCGCTCAGCGACAAAGCAAACAATATCTGGGCGGATGGCAGTGCGGATGATTTGATTTTTGATTTTGAAATCACAAAGGCAACAGCCACTATTGGCGACGTTTCGGTTTTGGGCAACGTAAGGGGCGAAGATTTGCAGATAAACGCAACAAGCAACTTTGGCGACGTTCAATATAGTTATGCAAAAAAAGGCGAAAGCAACTTTTCAAGCACAAAACCAACAAAACCTGGCGAATATATCGCAAAAATAACTGTTGCCGGAACAAGCAACTTTGGCGGTGCAGAAAAAACAGTTGAGTTTGTTATCGAGTCAAAACTGTTTGCAGGCGAAATAGTTGGCATTGTGGCAGGCAGTGTTGCCCTTGCAGGTGGCATTGGCGTTGGCATCTGGTTTTTGATAAAAAGACGCAAACGCATTTAGCAACAACTATACAAAATATAAAAGCACGGAAAAAAATCCGTGCTTTTTTGTTTGCAAAAGTTTGTTTAACTTTGCTTTTGCTATTGAAAACTTTGTCGAATTTTTATATAATATGTAGGTAAATTTTACATTAAGGAAAAAAGTTATGAATTTTTTAGAAGAACGTATTGTTAAAGATGGTGTGGTAAAAGAGGGCAACGTGCTCAAGGTTGACAGCTTTTTGAACCACCAGATGGACGTAAAACTGCTTGACAAAATGGGTCAGGCTTTTTACAAAAAATTTGCAGAAAAGCAGGTTACAAAAATTTTGACTATCGAAACGTCTGGCATTGCAATTGCATGTGCCGCGGCAAGATATTTTGACGTGCCTGTTGTTTTTGCAAAAAAATCTAAAAGTGTAAATCTTGATGGCGACCTTTATACGGCAGAAGTCGAGTCGTTTACTCATAAAAACAAAAACACTGTCATTGTGTCTAAAAAGTTTTTGTCGCCAGACGATCGTATCTTGCTTATTGATGACTTTTTGGCAAACGGTTGTGCCTTGCAAGGTCTTATTTCTATCGTGAAAGATGCTGGCGCACAGGTTGTGGGCATTGGCATTGGTGTAGAAAAAGGCTTTCAGGTTGGTGGCAGAATGATTCGCAACCTTGGCTATGATTTGTTGTCACTTGCCATTGTTGACGGCATGGATGCAGGCACAGGCGAAATTTTCTTTCGTGAACAGGGGGAAATATGAGCACAAAAAGCAAAGCAGACGTAAAAAATATTTATAACCTTGACGGACGTGTGCCTGTTGCAAAGGCTGTTCCTTTTGGCTTGCAACACATTTTGGCAATGTTTGTCGCAAACATTACTCCTATCATTATCGTTACCGGCATGTGTGGCCTTTCTGCAAGCGAAACGGCAACTCTCATTCAAACGGCAATGATTATTGCGGGCATTGGTTCGTTGATACAACTTTTTCCTTTCTGGAAGTTTGGTTCTGGCTTGCCTATCATAATGGGCGTGAGCTTTACCTTCGTTTCGGTTTTTGCATACGTTGGCACAAACTATGGTTATGAGGCAATAATCGGTGCCGTTATCGTTGGTGGTATTGTCGAGGGGCTTTTGGGCTTTTTTGCAAAATACTGGCGCAAAATAATTTCGCCAATAGTTGCGGCAAGCGTTGTTACGGCAATTGGTTTTTCGCTTTTGACAGTTGGTGCAAACTCTTTTGCAGGTGGCAATGGCGCGGCAGATTTTGGCAGTGCTCAAAACTGGTTGCTTGGTTGCGTTACACTCGTTTGTTGCATTGGCTTTAACATTTTGGCAAAAGGTCATTACAAACAACTTTCTGTTTTGTTTGGTCTTGTTGTTGGTTATATACTTGCGCTTTGCCTTGGTGTGGTAGATTTTTCTGCACTCGAAGGAATTGGCATTGTTTCGTTGCCAAAAATTATGCCGTATACACCTGTGTTTAATATTGATGCAATTATTGCAGTTGCACTTATCTTTTTGGTTTCTGCAACAGAAACAATTGGCGACACAACTGCACTTGCTGCTACTGCACTTGGTCGCGAACCAACAGACAAAGAAATTTCTGGTTCGCTTGCAGTTGACGGTTTTGTAAGTTCGCTTTCTGCCTGCTTTGGTTGCATGCCTGTCACTTCTTTCAGTCAAAACGTTGGTCTTGTTGCTATGACAAAGGTTGTAAACAGGTTTACTATTGCAACGGGTGCATGCATTATGATAATTGCAGGTTTGTTCCCTGCTGTTGGTGCAATTCTTGCAACCTTGCCAGAAGCCGTTTTGGGCGGTTGCACAATAATGATGTTTGGTACCATTGTTGTAAGTGGTATGCAAATGGTTGCAAAATGTGGTTTTTCTCAACGCAACATAACAATTTTGGCATTGTCACTCAGCATTGGTCTTGGTTTTACACAAGTGCCACAAATCTTTGCAGGTTTTCCACAATTGTTCCAGACAATTTTTGCAGAAAACTGTGTTGCAGTTGTTTTTGTTTTGGCAATTATCCTCAACCTTGTTATGCCAAAAGAAAAAGAAGAACAACAATAAAAAATATGTTTTTAAAGCACGGGGTTTCCCGTGCTTTTTTGTTTTGCTTTTTGCTATTGATTTGTTTTTGTTTTATTGTATAATATAGCTATAAAACAAGGGGGTATGCCGTGCAGTTTGATCCGGATTTGCTAAAAGGGCTTGTCAACAACAACGACAACGAAAAATTTGCTTTTGACGAAAAACACAACGAGTGGGTCGAAAGCATGCAGTTTGTCGAGCACAACTTTGTTGCACAGGAAAAAATCTGTCCGGACGAAATGACGCATATCCGTCCACAGTTATACAATGCCGAACTGGCAAAAAAAGCAAAAACCACAAGCAAGGTTGTCACAGGTGTGCTTGCACTCGGTGCTGTGGGTGCAATCACGGTGTCAGCAGGTTTGTTTGCACCAACAAGCGACTATACGGCAAGTCTTGACGTATATGCCACACAAAACGAGATATATTACCAATCGGTGGTGGACAACTGGGATGACAATGCAGATTTGTGCGTTGTGGTATACAACGGCAACAAGCAGATTTATCGTGTGGACAAAATAGACTCTGCCACAGATACGGGCGTGCAGGCAGATTTGCCAAAAGGAGTTTATTTCACGGTAGAAATAAAAGACGGCAACGCAACTCTTGCAAAACAAAAGATAAAAACTGCAACTCACGTTGCAAAAGAACAAAGGTGATTTTTTATGCAAAACAAAAAATATCAAATCAAAACGCACCGTCTGGTGTTTTATCTCATCTTTTTGGCGGCGACGGTTGTGTCAATCATTTTGTATGACAAAATTTTTGGCGAAGAGTCTGTGTTCAATCAGGCAATTTCGGCAAACGATGGCGTCAACATGTTGTTTTCTTTCGTGCCATCTGTTGTCAAAACAGTGCAGATTTTGACTTTTGCATGGACAGTCAGCATAATTGCAAGGTTTTTTATCAGGCAGATTATGCGTGCAAACAAACGTCACGTGACAATCATCAAAATGATCAACAGTTTTTTGAGATATATCGTTGCAATCGTTGCAGTTTTGCTCGTGCTCAGCGCATGGGGTGTGGATACGGGTGCACTCGTTGCCTCTGCCGGTATTTTGGGTATTGTTGTTGGTCTTGGCGCACAAAGCCTTATTGCCGACATCATTGCAGGCATCTTTATCGTGTTTGAAAAGGTATATCAGGTTGGCGACTACGTTGTGGTTGACGGATGGCGTGGCCGTGTTGACGAAATTGGCATACGCACCACAAAAATTGTGGACGTTGGTGGCAACGTAAAGGTTGTCAACAACAGCATGATCACCTCTGTCATCAACCAGACAAAAGAGCTTTCGCTTGCCAGGAGCATTGTTTCGGTCAGTTATGGCGAGTCAATTCAAAACATCGAGCTCATCATTGAGCAAAACATAGATACAATCAAACAACACGTTCCGCAAATTGTGGAGGGTCCTTTTTACAAAGGCATTACAAACCTTGGCTCGTCCACTATGGAACTGCTGTTTTTTGCAAAATGTCACGAAGAAGATATATACACGGTGCAACGTGGCATGAACAGAGAAATCAAAATTATGTTTGACAAAAACAACGTTGCATTGCCATATCAGCAGGTTGTTGTCAATCAGCCTGGCGAAAAGCCACAACCACTCACACCAGAGCAGGAGCAGGATGCACTCAAATTTGTGCAAAGTCAGCGTCAGGTGTCAAAACCAATTGACGAAGCACAAGTGCCGGAAAAAGAAGAAGATTTGTTTTAAAATATAAAACCACTCTGTTGCAGAGTGGTTTTTTGTTGTAAAAAATCAAATTGTCAGTTGCTTTTTAAAATATATTAACAAAAAGACAAACAACGTCACAGCATTTATGTGGCGTTTTGAACTAAAATAAAAAAAGTGATACAAAAAGATTGTTTCCGCTTGAAATGGATGCAAAAGTTTTGTAAAATAATTAAAAAATATCACATTGTTTTTGATTAAAAAGTTAAAACAACAAAAAAATTGGTCAGTCAAAAATATCATGGCATAAAGATTTTTAACAGTCGGTTTAATTGTTTTAAACAAAACGTATATGGAGTAAAAAGTGAAAATTATTTCGAAAAAAGCGTGGTACAGTATATTTACAATATGTGTGATTGCAATGGTGTGGTCTTTTGTTGGCATTGCAAATGTATGGGCAATATCAACTGCGTCTGCAACGTCAGGTACTCAAAAAGATCTGACCGAATTCAGAAAGATATATATTTCTGAAGAAGACGAGGGATACAATTCTGTTCAGCCAACAAGTCTGCCTTATGGAAATGAAAAAGCAATGACGTCACTTTTTGTTGGTTCGTCCGAAGAAAATGCCTATCAGTTTGTTGTCAATTATAACGAGCCAACGATTTACATAACAAATGCAAGCGATTTTTTCGTAAACGTTTCTTTTAAAGATTTGTACGTTGATGAAACTATAGATAACGAAGAAACAACTTCGCCAAATACATTGACTCACTACGTTGCAGAAGATAGGCACGTTGTGGGTGAACTGTCAGAAGAATATTACAAACTGAACAGTGATGACTGGGGCGAACATCAGACGGGCAACAATCCGGAAAGTGTGACTTCAAATGGTTTGCAGGTTGTTACTGGCAAAATAGAAACGGGTGCAATAGTTGTGCAGACGTCTTATGACAAGACAAACTGGACTGTCGCAGACGGGGGCAAATATGCAAACGGTCTGTATACAACAAACGTGCTCAACAATTATCATGGAACAACACAACAATACGTGCTGGATGGCGACGACGTAAGACGTGGCATATACGTTACGGTCAACTTTTTTTATGAAGTAAAGCATTATACCGACGTATGTGACAAATTTTTGTTTTTAGAAAATCACAAAAAAAAGACAGAATATCTTAACATTTGCGAAAGTTACACGTTTTTTGTGGTGGCCGCAAATCCGGACGTTGTTTCGTTTAATAATCTTACCTTGAGCGACAAAGAAGAAATTGTACAAGTTGCAAAACCTGACAGTCAAAATTCAGAAGAATTTGAAAAACAAACGGAACAATATAACGAATATCTTTCTAGTGTTGTTAATAAAATGATGGACACAATGAAAGATAATTCGATGACAACAACCGGTTTCAGAATAAATGTCACGGCAAATCCATATCTTGGCATTTTGCTTCAAAAAAATGGAGAGCATATTGATCTGCCAGAAAAACAAGAGGCGGACGGACAAATTTTTTATGAAATAACTGATACTGGAAAATACACGATAACAATCAGTGCCCCAAAAGAAAATCCTGTCAGGATAATACAAAAAACTCTGTACATAGACAGGGCAAGCGCAGACGAAGCATACGTACGTTATTTTGGAAATAAAAAAATATACAATGGCCAAACGTATGGTGATGAGTTTATAGATTATTCGCCAGATAACGGGTATGGCAACAAAAGAATTTTTGATGCATATATGGATGTGCCTGTATTTATTGCCCCACTAAAAATCAAGCTCCAAGAGGTGTCACAGGAGTATTGTTTGCCTTTATATGGTAGGGTTATCAATAAAAGTACCGGTGCAGAAAACTGGTATAATGGCACGCCTGTATACAACAATGGTGAGCAAACGTATCAAATGACCCTTTTTGACTGGGGCGAATACGAAGCAATTTTTTATACTCATCCTGATTATTACAAATATATCAACGGAGCCAACGTAGAGTTGTCAGGTGACGTTCGTGTATACAGATTCAAATTTAAACTCGTTGGCAAAGATGTTGACAAAACGATAAATCAGGAATTGATGTCTACAAATGAATTCAAGGGATTTTCGATAGCATCTCCGTCAGACTATGTGCCAAAATATTACTACGTGGCACGCAACACTGCCGGCAAAGGTAGAGTGAGGGTTGCTTTTGCAGATAAAGTGTCAGCACTTGATTATGCAACAAAAGTGGCATGGAGCGAATTGGAATATCTTGGGGATGGAGAGTGGCGTTTTCATGGAACAAGCACAGGAGAACCTGTTTTTACGGCTTCGGGTTGGCAAAATGCAGCACTCGTCAACGAATATGCACAGTCGTCTGTTCACGAAGGATTTTTTGATCTTTCTGCTACGTATTCAATATTGACTTTGTCAAAAAGTGCACAGGAAATTGAAGAAGAAGGAACAAAGTTTGAAGATTTGCAATGTGAGGCGCTGGATAAAACCGTGATTGTATGGTATAACGCAGAACATCGAAACAAAGCTTTGGTTAAAAATCTGGTTATAAACGATCAGCAAGTTGCAAAAATTATCAGTTATCAAAAAAAGGCCGTGCTTGTGCAGGGCGAGGATGGAAGATATTCTGTTATAGAAGAAGAACAGCAAGACTATATGTTTATCAAAGACGTACTTGGTCTGGATTCATTTTTGCTTAGAGCGACGGATTCAAAAGGCAATAGTTTTTCTTTAAATTATGGCGAAGGTCTGTATGAGCAGTTTGTAAAACTTGGTTGCGAGCCTGGTTTGGTTGCTATTGAAGAAACAAACGTTTATGGTACAATCATGGCCCAATATAACGTATGTTTTATCAGGCAGGGCAATCAACCTGCAAAAGTTGCCGTTATAGTTGATCAGCAATCACAACAATTGTCGCAGGAAAACACTTTGCAAAACAAGGTTTGCACTTCTTTTGCAATAAAACAAGTATCAGATTATATAGATCCATGCACGTTTGTTCGCATTAAATATACAGACAAAAACAACAATGTAACATTCAGTTATTATATGGCGTCAGAAACAGAAGAAATGACGTTTGATGCGGCGGGCAAATATGAAGTTGCTGTTATTGACAGATATGGCAATAACTTTAAAAATACGTTAGAGATTAATTAATGATAGCATGTAACAATTGGAGAAAAAGATGAAAAAACAAAAGAAAAAATTTTTTATATCATTTTTAGCTGTATTAATGTCATTGATTATGATGTTTATGTTTGTTGCATGTGAAGGCAAAAAGCCTGGCTCAGGCGGAGGATCCAACGGCGGCAATGATACTACGACAGAATCGGGTGACAATTCAGGATCGGGCTCTGGCGATGAGTCAGGTGGCAGTTCGGGCGGAAATACTGGATCAGGAAACGAGGACAGTGGCTCTGCCGATGGATCAGGAAATGAAGGCAGTGGCTCTGGGAACGAAGGCACAGGAACAAATCCTGGTGAAACACCAGGTGGGGATTCTGGTGGTGACACCCTGCCGGAAGAAGATTTTAGCGACTATGCAATTGACCGGGAAGAGCAGTTTGTTTATCGCTTGATTTTGTCAGACCTTGGCACACAATACGATACTTTTGTAGGATACGTAACGTTGCCTTCTGTTGCAAGAACAGAAGAAGATGATCCGCAGGAAGTTGTTGGTATTTCTTACGTGGATTATGAAGATGCCTACGTAGATGCGGAGAGAAAAACATATTTTTCTGCCGGCTTTATCCCCTTGCTTGAACAACATGAAATAACAACAAATGATATAGAGTCAGGCTTGGAAATTATTTCTTTAGAAGAAGAATATGACGAAGAGTTTTCTTACGTATACAATTACAAGACTTCAGATTTGCACATGCATTGTGTAAAAAACAATTATTATATCAAATATGACGTTGTTGATGGAGTTTTGTCTTATACAAAAGAGCCGTTTCTTGTCGGTATGACAATTGATGAAAGCAGGGGCAATATTTTCAACTATGACACAAATCAATACGTTTATATTGTAGAAGAACAGGAGTATGTTCCCGTTGATGGTGTCAGTCTTGTTGGTGAGGCAGAATTCAAAATAATAGAAGATGAAATCAATCGCATTTTGCGCACACAAGACGCAAATATGGCATACGAAGATCTTAAAACGTATGCAACACAAAACAAGCAGGTTTTAACAGACTTTTTGCTTGGTCTGCAGGAAGAAACGTTTATTGGTGTGGACGTAGATACTTTGGTTGAAATTGCAAACCGCATTGACCCTATGCAACATTTGCGCATTTCTGTAGATGCAGACGGTGTTTGCAAAATAGACATCATACAGATCGAAAAACTCGCTACACTGGATGAAAAAATCGTTACTTCTGTGGTTTGCGGTGCTGCGATTGTCGCTGGTATATGTGTGGAAATTGGCCTCCCTGTGGTGGGCCATCAGGTTGGCGGTGCCGTCATCGGTGCGGCTATGGAGACTTTTTCACAAGTTGTTATTTCGAGTACTCCTGTGTCAGATATCCAATGGGAAAAAGTAGCCGTTGCAACCATTGCCGGTGCTTTGGCAGGAACTGCAAACCAGTGGGTTTCTGGCTTGTCAATTGGCAAAACAAGGGCAGTCCAAGTATTGGCACGCACGGCCATAGACCTTACTTGTGATGCTCTCATTGGTGGTGGGGAGTTTTTTGTAAACGCACTTATCGACGGCGCTACTTTTGAAGAAGCATGCCAAAAATTTGGTACAGGTGCTTTGATTGCGGCAACCATCAGCGGCATATTTAAAGCTGCTACACCAGTTGTCAAAAAAATAGTCAAACCAATTATAGAGAGTGCACCTGTTCAGTCATTGAGCAAAATTGCAAACAACCTGGTGCAAAAAGTAAAAAGCTTTGAGCTTGTGCAAAAATTCAATAAAAAGTTTTCTAAAACAGCACTAGTAAAAGCGACTGCAAAAACAAAAACTTACTTGGATGACACTGGTAATATTTATCGAAAAGGAAACGATCTAGTTCCAAATAATACGTATACTATAAACAACTATACGTATAAAACCGATGGATTAGGAAGAGTAACTAAAGTCCAAGGGGATCTTTATTTGACAGACCGTACAGGAAGAAAAACAATAAATGAGGCTATGTCTGTTATAGGTAAAGGCGACGAACTTATAGGAGATCAGAAGGGTCACTTAATGTCTGACATGTTTAATGGTTCAAATAAATTTGGAAATCTTGTTCCTCAAAGTGCAAAATTGAATCAGGGGCCAATAAAACAACTAGAAAAACAGTTACAAAGTCAAATAAAGGCCGGAAAGGATGTTTTTTTAGCGATAGAGATTTTTTATGATGAATCTTCATTTCGTCCATTAGGATTTGTCTATAAATATACAATAGACGGGGTTGCCAATATGAAAGTTTTCAAAAACGATGTAACAGACATTATTGGAGGATAGCAATGGAAGGAAGAGTGGTGCAACAAGTGGTAGAGTTGATAAGTGATTTTTTGCCGCAAGGATGGAAAAGAATGGCTTTTTATGCGGGATACACTTCGTCCAGTTATGAAATGAAGTTTTTTGTTGATAAGGGGAAAGGGTACATAGATTGCTTTAAAATATATGATATTAATAGTTTTGAAATATTTGACCTTTTTGAAAGTATTGATAATGTATTGATGAGACAAAGAAAAGAACTCAAGAAAAAAGATAAATGGACAGTTTTTACTTTGTTGGTTGACTCAAAAGGAAAATTTAATGTATTTTTTGACTATCAGGATATAGAAGAAATATCGATTGAATATTTTATGCAATGGCAGAAAAAGTATTTATAATACACTTTTATTCTAAAAAAGAAAGCTGATAAAAAGCACGGTTAACACCGTGCTTTTTTTTGGCAAAAAGTTTTGGATGTCTCATTTTTGTTACACTTTATATGGTGCATACTTTCAAGTCGGGGTTGATTTATCTTTTGGTTATGTTATAATTATATTCAGGGTATATTATACCCTGGCAAAATTTTTTGCATAATTTAAACCAAGGACAAAACTATGGACGACTTTAAAAAAGGCACTAAAATAAAACTCACCAACGGCGATTTTGTCACAGTAAAATCAAAAATAGGCGAGGGTGGACAAGGTTGTGTTTACAAGGTGGACTACAACGGCAAAGAGTATGCCATGAAGTGGTATCTGCAAAGATATCTTCGCTCGCTCAAAAGTATAAACAAGTTTTACAACAACCTGGCGTCAAACATTGCAAGTGGCAGTCCGTCGCCAAACTTTTTGTGGATGAAGGCAATTGCCACAACAGGCAAGCACAGCAAAGGTTTTGGTTACGTTATGGATTTGCGTCCCGACAACTATGCCGAGTTTACAAAATTTATCAAGGCAAAAGAGTTTTTTGCAAACACGGGTGCAGTCATCAATGCGGCAACAAACATTGTGCAGGCTTTTATGTGTCTGCACCGCAAAGGATACAGCTATCAGGACCTCAGTCCGGGCAACTTTTTTATTGACAAAAACACAGGCGACGTGCTCATCTGCGACAACGACAACGTTGCACCAAACAACAAAAACCTTGGTGTTAGTGGCACTCCCGGATACATCGCACCAGAGGTTTTGCTTGGACAGGCAAAACCATCTGCGGGCACAGACTTGTTTTCGTTGTCTGTCATTTTGTTTGAGTTGTTTTTTTTGTCACATCCGCTCAACGGGGCAAAGTGTTGCAAATATCCTTGCCTCACCCCTAAGGTAGAAAAAGAGCTGTATGCACAAAACCCTGTGTTTGTGTGCAGCAAAACAGATACGTCAAACGCTCCGGTAAGGGGCACCTGCTCAAACCTCATCAATTTGTGGCCAACCTATCCGACATATCTGCAAGATGCTTTTCAGGATGCTTTCAGCAACATGGCACTCAAAAACGGCACAAGTCGTCTTACCGAAAGAGACTGGTCAAAAGTGTTGTACAAATTGCAGGATGACGCTGTGGTTTGCAGACATTGTGGAGAAATCAACTTTGCATCTATGATAAAAAAGGGCAAAACAAACTGTGCGTCATGCAAAAAAACAGTGCATGCACCGGTGAGTGTTGCGGGCGACAATTTTGAGGTGGTTGCAGGCAAGGGCAAAACTGTTACAGAATATCATTTGTCTTTTGGCGACAAAACAAAAACAATTGCATCTTTTGTCGAAAGCAAAAAAACTGCGGGTGTGTTTGGCCTCAAAAACGAAAGCGACTACGTGTGGGAGGTCACCTATCCAAACCAGACCGCACGCAATTACAACAAGGGAGAGGTAGTCACCCTTGTGCCGGATACAACAATTGTTTTTGGCAAAAACAAACTGACGGTAAAAAACTGATATAAAAACAAGCAAAGGAAGGTGTAAAAAATGGGAAGATATGACAACAGCAACGTAGAAGCAATTCAAACAAGAACAATGACTATGTTTTATTTGTTTGACGTGTCTGGCAGTATGGCGGGCACAAAGATAGAACAAGTCAATTTTGCCATGAGAGATATTCCAAAAATCATCAAGGACGTGTCTGACGGTGCGCCAAACGCACAGATAGAAATTGCTGCGGCAACTTTTGCAAACACAGTTGAGTGGATCACGCCAAAACCACAAACTCCGGATGATTTTATCACTACCTGGAAGCCTGTTTGTGCCGAAGGTCTCACAAGCCTTGGCGCAGCCCTCAATTCTCTCAACGAAAAAATGTCACGCAAAGCCTTTTTGAGCGAAAACCCTTTGGGATATTATGCCCCTGGTGTGATCATTTTGAGTGATGGTGCTCCAACTGACGAGTGGCAAAAAGCACTTGCAGAACTCAACAAAAACAACTGGTTCAAATCTGCAACAAAAGTTGCCTTTGCCGTTGGCGAAGATGCCGACTTTGATGTGCTTGCTCAGATTTGTGGCACAAAAGAGGCAGTCATTTCTATCGACGACAACGACCCGGACAAAATCCGTCAGTATATTCAGTTTGTTACTGCAACAGTGTCAAAAACAGGCACAATGTCAAATCTTGACGAAGATGCGCAAACTGCGGTCAACAAAGCCATTGCAGATATAGACAACGATATGCCAATCGTTGTGGACATCCCGGATATCGACGACGAACAATGGGATTAAAAACAAGGTGTTAAAGTGAAAAATTTTTCAGCAGACAATATTTCTGTGCAGGGATATTCTCACGTGACAAAGGGCACCGAGTGTCAGGACAGTTCTGTGTCGTGGTGTGGCAAAAAATATCGTGCAGTTATCGTGTGTGATGGCCACGGCAGCAACAGACACTTTCGCAGTGCCGTCGGATCAAAATTTGCCTGTCTTGCCGGTCAGGAAACCATAAATGATTTTATGACTGTTTTGCACGGCAACAAAAAACTCAAAAAACAGTTTGTTCAAAACGAAAAACAGCGTGACGATATGCTCCGTCAGCTGGAAAGAGCAATCATCCAAAAGTGGATAATGTCGGTAGAAGACGACGTTGCAACACAACCGTTTGCGCAGGACGAAAAATATCTTGCACTTGCCGACAACGAAAAGGCATACGCAGACGGCACACCCGTCAAGGCATATGGCTCAACTTTTGTTGCGGTGGTTTTGTGCAAAGCCTTCTTTTTTGTGTTAAAGCTTGGCGACGGCAACGTGTGCGTTTTGTCAAAAGACAAGGGCATGCAAAGCATCGAGACAATATGCCCTGCCATGGTGGACGAACAGTTGCAGTTCAACCTCACGACCTCTTTGTGTGGCAGTTCGGCAGATATGGATTTTAAACATTGTTTTGTGCCTGTTGCAAACAAACAGGTGCTTGGCATTGTTGTCACTTCTGACGGCATTTTCAACTGCTATCTGGCAGAGCAACCTTATCTGGATTTTGCCTCAAACGTTGTGGAGGGATATACAACTCAGGAGTTTGCGGCGGCACGTGACGAGCTGGCAGACTTTTTGCCACGATTGTCACAAAAGGGCAGTGGCGACGATATGTCTGTGGCTGTTATCTTTCAAAAACAAAAGTGATTGCCTATGGTTTATGACAGATATTATTTTTCTAAATTGCCTGACGACCAAAAGCAACTTTACAAAGCAATATACAACGGCATGCACGAAATGCAGGCAAAAATCACGTGGACGGGCAAAACCATCACGCAAAGCGTATTTTCAAACGTGCTAAATGCAATCAACATGGACAACCCTCATTTGTTTTACGTGGATTTTGCAGACGTTGTGGCACGGCAATATTTTTTAAAGCAGGATATCATACCGGCATATTGCTATACAAAGGACGAAAAAGAAATCGTCTTTGACAAGGCAAAAAAAGTGTTGCAAAAAATTCTGGCAAAGGTAAAGGGCAAAAACGATTTTCAAAAGGCACTTTGTCTGCACGACCTGCTTGTAAAAAACGTGTTGTATGACAGACAGGCTGTGCAAAACCTGCATCATTTTCATCGCAGAAGCAACACTATCCTGGGTGTGCTTTTTTTCAAGACGGCTGTGTGCGAGGGCATTGCAAAAATTTTTAAATATCTGCTAAATGCACTGGATATCAAATGCGTTGTTGTCATTGGCAAAACAAGTGATACCTCCTCTCAAAACGAAGACGTGTTGCATGCATGGAACATTGCCAAACTTGACGGCAAGGCTGTGCATATTGACGTCACCTGGGACGTAAACTCGTCAGACGATGGTCACGTCAGCCACAACTATTTTGCGTTGACAGACAAAGCAATTGCAATCGATCACGAAATAAAAGATTTTTATCCAACTTGCGACAACGATGGTTTTGACTATTTTGTGTTAAACAATCTGTTTGTCAAAAACAAGCAAAACGTGACGCAAATTGTGGCAAACGCTCTCAAACGTGGCGACACCGCCATAGAAATCAAATATGATGCATCTGCATTTGATGCACCACAACAGGTATATGACCTGTTCACCTACCAACTGCTTTTGCAAACAAAAGCAAAAACAATCACTACCACCTGCCAGATCAACCAGCAACACCACACAATAAAAATCACCTGGCATACAAAGTTATTTTAATCTAAAACAAATTTTCAAGGCTACTCAAACGAGTAGCCTTTTTTGTTTGACCAGGTGCTTTTGTCAAAAAAAATCTAAAAAAACAAAACCATGCTGCTCTTTTGTCAAGTGGCAGGTGTCAAAAATTTTCGATAATTTTAAAAATACGTTTCAATGCTGACAAATAGTTGTCATATTTGCCGTTGTATAATGTGTTTAAAAACAAACCAAACGCATTATACAAACGGTGTGTTGCAGGCAAAGAGGTGCAGATATGTTTAAACTGACGTGCATAGTTTTGGCAATATATTGGTTTTTGACCGATTTGCTCAAAGAGTTTAACAAAAAATAATAGCAAAACGAAAAAAACGCAAAAAAATATTTTAACAACTATACAAAAAGCAACAAATACTATTTGTTTGAAGAAGTGACCTGACGAGGTGAAATATGGAAAGAGTTTTGTTTGACATTAAAGATTTGCTCACAGATATAAAAAGTTTGTTGCAGGAGATTGCAGAAAACAACGTGGACGTTGTAAACAACCTGTCAAAAATTGCCGGCAAGGGGATATACAACCTTGACGACATTGGCAAGGCAATAGACAACCTTGCACAAAAACAAAACCACTGACAAAGGAGAAAAGATATGGAACAAAAGAGTATGTCGGCACAGTTGTTTCAAAAGGTTGATACACACTTGACATGTTTTATATTCTCCGTTAAACTTATTAAGACGACTTTAATAGAGTTGCTTTGCAACAGAGTTGGTGCATGCACGCGAACTCACGAAAACAAGATAGTCGACCTTTTTTCTGGCCACCTGCAAAGGTGGTTATTTTTTATTTTCTGCCACGTCTGACACGACCATAAGTGCGTGAAAGGGGCAGGCCTTTTGTTTGCTGGTCGGTGGGTGAGTCGGCACCTGTTGGTCGGGATGAAGGTGGTGTGTGTTTTTTTGTGACAATATATCGTCAAATCAATTTGAAAACAGGTTTTTTAAATTAAAACAAAAAAACAATCCAAACAGTTTACAAAACCGAAATTATCTTGTATAATGTTTGAGTTCAGTTGTGGCAGTTTGTTTAAACTGAAGCAACCTATATAAAATGCGCCGTTAGCTCAGCTGGATAGAGCGTTTGGCTACGGACCAAAAGGCCAGGAGTTCGAATCTCTTACGGCGCGCCAATTTAGGCTTGTTTGAACGAAAACAAGCCTTTTTTGTTGCACTTTTACATAAAATAACAGGCAAAAACAGCCTGTTATTTTTTTTATTTTTTTTGAATTGGGGTATAAATTGGGGTATGCTATTGCATTTTTTTGTTATACACTTCGGCTTGCTCTTTATTGTACTTTTCCAGCACTGTTGAATAGATATTTGCAGTTGTTCCAAAGTCTGCATGGCCTAACCATTGTTGAACCACTTTCATCGATATCCCCATTTCTAAACAGTTTGTTGCAAACGTGTGGCGCAAGTCGTGCAGTTTATGTTCCGGACACAGCTTTTTGAATTTTTTTGTTAACGTTTCTTTTACGTGGTTAAATATAAATTCGTTATTTTTAGGCATTTCGTTTAGTATTGCCTTTAGTTTGTCAAACAAAGGTATAACTCTGTTTGACGTTTCTGTTTTTGTTCCCGGCACGTGCAACGTGTTTTCTTTCACGTCAGACCATTTCAAGCTTAATAGTTCTCCACGACGTAGTCCGGAGTAAAGCAAAAACAAAAAAGCTTGTTTTTCTGTAACGTGCTGAACGTCAATTAAAAATTGTGCTTGCTCTTTCTTGCTCAATGGAGTTCCTTTTTGTTTTTTGTATTTTGGTCTTTTCAAAAATTGCATTGGCGATTTTGCAACGTAGTTCATTGCAACAGCTTTGTCAAAAGCATTTTTTAAAATGCTGAAGGCATCTTTTTTTGTTCTTATACCATTTATTTTGTTAAGTATGTTCTGACATTCTAGTTCTGTTACTTTTGAGATCTCTTTACGTTGAATATTTGGCATCAGATGCAGTCTCAAGCAAACTTCTAAAGCTTTAAATTGCCCTTCTGATACGTTCGGTTTTTTGTACGTTTCCAACCAGGTTTGCAACCAACTGTCAAAATAGACAGTTTTTTCAATGGCTGGCAAAGTTTGCATTTCTTTGATTTTTTTGTTTGCTTTTTTTATGCAAGCAATTTTTTCACGTTCATATACCGATATTCTTTGACCTTCGTGTATAAAACGGACTTCAAAAAGACCGTTTGGTCTTTGTCTTATGCTACAGGCTTTCAATTTGATTTTTGGCATATCTTCTCCTTGTTGTTGTAAAGATAATGCCTTGACTGTTTTTGTTACGTCATTTGCCCTGGTTTGTTCCCGGGCATTTTTTTTGCTTGTTCGGCTTTCATGGCGCCGATGACTTGCCATAAAAGACCGTCAATTTGAGTTAGTGCTGTTACATAATCTTTCCATTCCATACGTTAAAACCTCCTGTTGCATGGTGAAAAGATTATATAATGTCTAATTAATTTTTAATATTGGTTTTAATTTTGCTGCAATGTTTGACAGATCTTCCGGACAGGTTACAACTAATTTTAAGTTGTTTTCTTTATATATTCTTTCTTTGTATTCCTTCATTTGTTCGTATTTTTTGCCTGTCATACCGTAGTGTTCGATATAGATATCATAGTCTGGCAGGTAAAAGTCTGGATGCAATACTTTATCTTCATCATTTTCTGTGTAATAAACTTCTTTTTCATAAATTGCTCTAATTTTATTATTGAATAAAAAGTCGCTGATTACTTTTTCTTGTAGACTTCTTACTTTTCTTCCATCTTCGCAAGTATATTTTCTGTTTCCATATTCATCTAAAATTGTTGTTTCAGTACAATTTTTTATTCTTAAATCAACTGATTTGTCTTTATATTTTTTGTAGCAGTCTTTGCAAAAATGATATCCATTTGATATTTGTCCGCAAATAATGCAAGTTAATTCATTTTGATTGCTTTCTTCTTTTTCTGTTGATACAAAGTTTCCTTTTTCATCCAAAACAAGCTTGCCGGCTTTAAGTTCATCAGCATGTTTGCCACATAATCTGTCTTTACGTGCATTGCCCATGTACACTCTTGTTGGTTCGCCACAAATTGGACATACTAATTTTTCTGCCATCTTTTTATCTCCTTTTAGTAAACCAAAGCTTTAGCAAAGCCAATGAGTTGGTTTTTGTCTTGAAAGTTCATTTGACGATATAAATCGAGTAGTTGCACTTCATCGGAAGCAAGGTTTGCATTTGCATTTATAATTCCTATTTCCGATTCTCTACCTAAAAGATAATCTGTTGTTGTTTCTAATACATCTGCAATTTTTATAAGTATTTCAATTGGTGGTTTAGCATAACCAGTTTCATAACCACTAATTGTTTGAACTGATACATTTACTTTTTCTGCAAGTTGATATTGTTTTAATCCTTTTTCTTTACGAGCATCTTTGATTTTTAGCATTTTTAGTTCTCCTTTTAAAAAAAAATACGATAAAATTGTTTTTTTGTCTTGACAATACGATATTACCGTTTATAATATTTTTATAAATACGATATTATCGTATTTTTTTAATTATCAAAATTACTGAACAAAGGGGAGAGTGAAGAAATGAACGCAATGCAATTAACAAAAGAAGATGGCACACGCTTTTTTGTGACAATCAACAGCATTTATGCCGTTGAAGAAGTAAAAACAAGAAAAGGCCTTTATAGCGTTATTGTTATAGGCAATAACAGAACAGTTGTAATTGAAGAGTATGACTATATTCTCAATAAGATATTTGGCGTCAGACAAATGTCTTCTACACCAATTGCATTATGAGTGCAGATGTTGTTGTTTGTGCACCTTGTATGTTCTGTATCAGGGCAAATTGCAACGTGCAACGTAGATTTGAAACTGCAAAACCTGCTGATCTTTGGCAACAAACTTTTCCACAACGTTTATTTAACGTTACGTTTGTAGATTGCCCACACTTTACGTCAACGGTATCTTATCTGCAGGCTTATCGAAGTTGTGAAAACAACTTGATCAAAAAATTTAAAAAGCACACCGGATGCTTAAACCGGAACAAATATAAAAAGCCCAAAAGGGCAAAGGAGTAACTTATGTCAAAGTATATCTATCTTACAAGTAAAGCTTATTCATTCACTTCTGAACAAAACAAAACGTATACTGGCGAAAACCATTACGTTGCAGAAGTTTTTGCACCAGATGCAGAAGGTTTTATGCCTGAACCACGTTTGAGAAAATGTCGCACAGACGTTGGGGCTTTTAAAGCTGTTCCCGGTGAAGAAGTTTTGTTGGACGTTACAACTGAATTTGATCGCAAAAACAATGTTGACGTTCCAAAATGGGTGAATATCAGACACGCTAAAAAGTGATTGTTTTTAAATCCATACACTTCCTTTTTATCTGATTTTTGGTTAGTCCGTTGGTGGTAGGACTTTAAATTAAAGACCACCACCATTAAACCCTGACTTTTTGTCAAAGTTTCTTTTTTGAATTATTTACATTTTAGGTTTTCCTCCGAAAAATGTATTTTAAATCTCTCACACTCTCAGTCTCGACAATCAGAGTTTAATCTTGGTCGTGTAAGACGGATTCGTGGTAGCCGTCCGGAAAAGAATTACCACCCCAAAACCTTGAGTGGTTTCAGCAATTATACCGATTGTGCATTAGTGGTCTAGCACGTTAAACATTACCACTCCATTGCGTTATGCATTTTGAACTCCTTTGTTCTTAGTCTGTTGGTGGTAAGACTTAAAATAAACACCACCACCATTGGGTTGGCAGTCATCCTTGTAAAACTACACTACCTCACTCGGGTTGGCAGTCATCCCTGTAAAACTGCATTCCCTTTTAGGGATAAGGATATTTTATGCCAAAACGTAAACGAACTAAACCCAATTATTATTCAAAAAGAAAAAAGCCTTACAGACGTAAAACTAAATATAACAAGGTTGCCAACGATGCTTTACTTGTAGCCTTTGTTATTTCTTGATTGATAAAGGGGGTGTTTCTCAAACTTTAGTTAATATTTTTTTTGATACTCACTTGCACTTTTACAACTATATTTTTTTTAAGGAGATTTTTTAAATGGCTAAAAAAGCTAAATTCAAAAGGGTTCTTTCTTGGGTTCTTATTATTGCAATCTTTTTGTCAACGTCAATGTTGGCACTTAAAACGTTTGTTCCATCACTCTTTTGCGAACATGATTACGTAGATGGTGTTTGCATCGAATGTGAACATGAATGCAATCATGACTATGTAGATGGTGTTTGTGAAGATTGCGACATGCCAGAACCTGCAGACGAAGCAACTGAATAATTTTTAAACTCAAACTTTTAGTTTGAGTTCTTTTTTTGAGGAGATTTTATGACTTATAAAAAACAAAAAATTCATTTAATTATTGCTTGGGTTTTGGCAATAGTCTTTTCTCTTTCAACGTTGGTTTTGCTTGTCAAGATCTCAAACGTTAAAGAGGATGAGTCTGACAACGTTGTTACTCCACCTTCAGTAAGTGATTCTGTTGTTGAGACTTCTGTTTTAGCTGTAATGCCTTTTTATATGTCTGGCAATGAAGCTACACCATATGCATCTTATACACCTGCAACGTTGACAGGTCAAGGTTCAAATTATCTTAATTTTACAGATAATTCTGGAACAACAGGCAGATTGCATTTTAGTTCTAAGTATAGTTGGCAAGATGGCGCTGTTGGAACTATTAAAGTCCAATTTGTTGCATCAGGCTCTAACTATGCAGTAGAACATTCTTTCTTGGCTAACGGTTGGAATCCAAATGAATTTGTCGTTGATCTTGTTGACTTGTATGAAGCTGGATCTTTGAAAGCTAATACAGAATACACTGTGTCTATAACATTTACTGACGTATATGAAACTGAAAGCGGTGACTATGAGATCAACCAGACGTATACTTCTGGCACAAGCAAAAAGATTTCTATTGTCACTTATGGCTTGCCCGACGCTCCAATAAAGACAGGTTATACATTTACAGGTTGGTTTAAAGATGAAGCTTGCACTCAACCTTATACAGATAGCACAGTAATTGGTGACGTTACTTTGTATGCTGGTTTCCGTGCTCATACATACAGCATTGTATTCAACAATAATGGTGGTTCTGGTAGCATTGCAACAATGTCAATGACTTATGACGTTGCTAAAGCTTTGACACAAAACACACTCACACGCACAGGTTATACTTTTAAAGGTTGGAGTACGTCATCAACTGCAACTACTGCAACTTATACAGATAAACAATCTGTTAAAAACTTGACTGCAACAGATAATGGCTCAGTAACTTTGTATGCCGTTTGGGAAGAACATGACTACACAATCAAGTTCGACAAAAATGGCGGTACTGGAACAATGGCAGATATGTCTATGAAATATAGCCAGACTGCAAACTTGACTGCAAATGCCTTTACAAAGACAGGTTATACATTCACTGGTTGGGCAACTTCAGCAACAGGTTCAGTAGCAAAAACAGATAAAGCATCTGTTTCAAAATTGACTGCAACTGACGGTGGCACAATCACTTACTATGCTGTATGGCAGGCTAACACTTATACGATCAAATTTGATGGTATGGGCGGTACTGGTACTATGGCAGACGTTGCAATGACATATGACCAGGCTAAAACATTGCCAGCTAATACTTTCGTAAATAAAGGTATGTATTTTGTAAAATGGTCTATCAATGGCACAACAAGCTATTTGACAGATGGTGCAAGTGCAAACAATCTTACTGCAACTGCAAATGGCACTGTAACACTCAAAGCAGTTTGGGAAACCGTAACTTATAATTTCAAGTTCCATGCAAATGGCGGTACTGGCACAATGGCAGATCAGACAGGTGTTCAATATGATATTGACACTAAATTGTCAGCAAACAAATTCACACGTGAACACTATATCTTCCTTGGCTGGGCAACTGCAGCAAATGGTGCCGTCGAATACGCAGATCAAGAAGAAGTATACGGTGTAACTGAAAATAATGGTTCAACTATCAACCTCTATGCTGTTTGGAAACTCAATGAAAAACTTGTTACTTTCATTGCGGATGGCAACACAGTTCAATCTGATTATGTAATTATTGGTGAAGCTGCAGAAATCCCTAATGCACCAGCAAAAACAGGTTACAACTTTGTTGGCTGGTTCCTTGCTGACGGTACTCAATACGTAGATCAAGAAATTAACGAAACAACAACAATTACTGCAAGATATGAAATCATCAGATGTAATATCACATTTATCGTTGATGGTGAAGTATACGCATACGCACAGGTAGACTATGGCACAAGTATCTTGGATGCACTTACTGTTGCTGGCATTAATAATTTTCTTTATGAACCGGAAGGTGACGAAAATTTTTAATAACTGAAGATACAACAATCACCTTGGTTAAAACCGAGCTTGGACAAGTTGTATCTGAGGAAGATTTTGACACAATCGTTCTTGGCCTTGGCATAGGTTTGGCCTTTGTGATTATCTGTGCTTTGACAGGAGTTTTTACAACTAAAAATAATAAACGGAAAAAACGATGAAAAAAATTAGTCTTATTTTGATTTTCGTTTTGTTGCTATGCTTCGGCTGTGGCGGAACTGCCACAGCCTTTGCTGTAACAGCAAACGATACTATTCAATATACAAACGTTATGGACGACCTTGCTGAAGATCCAATGTTTGATGCATCTAAATATCCTATTGATTATACCAATGGCAAATTGGAACTTTTGACAGTTGCAGAAAGTGTAAACAACGAACTTTTTGTTTACGTTTATTCGCCTGCAATTTTGCGTGCAGCTTCCATTAATATTTCTTTGGTTGAGAAAGACGTTGATTATAAAGTTTATGGTTTGACCTTGATTAATTCTCATGACGGCTTTTTTAAATATAAAGTCGATGGTTTGACCGTTAGTTCTGATGAAACACGTTATTACGAAATTTCTTCTATTTCAAGACGTTTTATCTCTGATTTTGATGAAGAACTTGACAATGGCAACACTGTTTCTATGACCCCATTTAAAGTAGGCAAAGCATTCACTTTTACAGGTAGTGGCTCAACCCTTTCTTTGTCTGTTAAAGACGTTGAAGTTATAACTGTTACAGATAAATACGTTGGCTTTATTCGTTATCCTGACGGTGGCATTTTTGCTTCTGCAACGGCTTGTGACGTGCATTTTGTTTCTTTTTCTACCGATAAAAAAATGAAAAACCTGCTTGAAGCAGATGTTTATTATACATATCAGACTTATTACAGTCACAAAGGTGGTAGCACTGGTGATATTGTTCAATTTGGCGAGGTTACACCGGATACGGTTTATCTTAAATCAGACATTGACGTGACGTATACTGGTGACGGTTGGTTTTCTTCAACCTATCAATGGAACAGCATAGAAAAATCCGATGCTTTTTTGGAAAATGAACAAATTGGTCAAATGTATGAGGCTGGTATTTTTGACGTTGAAGTTCAAAGTAATCTTAGCAAGGAGTCTGAAGACAAAATTCGTTCACACGATTGGGTTTTGCGTTTTGCTTTGACTGACTATAATACTGGCACTTATAACACTAATACATTTGTTGTGACTGAAAAGGAATTTACTATTATAGCTGACGTTTCAATTTTACGTCTTGCTTTTGTTACTGATGGCGATTATTACAATTTGGGTGTCGTTGACAATATGCAATCAAAACCAGTTGATCCAGATACTGGCGAACCTGTCCCTGACAATCCTGATGGTCCTATTATTAACGTTACAATTCCTGAAGTAGATTCTTTTTTTGACAAACTTAAAACTATTGGCTTGTGGGTCTTGGGTGCTGTTCTCATTTTTCTTGGTTGGAACGTTCTTCGTTGGGTAGTTGATTTCTTAAGGGGTAAATGATGGCAGTAAAAAAGAAAACAAAAAAGCCGGTAGTTAAACCGGCTAAAAAATCTATTCATTTGAAAGCCCCTTATCCTCATTTTAGGTATTATAGAAAAAATAATCATCCTGCTCTTATTGTAGGCGAACAATCTGTTGACGAATATTGTTATAGAAAGGTTATGCATCGCGAAAAAGATGGCAGACATTCAAATGAAATGATTTATCCTAATCCAAATAAAAAAGACCCGAATGCAATGTATATTGCAAAAAGAGTCCGTCACGATAAAATATCTAATTTTGAAGACAAGCCTTTATCTTGGAAATATCCTAAAAAATGACATAAAAAAAAGAAACGCCCCACGGGCTAAGCTTAAGCCGCCCATTCATCAACTTTTTACAAGTTGCGTTTCTTCATTAACTATTATAACCAAAATAAATAAAAAGTCAAACAATGAAAAAGACTACGTTAAAAAATATATTTAAACTTATAGCTTCTGTATTTATTTTTTTGCTGGTTGGCTATATAGTTTTTACTTTTAATACAGTATGACAATTTTTAAAAAGCTCACAAAAAAAGATTGGTTGTCAATCGGCATAACATTGTTAACGTTATCTACGCTGTTTTTGTTTTCTACAGCGTGGTTGCGTTTCTTTGAAACAGTCTGGCACGTTCTTCAGTCTGTTGCCTATTATTTTGTTGAACTTTTTTGCATCTTTACAAACAGTGATAATGTTATGCAGCCAGGCGTTGCTAATGTTTCATCTTACGTCAATATAGATACAGCTTTTCCTTTGCTCTGGTCTGACTTCGAGCTTAAAATGCAAGCCTTTTGGCCACAGTTTTTTAATGCCAGTAATTTTGGCAATTATCTTGGCATTGTTGTTAAATTTATTTACCAGGCAAGCATTTTAATTATGCTTTTTGCGCCACCACTTGTAGGTTTGTATTTCGTTGTCAAACATATGCTTTTGAGTGAAAGTAAAAATGATGTTAATGAGGACAGCAAGGCTCTTGTCAAATGGCGTAAATTAGAAAAAAAATATCAGCCGGCAGGGCTAAAATTAAAAGGTTTTTTTGATTTTTTAAACCAACGTAAGATCTACGTAAGATTATGGCTCTGCCTTTGGCTGATCAACTTAAACGTTTTTTCTATGGCAATGGAGCTTGTTGCCTGGATGATTTATTTTATTGTTTCTTTTGACGTTGCAACTGTTTATTTGCAGGTGTACAAGTTGTCAATGGACGTTGCTCTCATGTTTTCTTCTTTGCCAACGTGGGCCTGGTTTGTTTTAGGTTATATTCTTTTATCTAAAATACGCCGGTATATAGGTTTAAAAAGGCTTAGAAGGTTTGAACAACGTAATAAGAATTTTATAAACAACAAACTTAACCTGGTTATTTTGATAACCGGTTCTATGGGTAGCAAAAAGACAACGACGTTGACAGATATAATGCTGTCACAGGAAGTTATCTTCAGGCAAAAGGCTTTTGAACTCATCCAAAATAATGATATGAAGTTCCCTTTATTTCCATGGGCTCAATTTGAAAACGACTTTGATTGTGCTATTGATTCAGGTCTTGTTTTCAATCTTACGTCTGCTAGACTTTGGGTAAGAAAACAAGAACAACGTTTTTATAGTAACCCTTCTGCAGATAATTTGTTTGGTTATGATTATACCATTTATCCCACTTTTAGAGAAACAGAGCTTGTAAGTGAAAGCATTTTTGACGTGTTGGAAACGTATGCCCAACTTTACTTTGTTTATACTGTTCCTTCGAGTTTGGCATTAGCAAATTATTCTATTCGGTCAGATAACATGCTTGTTTGTGAAGGGCATTTTCCTGTTTGGGATATGGATTTTTTTGAACGGACCCCTGAGCATCGCTATGATAGTAATTATGCTCATATTCTTGATTTTGATGACGTGCGACTTGGAAAACGTATTGACGAAGAACACACCAGCATGCTCGAATTTGCTTGTGTTGGTATAACTGAAATAGGCAAAGAACGTGGCAACCAGGTTGAACTGCAGGGCATTGAAAAAATGTCTGATGATGCCAATCAAAAGAACGATTTATTTAACTACAGTTTAAAGATGTCCCGTCATAAAGCAACTATAGACAATTATCCTTTTATCCGTTTTTACACAGACGAACAACGTGCATCCAGTTGGGGTGCTGATGCAAAAGAACTTTGCACTTTGCTTAATATAGCAGATGTTTCTGATGAAAACTTGGCAATGCCGTTCTTTTATTTAGAAGATCTTTTGCATAATGTTGTTTTTGGTAAATTTATTTCACTTTATTATGATTATAGAACTAAACGAAGTGATAATTGTTTAACTCTTTATCTTCTGAAAAAAGTTGTATCTTTTTTTCATTTGAAGCATACTGCAGTACACGATAAATACGGTTACTTCAGAAGTAAGATAGAAACTCGTTCCGGTACACTTGAAGGTGGAACTGATGAACACCGTTATTATCTTTGTAAGAAAAAGATCTACTCTGATAGGTTTTCTACTGATTGTTACAGTGAGATCCTTACTGCAGAAGTCTGCAAACAAGGTAAAGGCTTGCAAGATGTTCCAACGTATGGCAGCACAAAACCAACGTTGGAAGAATTTAAGTCGCAAAACAGTTACTTTATACAGCAGTTGTTGAAGATAACTAATCAGGCAGAAGACAAAGTTGTTCTCACACCAAAAGTTAAATCAATGTTGGATGAGATAAGTAAAAAATATGATTACAAAAAAGTTTTGGCCAAAGCTTATGATTTAAATAAACGTGACATTGCAGAAAAGCTTGTTGAGGAATATGAGGCTTCTAAGAAGTCTAAAAAATGATTTTAACCTTATCCGTTGCGTCAAGTCTTCACCTGGCATAGCCAGGTGAAGGCTTAGCAGGGCAAAGCAACGCCCCTGGTATACATAAAGAACTCTCGTGACGTTGTTTCAAGCTCTGCATCCACAATTACTTTCTTTGCTTGGATGTGCTTTTTTGGTAGTTGGTAATAGAAACGAAACAGCTTTTGTGGCGAATAAGCAACTGCTGATAGCCACAAAAGCGTTGATTTTCTACCGTGTAAACTACACTACAAATTGTGGATAAGTGCTATTGTTTTTTATTTATAATATATAGAAACAAGTGGGGTCACTTCCAGCTCAAAACTTGGTTGAGCGATAGCTGCCCGAAGGGGTAAAAACACTCAAAAAAAAACAAAAAGAAAAAAGGAGCAAAAAGCTTATGAAGTATAAAAAATTTAAATCGCTTCATCAGATAAATAACAAGTTGATTGCTCCTACTTTTGAAAAAGCAGGACTAACTGCTGAAGCATGGAAAATACAAAGTTGTGGTGAGTTTATAAACACTATAAAATGCGATCATTGTGGAACACAACACTTTAAGGGTTTTAGCCGTTGTAAAAGCCGTTATTGTGCGATATGCAACAAAGCAAAGTCAATGCTTTGGTTGGCAAAACTCTATCCATATCTTAAATCTTGGGTTGATAGTGGCAATTATATCGTGTTTGTGAATTATACAATACGTGACAGGGAAAAATTGACACAAGGTTTGGAAGTGCTGCAAGATGCCTGGCGTTATATGACACACGACCATAAACAAACACGCAAAGAATTTAAAAAACGTTATGCCGGTGGCGTGAAATCTTTAGAAGTAAAGATTGGCGAAAATTCTGGTAAATGGCATCCTCACTTACATACAATGGTTTTAAAGCGTGAGTATACAAAAGATGATTATGATTTTCTTGCGCCTGCATGGGCGAAGTCAGTTGAATATGCTGGTGGTGGTAAATACGGAACTGATGAGCAAGAAGGTATTGTTTATCTTGAAGCGTTTGGGGTATATAACAAAAGACGTGACAGAAAAAAGCCTTATGAAGAAAGGTTGTTAAAGTCTATTATGGAAGTTGTAAAGTATATGACGAAGTTTGACTACGTTAATGACACAACCGAACACCTGGAGCAAATGTATTTTGGACTTAAAGGAACTCGACAACTTTCAACCTGGGGCGTTCTTTATAAAATACCACGTGAAGTTGAGCAAGAACTTGACAGTATGACTGACGACCAAATTAAGCAATTTGTTTGTCAAGTCTGTGGTTGTACTGAAGGCACACTTGATAAACTTTATAAAGAAGTTTGGCGCGATGAATATATTGTTGATTATTCAAAACAACAACCGGAAGAAACTGATGCAAAGAAAATTGAACGTCTGCGTGAACTTAACGGCCTTGTTGAAAAAATTGAAACTGAATACATACAAGAACAATTTGAAATATATGGGGATGTTTGGAGATAAGTATTTATAATAATAAACTTGAGTATTTATCTTTTTCAATTTATTGAGGTGTATTGTGATTAAATCTTATTTTTTTTATGTAAGAAAATATAGTATTTTTACTAATGATTATGAACTTTATGTTTATAAATGTAAAACAACTGACCCCTTTCATGTAATGGGAGAAATGTTATATCGTTCAATGGAACAGATACAACGTATTGATTTTAATGAAGTCACACCAGAAAGAGAAAAATTTTGGCAAGAGCAAAATCAAACAATATATACATGGTTTAATAAATATTAAAGACCGGATAAAACCGGTCTTTTAATTTTTTACAGTCAAGGCATATGTGGGTATATTTGGGGTATGCTATTGCATTTTTTTGTTAAAACCCTTATTTTTTATCAAAAAAACCCGTTTTTAGTGGTTTTTTCGCCCTGGCTTTAGTTCTACGGACCAAAAGGCCAGGAGTTCGAATCTCTTACGGCGCGCCAAGAATAAAGCACAGTGAAAACTGTGCTTTTTCTTTTGCCTTTTGGTTTTGTCGTGGGCAAGGCACAGGAGTGACGCTCCACTTCGTTCTCGCTGTTCTGTCGCTTTGCTCCTTACGAATCTCTTTCCCGCGCCAAGAAATAAACCCAAGTGAAAACTTGGGTTTTTTCTTTTGCCTTTTGGTCTTGGTGTTGGCAAGGCACAGGAGTGACGCGATTGACCTTATGGTAGCAATCGCATAAGCCCTGCCGTCAGGCAGGCGTTCACGAGTAAAGACCGTGTAAACAAAACTTGGCAAGTGCTTGTATGAAAACAACGCTAATTCGAGTATTCCGTCGCTTTGCTCCTTACGAATCTCTTTCCCGCACCAAATTGCCTGTTTCATTACGAAACAGGCTTTTTTGTTTGCCTTGCCGTTGACAAGGCAGGGCAAAAAATATATAATTTGAAAAACAAAAATCTGTTTTTTCGAGGTGACGTATGTCAATGAAGATAAACGGCGTTTTGCCAAGCCCTGATGAAATAAAAAGTCAGTTTCCTCTGTCAAAAGAGCTGGCGTTGGCAAAAGCAACTCGCGACAAACAAATAAGGGATATTTTTGAGGGCAAAGACGACAGGTTTGTGCTTGTTATTGGCCCATGTTCTGCCGACAACGAAGACGCTGTGTGCGATTATATCAGTCGTCTTGCCAAAGTGAACGAATTTGTCAAAGATAAACTCATGATAATCCCACGCATATACACAAACAAACCACGCACAACGGGCGAAGGATATAAGGGTATGTTGCACCAGCCTGTGCCGGACAAAGCGCCAAATCTTGCAGAAGGCATTGTGGCAATACGCAAAATACACCTCAGGGCAATGAGCGAAAGCGGTTTGAGCTCTGCGGACGAAATGCTCTATCCCGAAAACAGAAGTTATCTTGACGATTTGCTCAGTTATGAGGCGATTGGCGCAAGGTCTGTAGAAAACCAGCAACATCGTCTTACTGCAAGCGGAATGGACATCCCCGTTGGCATGAAAAACCCAACGAGCGGTCACTTGTCCGTTATGCTCAACTCGATATACGCTGCACAGCACGGTCACAACTTTATTTATCGCAGTCAGGACGTGACAACAAGTGGCAATGACCTTGCACATGCAATTTTGCGTGGCGGTGTAAATAAGCATGGCAACAACATACCAAACTATCACTATGAAGATATGATGCGTCTGCTTGAACTTTATGACAAAATGGACCTTAAAAATCCTGCCGCCGTGATAGACACAAACCACTCAAACAGTGGCAAACAATACAAAGAGCAAATACGCATTGCCAAAGAAGTTCTCAACAGTCGCAAACACAACGGCGACATCAAAAAACTTGTAAAGGGCATGATGATAGAAAGTTATATCGTAGAGGGCAGTCAGGCCATCAGCCACGAGGGCATATATGGCAAATCTATCACAGACCCATGCCTTGGATGGCAGGACACCGAAAAACTCATTTTTGACATTGCAGAAAACTGCTGACAATGTAACTTGATTGAAAAAAAGGAAATGTTATGATAAAAAAACTCATCAAAATTGCAATAAAAACACTTGCAATCATTGTGGTGGTGGCAATAGTTGGCGTGATTGGTTTTATGCTTGCCGAGCCACTTGTTTACAACGATTTTTACAGTCGTGACAGTCAAAAAGAGTTTGCAACGCCTGGCGCAGGTGACGATTTTATTCAACAGGGCTTTTGCTCTGTCGACAACGACACTTTGCTTGCCAGTGGATATATGAAAGGCAAAAAACCAAGCAGAATTTATATCATTGATGGCACTGGCTATGACCGTGAGCAAACCTACGTTCAACTCAAAGACGAAAAGGGCAAATATACAACAAACCACGCAGGTGGCATTTCTGTGTTTAAAGACAAGGTATACGTGTGCAACAGCGAAGGTGACCCATCTTCAATCCTTGTCTATTCGCTCACAGATATTTTGTCTGCAAACGAAGGTGGCGACGTTGTTGCACAACAAAACGTGCCTGTGGCTTGCGGGGCATCTTTCTGCCATGTTGACGGTGCTGTTTTGTACGTTGGCGAGTTTTATATGGATGGCAAATACCAAACTGACGAAACACACCATATGACAACTCCAGAGGGTGACGAGCATCATGCAGTTGTTTTTGCATATCCTCTTGACACAAACGGCAACATTGCAAGTGACAAGCCAATTGGCGCAGTCAGCATACCAGACAAAATCCAGGGTATGGTGATAACAGAAAACAAGGTTGTGCTTTCGAGCAGTTATGGTATTGCAACGTCAAAACTTTACGTATACAATATGCCACAACTCAGCGACGACAAAATCACTGTTGAAGGACAACAAATTGGCATAAGTTATCTTGACAGCGGTTGCCTTGTGGATACAATTTCTGCACCACCTATGGCAGAAGAAATGGTATATCTCGACGGCAGACTTTACGTCATGAACGAATCTGCAAGCAACAAATATATCTTTGGCAAACTTTTGCGTGCCAAAGACGTCTGGAGCATAAAACTTTGATAACAATGTGATAACAACAAACAAAAAAAAGACGGCATCTGCCGTCTTTTTTTGTATTGAAACAAGCTCAAGATTGTAGTAAAATTTATTTATGAAAGACCAGCAAAAACCAACAAGAAAACAAAACAGATTAAAAGAGTTCAGTTATGATAACAGTGGTGCATATTTTATAACCATATGCGCAAAAGAAAGAAAAAATTTGTTTTGGGGAAACTTATCGTGTAACAAAAACAATGTTGATGAGCCCGTAGGGGCGACCATTAGTCGCCCGCAAAAACAAGTGTTGACACGAGTTGGGCAAATTGTAGAAAAGGTTATTTTGGATATCCCGACTCATTACCCAATGATAACGGTGGATAAACACGTTGTTATGCCAAATCATTTGCATATGATTTTGCAAATTCATTCTGACGACAACGGGCGACCAATGGTCGCCCCTACGATATCTAACGTAGTGCATCAAACAAAGGGTGTTGCAACAAAAATGGCAGGTTGCGAAATTTTTCAAAAATCTTTTTATGACCATGTGATACGCAATCAGGAAGACTATGATAATATTTGGCAATACATCGACACCAATCCATTAAAATGGCGTGATGATGAGTTGTTTTTTGAAGACTAAGACGGCAAATGCCGTCTTTTTTGTTTTTTATAATAAAAAGAAAAACAATTTATTCACTTTAACTCGAACTTGTTTGGGTTTACAAAGTGGCTCTTACTATGTACCAGTTTACATACGTTTTACTCGTAGCGTAAGACAAAAATGAAATTTTTTGTCTTGCTTTCACACTTTAATTCGTGAAAGTGCTTTACAAAACTAAAGTGAGGGTGTAAAATATCTTCAATATCACAATCTGGTGGGTTTAAAATGGAAAAATTTGACAAACAAAAAATCAATCACGAATTGTATCAATGTCTTGCAAAAATAGACTCTGCAAAAGATTTTGAGGCGTTGCTCCAGGACCTTTGCACTCCTAGCGAAGTTGAGCAAATGGCACAGCGACTTTTGTGTGCAAAACTTTTGCTCAAAGGATATACCTATTCGCAGATTATAGAAATCACAGACATTTCGTCTGCAACACTCAGCAGGGTGTCACGTTGCATCAAATATGGCAGTGGTGGCTATGCAGAAATAGTAGGCAAAATGGTGGAGGCAGACAATGAAAAAGACTGATTTTTTTGACGAAGAAAGATTGTTTTTTGACCTCAAAAATCTTTATGAAGGTTTTGGTTACAAACAATTTAAAATGAGCAAGTTTGAAGAATACGGCGTATATCTCGAAAACAAAAAGTTTTTGCGCAGTCCTTACGTCATCACTTTTACCGACCTTAACGGCAAACTCATGGCACTAAAACCAGACGTCACTTTGTCTATTGTCAAAAACACCAAAGCGACAAACCTTCAAAGCGAAAAACTCTATTATAAAGAGAGTGTGTATCGTCCGCAGGGTGCAACAAAAGAGTTTAAGGAAATCAGCCAGGTTGGGCTGGAACTCATTGGCGACGTGGACGGCTATGGCATTTTGGAGGTTTTGTCACTTGCAGGCAAAAGCCTTGGTGCAATTGACAAAAACTTTGTTTTGGACGTATCTCATCTTGGCGTGGTGCTTGGCCTTATGGAAGAATATGGCATTGTCAATGGTGACGAAGTTTTGGCATACGTGTCTTCAAAAAACGTGCACGACCTAAAAACTTATTGTCAGCAAAAGGGCATAGACCCTGCTTTTGCCGACAAGGTATCTTTGCTTTTGAGTGCAAAAGGAAGTTTTTGCGAGGTGCTTGCCATTGCAAAACAGGTTGCTACAAACGAGGTGTCAAAACAGGCTGTGGACGAATTGCAGATTGTTTGCGACAGTTTTGGCACAATGGGTTATGGCGACAAAGTTCGTCTCGATTTTTCTATCATCAACGACACAGACTATTACAACGGCATTGTGTTTGTGGGTTACGTCAGCAAGTCACCAAGCCTTGTGCTTTCTGGTGGAAGATATGACAAACTTGCAGGCAAATTTGCAGACGTAAAGGCACTTGGCTTTGCAATTTATCTCAACGAGCTTGCAATGTACAAACAAACTCAGTATGGTGACGAAACTGACGTTCTGGTGCTTTACAGCCAAAACAGCGACTATGCAAAAGTGCTCGAATATGCACAGCAACAAACTGATTTGGGTAAAAAAGTGCTTGTTGCAAAAACAGCCCCTGCAGACAAAAAGTTTGCACAGGTTGTCGAGTTGTGAGGTGATTTATGATAAACATTGCTTTGCCAAAAGGACGACTTGGCGAAAAAGTATACAAAATGCTTGAAAAAGCAGGATATGCCTGCGACGAGTTTGACAAAGACAGCAGAAAACTCATTTTTACAGACGAAAAAAACGGCGTGCAGTATTTTTGGGTAAAGCCAAGTGACGTGCCAATTTATGTACAGCGTGGTGCGGCAGACGTTGGTGTTGCAGGCAAAGACATTTTGCTTGAGTATGACGCAGACGTATACGAAATGCTCGACCTCAAAATCGGCAAATGTCGCATGGCAGTTGCGGCAAAAAACGGCTATCGTGACGACCTTTCAAAACCACTTGTGGTTGCAACAAAATTTGTCAACATTGCAAAAGAGTTTTATGCAGGCAAAAACAGAGATATCGACATCATCAAACTGTCTGGCTCTATCGAGCTTGCGCCAATACTTGGCATGAGTGACGTTATTGTGGATATTGTCGAAACAGGCACTACGCTGAAAGAAAACGATCTTGGCGTGATAGAGACAATTTTGCCAATAAGCGCAAGACTCATTGTCAACAAGGCAAAATACAAATTTAAAAATGACGAAATAGACAATATGGTGCAAAACCTCAAAAAGGAGTTGCCTGATGATTAAAATTTTTGACAAAGATTTTGATATAAACAAAGTGCTCAACCGTGAGATACAAACGTATGGCGAGTATGAATCTGTTGTAAAAGAGGTTATCGCACAGGTGCTTGCCCGTGGTGACGAGGCACTCAAACAATATACGCAAAAGTTTGACGGTGTTTTGCTTGACGATTTGCTTGTGAGCAAGCAAGAGATACAAGAAGCAAAAGCACAAGTGGGTGACGAATTTAAAAACATACTCAAAACTGCGGCGGAAAACATTGCGTTTTTTCACAAAATGCAGGTCAAAAAAGGTTTTGAGGTGACAAAACAAGACGGCATAATATTGGGACAAAAATATACTCCAATTCAAAAAGCGGGCATATACGTGCCGGGTGGCACTGCAAGTTATCCTTCAACAGTGCTTATGAATGCCATCCCTGCAAAAATTGCAGGCGTGAGCGAAATTGTCATGTGCACACCTCCGCAAAAAGACGGCAAAATCAAGGCAGAAATTCTTGTTGCGGCAGACCTTGCAGGTGTGGACAAAATTTTCAAGTGCGGTGGCGCACAGGCTATTGCCGCAATGGCATATGGCACAGAGAGCATACCGCAGGTTTACAAAATAGTAGGCCCGGGCAACATTTTTGTGGCACTTGCAAAAAAACTTGTGTTTGGCACAGTTTCTATCGATATGATTGCAGGCCCAAGCGAAATTCTGGTCATTGCAGACAAAAGTGCAAACCCAACTCATCTTGCGGCAGACCTTTTGTCACAGGCAGAGCACGACAAACTTGCAACTGCGGTTTTGGTGACGGACAGCAAAGATATTGCTTTGCAGACTGCACAACAAATCGAGCGTCAGCTTGCATTGTTGCCAAGACAGGATATTGCAAGAGCATCAATAGACAACAATGGCAAAATCATTGTGGTGGACAGCATTGACAAGGCAATAGAGGTTTCAAATGCAATTGCACCAGAGCACCTTGAGGTGTGTGTGCAAAACCCATACGACTATCTTGACAAAATCACAAACGCAGGCTCTATCTTTTTGGGTGGATACACTCCGGAGGCACTCGGCGACTATTTTGCAGGGCCAAACCACACCTTGCCAACAAGTGGCAGTGCAAAATTTTCTTCGCCACTTTCCGTTGACGATTTTGTAAAAAAATCATCATATATTCAATATACAAAACAGGCACTCGGCAAAGTTAAAGACCAGGTGGCAACCTTTGCTCAGGCAGAAGGTCTTTCTGCACACGCAAAGTCTGCTACAATCAGGTTTGAGGAGTAACTTATGGGCAGATTTCTTGACGAAAGTCTTGCAGGCATTTTGCCATATACCCCTGGCGAACAGCCACAGGATATGCAGTATATAAAACTCAACACAAACGAATCGCCATATCCACCGTCACAAAGCGTCATTGACGCAATCTCTTGTGACGAGGTGCAAAAGCTAAGGCTTTACAGCGATCCATCCACAAAACTGCTTGATCAGGCAATTGCAGACTATTACAGAGTGGATATCAGCAACGTAATATCAGGCAACGGCAGTGACGAAATTTTGGCATTTGTATTCAAGGCGTTTTGTGGCAAAAAGGGTATGGCTTGCCCTGACGTGACTTATGGATTTTATCCTGTTTTTTGTCAGTTGTTTGGCATAAAGTATATATCTGTGCCACTTGACGACAATTTTTGCATAAACGTTGATGACTATAAAGACATCCAAGACAACGTGATTATTGCAAACCCAAACGCACAAACGGGCATTTGCCTTGGTCTTGACGAGATAGAAAAACTCGTGTGCCAAAACAAAAACAGACTTGTTGTGGTTGACGAGGCATACGTAGACTTTGGCGCACAGACGGCTGTGCCACTCACACAAAAATACGACAACCTCATCGTGGTGCAGACAATGTCAAAATCACGTCAGCTTGCAGGTGCAAGGGTGGGGTTTGCGGTTGCGTGTGAGAGTCTTATCAACGACCTCAAAACAATCAAATTCAGTTTTAATCCATACAACGTCAACAGACTCAGCACAATTGCAGGTGCAATGGCAATAAAAGATCACGACTATTTTGACGAGTGTTGCGACAAAATCAAACTGTCACGCAAATATCTTGTAGATTGTCTTGAAAAACTCGGTTTTTTGGTTTTGCCGTCAAAAGCAAACTTTGTTTTGGCAAAACACGAAAAAATGTCCGGACAAGAGGTATATGCAAAACTCAAACAAAAGGGCATTTTGGTGCGACACCTTGGTGACGAAAGGATAAAAGATTTTGTGCGCATTACGGTTGGCACAAACGAACAGATAAAACAACTTGCGTATACTTTGTCAGGTATACTTTTTGGAGAAAAAATATGAGAAAAATCGACTTTGCACGCAAAACGGGCGAAACTGATATAAAGGGTATGCTCAACCTTGACGGTCAGGGCAGATACAACGTCAAAACAGGCTGTGGCTTTTTTGACCACATGACAGAGTTGTTTGCAAAACACGGCAACTTTGACCTTGACCTTTTTTGCAATGGGGATATTCACGTAGACTGCCACCACACGGTAGAAGACTGTGGCATTGCTTTGGGCAAAGCCTTTAAAGAAGCCTTGGGTGACAAAAAGGGCATATATCGCTATGGCTCTGTCATTTTGCCAATGGACGAGGCTCTGGTGCTTGTTGCAATAGACTTTAGTGGCAGGGCATATCTCAACTTTGAGGTAGACTTTCCGGACGAATACAAACTTGGCGATATGGATGCAGAACTTGTCGAAGAATATCTGCTTGCTTTTGTGCGCAATGCCGAAATCACTTTGCACGTCAAAAAAATCTGTGGCAAAAACAATCATCACGTGGCAGAGGGTGTCTTTAAAGCATTTGCACGTGCGCTTCGTCAGGCGGTTGCCATTGACGAAAAAAACAAAGACGTTTTGCCGTCTACAAAAGGGGTGCTTTGATGATTGCTATAGTTGACTATGGTGTTGGCAACTTGTTTTCGCTAAAAAGCAGTCTTGATTTTATCGGGGCACAAAACGTCATCACAAACGATGCGGATGTTATCAAAAACGCAGACAAAATCATTTTGCCTGGGGTTGGTGCTTTTGCCGACGCAATAAAGCTTTTGCATCAGACGGGTCTTGTACCTGTGCTGAAACAACAGGTGTCACAGGGCAAACCGCTTTTGGGCATTTGTCTTGGCATGCAACTGCTTTTTGAAAACAGTTTTGAATATGGATGCCACAAAGGTCTTGGGTTTATAAAGGGTGACGTCTGCCCTATTGCAGACGACGTGGACAAAACTCTCAAAATATCACATATGGGCTGGAACAGCCTTGACATCAAAAAGCAAAGTCCGTTGTTTAAATATATCAAGGATGGCGACTACGTATATTTTGTGCATTCTTATTATGCAAAAAACTGCAACGACGTCATTGCAACAAGCAACTATGGCATTGACCTCACTGCAATGGTGCAAAACGGCAATGTGTTTGGTGCACAGTTTCATCCAGAGAAATCTGGCGAAACAGGTCTTGCAATTTTAAAAGCGTTCAACGAAATTTAATTTAGATTTATAAAATTTTGTTTATAAATACCCCCACTAAAGCCTCCCTCAGAGGAGGGAGGTGTCGCGAAACAAAGTGCAGCGACGGAGGGAGTTGAAGTTATAAAAACAAAACCAAATCAGGAGCAAAAATATGCAAATTTTTCCTGCTATTGACATAAAAGACAAAAAAGTTGTCAGACTGACTTTTGGCGACTATGACCAGATGAAAATATATGCCGACGACCCGGTGGTCATTGCCAAAAACTTTTTGGAGTGCGGTGCAAAAAATCTGCACGTGGTGGATCTTGACGGTGCAAAAGACGGCAAACTTGCCAACTTTGACGTGATAGAAAAAATCGCAAAAAACTGCGGTATGTTCGTCGAGGTGGGCGGTGGCATCCGTGACGAAGAGCGCATCAAAAAATATATCGACTGTGGCGTGGGCAGGGTTATACTTGGCACTGTTGCGGTAGAAAACTTTGCTTTTGTTGAGCAAATGGCAAAAAAATACGGCGACAAAATTGCAGTTGGCGTAGATGCAAAAGATGGCTACGTTGCCATCCACGGATGGAAAACAATCACCGACGTAAAATCAGTTGACTTTTGCACAAAACTGCGTGACGCAGGCGTTAAAACAGTCATTTATACAGACATTTCAAAAGACGGTGCTTTGTCTGGCACAAATTTGCAGGTATATGGCGAACTTGCAAAAATAGATGGTCTCGACGTGGTTGCGTCTGGTGGCATAACTTTTTATGACGAAATAAAAAGTCTCAAAAATATGGGTACGTATGGCGCAATTCTGGGCAAAGCCCTGTACGAAGGCAAACTTGACCTCAAAAAAGTGTTGGAGCTGGTATGAACTATACTTTCATTTCGGGTGCAACTGGTGGCATTGGCAAAGCCTTTGTCATCGAGTGTGCAAAACAAAAACAAAATTTGTTTTTAACAGGTCGCAGTGAGGATAAACTAGACGACCTCAAACAACAGATACAAAGTCAATACGACGTGGATATCAAGGTATGCCCATGTATGCTTGACGACGAAAAAAGCCGTGCGGATATGTTTGACTATATCGATACCCTTGGGCTAAAGTTTGACAAAATCGTCAACGTTGCGGGTGTGGACATTCAAAAAGGGGTTATGGAGTATACTTTGCCAAAACTCATTTTTCAAACACGTGTCAACGTAGAGGCAACCATAACAAACACATACAGCCTTTTGCAACGCAGGGCAGACAAGGTAGAGGTCATCACAATTTCAAGCATGAGTGGCGTCAGCCCTATGCCATATTTTGCTCTTTACAGTGCAACAAAAGGGTGCCTCACAAGTTTTTTCAGTTCACTTCGTCTCGAACTTAAAAAACAGGGCGTAAAGGTCACAACTGTGTTGCCTGGTGGAGTGCCTACCCGCCCGGATATCATCGCAGATATCAAAGGTCAGGGGCTGTGGGGCAAACTTTCGGCAAAAACTCCCGAGTACGTTGCAAAAACTTCGCTCAAAAAAGTGCAAAAAAACAAACGCATCCATATACCGGGTTTTTTCAACAAGTTTTTGTATCATTTTATGAAGGTTGTGCCTCTTTGCATAAAAATGCGTTTTATTGCAAACAGGTGGAAAAAACAAAGCAAAGATGCTTTTTAAAGGATAAATATATGTTGGCAAAAAGGATAATACCATGCCTTGACGTAAAAGACGGCAGGGTGGTAAAAGGTACAAATTTTCAAGGCATAAAAGACGTGGACAGCCCGGTGGAACTTGCAAAGTTTTACAACGCAAGTGGTGCGGACGAACTTGTTTTTTATGACATAACTGCATCAAGCGAGGGACGCAAACTGTTTGCAGACGTGCTAAAAGACGTTGCAAAAAACATTTTTATACCACTTACGGTTGGGGGTGGCATAAACACACTTGACGATTTTGACAGAGTGCTGAAAAGCGGTGCAGACAAAGTCAGCGTAAACAGCGGTGCTATCAAAAACCCAAAACTCATCGAGCAGGGTGCAAAAAAATATGGCAACCAGTGCGTTGTGTTGTCAATGGACGTAAAGCGTGTTGACGGCAGATTTGTGGTTTTTGCAAAAGGCGGCAGAGAGTGCACAGGCATAGATGCAATCGAATGGGCATATATGGGTCAGGAAAACGGCGCAGGCGAACTTGTGCTAAACAGCATAGATACCGACGGCGTAAAGGGTGGCTTTGATATTGAGATGCTTGACAAAATCGGTGCAAAACTTTCTATACCAATCATTGCGTCTGGTGGTGCCGGTTGCGAAAAACACTTTGTGGATTTGTTTCGTGCCTGCCCAAAGGCAGATGCAGGTCTTGCCGCATCTATATTCCACTTCAAACAGGTGGACATAAAAAATCTAAAACAAATACTTGCAGACAACGGTGTGTCAGTAAGGTTATAAAAAAGGAGAAAAGTTATGACAGATATCAACAGTTTAAAGTTTGACGAAAAAGGTCTTATACCTGCAGTTGTTGTGGACTATTATACAAAGCAGGTGCTCACAGTTGCATATATGAACAAAGAGAGCCTTCAAAAAACAATAGACACAAAACTCACTTGTTTTTATAGCCGCAGCAGACAACAGTTGTGGCTCAAAGGCGAAACGTCTGGCAACTATCAGCACGTTGTGTCAATCACAACCGATTGCGACAACGACGCTTTGGTGATAGAGGTCAAAAAAGACGGCCCTGCATGCCACACAGGCAGTGAAAGTTGTTTTACAAAACCTGTGTTTAAAAACGAAGACGAAAAAGAGTTTGCAATTGACAATTTGTACAAAATGCTTGTTGGCAGAAAACAAACTATGCCAGAGGGCAGTTATACGACTTATCTTTTCCAAAAAGGGTTGGACAAAATCCTCAAAAAAGTGGGCGAAGAGTGCACCGAAGTTATCATTGGTGCAAAAGGTGGCGACAAGGCAGAAACTGTATACGAAATTTGCGACCTGACCTACCACGTGATGGTGCTTATGGTAGAATATGGCATTTCGCTCAACGAGATAAGAGACGAACTTGCACGCAGACACATTGTTGACAAAAAAGTCAAACAGGAGAAGATGCAATAACAATGATTTACAAATGCAATCTGCACACCCACACACAGTTTTGTGACGGTGGTTGCAGTATGGAGGAGATGACAAAAGACGCAATAGCCAAGGGTTTTGATACACTTGGTTTTTCGCCACACTCTCTCACGCTTTTTGACCAGAGTTATTGCATGAAAGACTATCCTGCATTTAAACAGGAGTTTTTGCGACTCAAACAAAAATATCAGGACAAAATCAACCTTATGATGGGCATCGAGGCAGATGCATTTGGACAAACGCCAGACGACGTGTTTGACTATACGATAGGGTCTGTGCACTATTTGCCCGTTGACGGAAAGTTTTTGTCTGTGTTTGACCTCAACCCCAAAAAAGTTTTTGCACTGGACGAGTCTAAAGAAACTTTTTTAAAACTGCTTGCAGAGGGGTTTGACAACGATATCCTTGCCGTTGCAAAATGCTATTTTGACACGGTTGTGGATATGGTGCAAAAAACAAAACCGACAATCATCGGTCACTTTGACCTCATCAGCCTTTATGGCGATTTTGGCAAAGTGCAAAGCGAGTATCAACAAATTGCAAAAGATGCAGTCAAACGCCTTGCAGGTTGTGGATGTCTGATAGAAATCAACGGCAACCGCAAATTCAAGGGCAGGGGTGGGCTTTATCCTGCCGACTTTTTGATAAAAGAGTTTGCAAAACACGGCTTTGACTTTGTGTTGTCAAGCGATGCTCACGTGACGGCATCACTTGGTTTTGAGTTTGACGAGACTGTATGTCACCTCAAAACGCTTGGCATAACACGACTTGCAACTTTTGACAAAAATGGCAACAAAATTTTTGTAAAAATTTAAAGGATAAATTATGCTTGGTATAGTTTGTGCAATGGCATCAGAGGCAAAACCGGTGCTCGACCTTATGACAGACGTCGTGCCACAAAGTTTTGCAAAAAAACAGTTTTATCTGGGCAACCTGCTTGGCAAAAAAGTTGTGCTTTGCGTGAGCGACATTGGCAAAGTCAACTCGTCAATGGGTGCAATACTTTGCGTGCAAAAATTTGGCGCAACAACAATTGCAAATTTTGGCGTGGTTGGTGCAATCGACCCGTCACTCAAAATAGGCGACGTGGTTGTTGGCAAAAGTGCCATGCAATATGACTTTGACCTTAGTTTGCCAAACGGCATAGATCGTGGTCAACTGTCTAACTTTGACGACAAACACATATCTCTCACACAAAAATACGTAGACGAGTTTGCAAAACTTGGCTACAAAATATGTCGCATTGCCACTACGGATGCATTCAGATACAACGCAGACAACGTGGCATATTGCCGTGAGTGTGACCTTGCGGTAGAAGATATGGAAATGGGTGCAATCGCACAGGTATGCACGCTTTTGGGTGTGGATACCCTGTCTGTAAAATCCGTGTCAAACATGGTGGACAGCAACGGTGCAGACGAATTCAACGAGATGGAGCATGACGCAATAAGTTGTTATGCAAAAGTTATTCCACAAGTGATAGAGGTTGTTTATGGAAAAAATTAAATCTTTTCAAAAAGATCACAACACGCTCATGCCTGGTTTTTATCTCAGCAACGAGCAAAACGGGGTTGCCACTTTTGACCTCAGGTTTAAAAGACCAAACGAAGGTGACTATATAGATTGTGCCGCAGGCCACTCAATCGAGCATTTGCTTGCAACAATACTGCGCAACAGCGACAAAAAAGATGATATCATCTATTTTGGACCAATGGGTTGCAGAACGGGTTTTTATCTTTTGACAACAAATATGACAAAAGACGATGCAAAAAACCTGCTTGTGCAAAGCCTCAAAAAGGTGCAGGATTTTGACCACGTGCCAGGCGCACAAAAAATAGAGTGTGGCAACTATCTCGAGCATGACCTTGACGGTGCAAAAAAAGAATGCGCAAAATATCTCGACTTGTTGTTGAGTTTGTAATATTGTGGGCGACAATCAGTCGCCCTTTTAAAAACTATGATAAAAAGTTTTGATCCAATTTTTGACAAAAACTGCAAAATACTCGTGCTTGGCTCTTGCCCAGGTATAAAATCGCTGGAGCAGGGGGAGTATTATGCCCACAAACAAAACCGATTTTGGAAAGTGATGTTTGCCATTTGTGGCGTGAGGCCAACGGATGACTACAATGCAAAAAAACAAACGTTGCTGTGTCACGGCATTGGGCTGTGGGATACCATTGGTATTTGCAGTAGAGAGGGGTCGCTTGACAGTGCCATAAAAGACGTTGTGCCAAACGACGTTGCCTCGCTGATAAAAAACAGCAAAGTCAGGTGCATTGTGCTAAACGGCAACAAGGCAAAAAGCGTGTTTAAACAGCAGGTGTATGGGGTTGACGTGATATGTCTGCCATCAACAAGCCCTGCAAATGCAAAATATTCTTTTGACAAGTTGTTGCAAATATGGCAAAATGCAATCACCCCTTATTTGTAAAAACCCTTTTTTGTGCTTGCAGGTGCGGTGGTGCAATGGTTTGGCATTTACAACTTTATTTATCTTATATAAAAAAGACGGACACTTGTCCGTCTTTTGTTTTTGTTGTTTTTGGTTTGCCTTTGTTTTTTAAGTTTTTTGAATAATAAACCCATTTTACAAAAAAATCAACACATTTGCACAAAAAAATCCCTTTCTTTTTTAAAGAAAGGGAAAGGTTTTGTTTCAGTATGTAAGTTGCCTTTTTTGTCAAATGTCAAATGGATCCTGTGGTTTTGCAATGTCACTTTCATACAACTGCTTTGCCTGACGGAACAAAAGGTTGTTGTATTCTGTCTCGACAAGGTTTTTTGACATATCAATTATCTGTTGCATGACTTTGCAGTCAAGATCAAACTGCACGTCATTGTGCACCGAAAAAGCGTTTGACAAAATTTTTGCCACAATTGCAAAAGGCAAAGGCACTCGTTGTATTGCATTTTTTACAGATGCGTCAAACGTGTTGTATACGTTTATTGCCTTTGTTGCGTCCTTTTCAAAAACAGCCACAAAGTTGAAATATTCCACACAAATTGTGTTTGCGTTTGAAAGTGGCATTTCGCCCTTTCTTTCATAAAGGGCAGTTATCAGTTCTTTTGCTTTTTGCGTCTGCCACGTGCAGACAAAATAGCAATATTGCATATAAAGTGCCGTGCACACGTTTTCAAGGTGCAGGTCTGTCACTTCAAACTCAAAATAATGTGACGGCAAATCGCTGAATTTTTTGCCAGCCAAAATGTCAGCCGTCATGTTGAGTTCAAGCCAGTATGCTTGTTTGTGGGCAGGGGTTTTGCCAATTGTTGTCATGTTGTATCCGTCGTTGCGCATACTTTTTGCAGGTATCATATTCATTACCACAAAAAGCACGTTTACCACAATGCCGGCAATTGCAAAAGCATTTTGTCCATATGCAAAAATGAGTGCAAAGCACAAAACTGCAAAAGCAAAGTTGACTATGCAACCGCCTGCGTTATACAACAGGTATGGCATTTTGTCTGTGTATTTAAAGTCAGGTCGCATCACGCATTGACCAATAGCACCACGTGGTCCGCCGTTTAAAACCTGCCATTTGTCGTCTTTTTTAAAAAACATAAAGCCAAACAGCTTAAAGTATACAAATTTGTATCCACCCACAAAACCAAACAGCATGTGACCCAGTTCGTGAGTAAAGGTTGCAATAACAAGCCACAACAACATAAACAAAAGGGTGTCTGTCGTCAAAATGTCAAACCCGCTTGTGTTGTTGTCAGATGCCATCCACAACCCCAAAGCCGTGCCGGCAATTATGCCAACCACAATCATTATAAAGATGGGGGTTTTATTGTTGTTTTTGTTTTTTTTCATTTTTTTCCTTTGTTTAAGGGTGGGCATTGCCCACCCGGTTTTGATTTGTTTTGTATGGCAAAACTTAACTCGCAAAGTGAACTGCACTGTCCAAGACAGCTTAACTTGCCAAAGGCAAACTCACTTTATCAGGCTCATTGCTTCTACAACAAAAACACGGTTTGCAAGGTTTGCAAGTCTGCTTGCCATTTCTTCTTTGTTTACTGACAGACTGCCGTGCAAAAGCACCGTCTGACATTGTGGAAATTTAACCTGCATATCGCAAAGTTTTATTGACAAAAAGATGCACAGTTTGTCGCTCACAGACAAGTCTTCAAAAGGTGTGATTTCGTCATTTTGTCTGATTGCAAATTTTTCGTCAATGCAAACAATTTCGCCACTGCCACACAAAGTAGAGTATATTCTGCTTGCAGAGGTGAGTATTTTGTCAATCTCTTGCTTGACAACAAGTTTTACAACCTGGTTTTGTCTGAGCACCACGTCAAGCGATTTGTTGCTGTTGTATTGGTGCAAAAGGTTTGTCAGGTCATATCTTGTTTTGTCAGATGCAATATACTCTTCTGTGAGCAAAGCAAGGTCTTGTTTGCTTTGGTCGAGTTTTTGTTTTGTATCTTCGTTTTGCTGTTGCAAAGCATCAATTTTTTCGTTTATTTGTGCCTGCAACTCTTCGTCTTTGTTTTGCTCAAAAAGTTGAGTGAGATGATCCAGACGAGAGGTGAGGGTTTGCAAAGTCACGTCAAATCTGTCAACTGCATCTTTTGTGTTTTTGTATGCCTCGGCAGAAAGATTTTTGAGTTTTATTGCTTCGATATCATCTTCGCCAAGGTCGTGCATGATAGACTCTGCGCTTGCCTTTTTGTCTTCGTATCCAGACATAAGGGAAGAAAGCACAATTTCGTGCTTTTCTATCTCGATTGATTTTGCAAGTATTTTGTCATCAAGGTCTGCTTTGTTTTCTTCCAAAAGGCGTTTTTCGCTCATGAGAGCATTTACCTTATCCTGAACGTTTTGCTGTGCTTCGTCAGGGTTGCCTTTTGCAAACATACTCACTTTTTGGTGTATTTTGAGTATCTCTTTTTCGTTTGCCTTCTTTTCACTCATCACGTCGTTCAAAAGCAGGGTCACGTTTGCAAGACGAGTGTCCATTGCGTCATATCCGTCGCTTTCTGTTTTGCGCTGAGTGTGCAAAAGCACGAGTTTTTCGGTGAGGTCCACCAAAGAAGATTTTACTTCTTCGTTAGACTCAACCATCATTTCAACAGTCATTTGTTTTACGTCAATTGCCTGTTGCAGGTCACTAAGCCTGCCAAGACGAGACATAACTTCTTTCTTTTCTTTTACAAGGTCGCTGTGCTTTTCTTTAAGCAGACTTATTTGCGTTTGAGTTTCAACAAGGCCACGTTGCACGTCCAAAAGATAACTTGTAGATTTGCCAAGTTCCAGCGCCTTGAAATATTTGTTTACAACCTCGTTGTTGCCTGCTTTTGCAAGTTCACGAAAACGTCTTATTATAGCGTCACGTTCGCTTCTGCAAGAGATGATGTCGCCCAAAACAATTTGTTTTTGTCTGTCAACCTCGGTCAGCACACATTTGAGGCCTGCCTGACGTGATGCAATTTCGAGTTTTTTGTTGTTGCGACGCACAAGATCGCTTTTTAGGCTTTCGATATGCTCGTCAATAAATGCACAGGTAGTAGGGGCAATCATCATGCCCATGCCGTTGTTGGCAAGTGGCAATGCCTGTTGTTCGCTTATTGCCTGTTTTTTGAGCACAAGGTCACGGTCATATTGTTTTTGTGACAAAAGTGTCTGCAAACAATCTGCCGACTGGTCAATCTCGATTTCTTTATAATGCAGGTTTTGTATTTCTTCTCTCAGGTTTTGTTGCTTTTCGCTGAGTGACTGCAAAATAACTTCGCTTTTGTTTATCTTGCTTTGCAAAATCTGCAAAATTGTGTCTTTTGATTTAAAAGGGGTCACTATGCCGTCAATTTTGAGCAGGGTGTTTACTGTGTCCTGCAATTTTTTAACGTCAAGTTCTCTTTCGTTGAGCTGGGCTGATACAAAGATGATTTCTTTGTCAATGCCGTCAAGTTGCTTTTCTACTTCTTTTATACGCACGCTGTTTCGCACGCTTTCTACCAGGTCGTTGATAGAACGCACAGGCACGTCAACTGCTTTGAGTTTGTCTTTTGTTTCTTCTATAGACAGGTCAATCTGGTCGATTGCAACTTTGTGAGCGTCACGTGTCTGTTCGAGTTGTTCTTTTTCGCTCTGCAGTTGCAAAATTTTGTCGGCAAGCTCTTCGTTTCGGCGAGAAAGACTTTCTACCGAGTCGCTGTCCTGACGTATCAGCATAAGGCGTGTGTTTTGCTCAACACGTTTGCTTATTTCCTGACTCAGTTCGTCAAGTTGTGTTACGATGCCTTGTCTTTCTGTGCGCAACCACTCAAGTTCTTCGCTGTCTTTTTCTGCCACTTGTTTTGTTTCTGCCAGTTGCTTTTTGTATGACAAAATGTCTTTAAGCTGTGGCAAAAACTGTTGTATCTTGTTGTGGTCGTCAAGTTGTTTGCGTTTTTCGTCAATAAAATCTCTGTTTTCGTTGAGACGGTTTATGTGGTCCTGCGTTGTGTCAATGTCTTTTTGCAGATTTTCTCTCGTAGACAAAGTGCGCAGTTGATCTTTCAAAAGGGCAATTTGTGCAAGTGTATCGAGATATTGTGCCTGCAAATCGTTTGTCTGCTGTCTCACTTCGTCCAGCTGACTTGCCTTTATTGCTTTTATCGGTTTGCTTGTGATTGCCTTTATTTGCAGTTTGAGTTGGTTTTTGCGGTCAAGTGCCTCGTTGTATGCAACCTGAGTCTGCTTTTGCACTTCGTTAAGGTCTGCAATGTCTTTGTGGAAGGAAATGCAAGGGTTTTGATTGAACTCGTCAAACTCTTTAGATTCGATAACAATGCCTTCAAACAGTTTTTGCACGTCAGTCTTAAAGAGCTGACGGAGTTTTTCGTCAACCTGAATATATCTCTTTTTTACGTCGCCATTTTGTTCACGCAAAAGGCTTGCCACGTTGTCAAAACTTTTTGTGCGTGACAAAGTATATTTGCAACCGGCATATTCAAATTCGCACTGGGCAGAGCCGTCGCACAAACCTTCGCTTTTGTTCAAAAACAAAAAGTCAATTGCGCGTGCAAGGTCGCAGGCATTGCAAAACAAACTGTCACAACCATGCGACATATTGTCTGTTTTGAGATATACGTCAAAAGACTCTTCAAACAAGCCTTTTATTTTGATGAGATTTATTTTCATCTGTTCCTCCGTTTGTTGACAAAAACTATTTGAAAAACAAAAGATTTGTGATATTATATTTACACTCACTTTTTGTGACGTGCCAAAAGTGGATACTTTTGGATAATATCATCTATTATTATAATCTTTTATATTAAATAAATCAATAGCAAATCACCCTAAATTTGACTATAACGTGGAGATATCTATGGCATTTTGCAACTATTCGCAAGAGTTGACAAACGTTGGTTATACAACGGTGGACAACGTCTTTATCACAAACTATCTGCCAGAAGCACCAAACAAATACGTAGACATATATTTGTTTGGACTTTATCTCTGCTCAAAAGGCGGTCAGGACAACAATCTTGACACAATGGCAAGGGTGCTTGGCATTGACAAAGAAGATATCCTCACTGCATATACCTACTGGCAGGAGTTGGGTCTTGTGCATATTTTGCAAAAAAACCCGTGCGAAGTGGTATATATGCCTGTGCGCAGTGACGACGTTTTGCTCAAAAAAATCAAACCGCAAAAATATCAGCAGTTCAACAAAGACATACAGGGTGTGCTTTGTGAGCGTATGATTTCTACCAACGAATACAACGAGTATTATATCTTTTTGGAGACAACCTTTTTCGAGCCAAAAGCACTTGTGGCAGTTGCAAAATATTGTGCAGAAAAAAAGGGCAACGACATAAACTATCCATATATACTCAAAGTTGCGCGCAGTCTTGCTGACAGCGGTGTAAAAACTGTTGACGCGGTAGAACAAAAACTTTCTACAACAGTAAAATATACAGACGACATCAAACTTTTGTTTGGCGCACTTGGCACAAAAAGACATATCGAATATGACGACCGTCGTCTTTTTGAAAAGTGGACAGAGGGCATGGGCTATGACCTCGAAACTTTGCGTTTTGTTGCAAAAAAACACAAAAAAGCGTCTATGGATTATCTGGACAGACGCATAGAGGCATATTACAAAATGGGTTTGCACAGTGTGGCAGAAATTGCCGACTATGACAAAAACCGCGACAAAATGTTTGAGCTTGCAAAACAAATCAACAAAATCATTGGTGTATACTATCAGTCATTGGATTTTATCATAGAAGACTACGTCACACCGTGGTTGCAAAAAGGTTTTGACGACGACTCTCTCACACTTGTTGCCAAATATTGCTTCAAGCAAAACGTGCGCACAATTGACGGCATGGATGGCGTTGTGCAAAAGTTTTATCAAAAGGGTCTCACTTCTGTGGGTGCAATTGCACAGTATATGACAGAACTGGTCTCACAAGACAAACAGATAAAGACAGTTTTGCAAACTGCGGGTCTTTTGCGTGGTGTTTCTGCAAGTGACCGTGGCAGTTACAAAACGTGGACTGATGCATGGGGTTTTGCAGACGACGTGATACTTTATGTTGCAGGCCTTGCAAACGGAGCAACAAACCAGATGGCATATATCAACAAGGTGCTTGCAGACTTCAAGTCAAAGGGTGTTGACAGTGTAGAAAAAGCATTGCAACAAAAACAACACACAGGCAAAAAGGCCGAACCAAAATATAAAGAAAGACAATACAGCGACGAAGAATATAATGCGCTGTTTGAAGATCTCAAAAATATAGAGTTTTAGTTTATGGACAAAAAAGACGTTTTTCAACAGGTGCAAAAACAAATGGAAGACAAAAGACAAAGGGCGGAAACAAAAGCACAGCTTGCCCTTGATTTTGCATGCAAAAACAAAGATTTTGCATTGCTGGAAAGTGAAAGGCGAAGCCTTGTTTTCGATATGGGCAAAAACCTGTTTTTGGGCAAACCTGTTGACAAAATGCAGTCACGTATGGAGGAAATTGCGTCACAACAGGCACTTTTGCTTGAACAAATGGCTTTGTCACCAGACGACCTTGTGCCACAATATAGTTGCAAAGTGTGTAATGACAAAGGTTTTGTGGATGGCAAAAAATGCAAATGCTTTGTGCAGGCAACAAACAAAATTTTGTCAGACAACAGCAATCTGTGCGACACAAATTTGTCACTTGACAGCGTTGTTGCAAAAAACAGCACACAGCAAGACGTTGTGGACGTGTTTAAAAAATATCTTTCTGCCCTGCCAAAAGTGCCAAAATGCAACGTGTTTGTAACAGGTGGCACAGGCACAGGCAAAACACACCTTGTCACTTGCCTTGCAAACGATTTGCTCAAACAAAACTACAGCGTGCTTTTCACGTCATCTTTCAACCTCAACAATTTGTTTTTGCAAATTCACCTTGCACCTGCCTATCAAAAAAACGCCTTGTTTGCAAACCTGCTTTCTACCGACGTTTTGGTGATAGACGACCTTGGCAGCGAAAACAAATACAACAACGTGACAGAGGAGTATTTGTGCAACCTTTTGAGTGAACGTATGGCAGGCAAAAAATATACCTTCATCACGTCAAACCTTGGCAAACAAATACAGGACGTCTACGGCGACAGAATATACTCTCGCATTTTTTCGCAAAAAACTTTGCTCATCAACATGCCTGGCAAAGACTTGCGTGTAGAAAGAAATTGACAATCAATGACAGGTTTCTTCTCGTTGGTGTATATCTGCAAAACCCACCTTCAAATGCCTCCATCGGAGGAGGGAGGTGGATGGCGCATGCCAGACGGAGGGAGTCGACAAAAATGCTAACGTGGCGCAGTAGGTAGCGCACGTCATTGGTAAGACTAACACAGGCAAATTTTGCATATAATCAAAAAACAGACAATTACAATAAAATGCTAATGTAGCTCAGTAGGGGCGACCATTGGTCGCCCGCAAAATAATATATGCTAATGTAGCTCAGTAGGCAGAGCACATCCATGGTAAGGATGAGGTCACGAGTTCGATTCTCGTCATTAGCTCCAAAAAAGCCCCATTTTTGGGGCTTTTAGCATGTTTTTGGAGTTTTTCATTGGCTGTCAAAGTGATGTTTTGGCTGTCAACTTCATAAAAAAATTAGTGCTTTTTTACAACACTTTTTAGTTCCTTTTTTTGCACCAAAATTTCATTTTAAAAAGAACAAAAAACATCAAAAAAGAGGGCTTTGGCTGTCAATGGCTGTATAAAAAGAGAGCAGAGTCACATGAAAGAACGGCTCTGCATTTTAGATAAAAAACCCCACCTGAAATCATACAGGTGGGGTTTTTGTTGTGTAGTCAATAGACTTTATTTCAAGCTTTTCAGCTGCTTGCATATAATACCAATCATCAATGCTATTGTAAGTTCTAAGCGTTGTGTCAACGTCTTTGTGACCCATGAGCATTTTTATGACTTGTGGGTTTTCTCTTGACTCAAAAAGCATATTGGAATATGTATGTCTGAGTTTATGAAAATGTAAATTGTATTTTTCTAGACCAGCGCGTTTTAATGCTCGATAATATATACATTTTGTACCAGAATAAGAACGTACTTCACCATCTTTTGTTCCAAAAACAAGGGAATTAGGAGATGTTAAAATAACACCTGTTTCTAACTCTTCTTGTTTTCTTCGTTCAAATAATTCTGCAAGTGAATTTGCCAATATTTCAGGCATAGGATTTTTGCGAATGCTTGCCGCAGTTTTCGTTTCACCTATTACGGTGGTTCTTTTTACAACATTATAGTTTTTATCAAATTCGGGCATTTCTGTTATTGCTGCAAGTATTTCTATAGTTTTGTTTTCAAAATCTATATTTTTCCATTTTAGTGCTAATGCTTCTCCAATACGTAGGCTGCCAAACATTTGCGTCAAGGCCAATGGACCAAGAAAAGGGTGGCTGCCAATAGTAGCAATAAATTTTTCTCTGACATCCATGGGTATTGCCTTATATTTATTTTGTGCCATTTCTTTTTGTTTTGCAGTTGCTTTAACAATACAATCACTGACAGGATTGTCATAAATGTATTTGCATCTTTTGCAATAATTAAAGAATTGGTTCAAGAGGAATTTTACTTTTCTTACCGTTGCCACTGCATACCCATTGAGAGACATTTTATTAAAAAATATTTGAATTTGGTGAGATGTTATTTCATTAATTTTCATTTCTCCAAAAACTGGATAGATATGATTTCTTGCACGCATTAGCATGCCGTCAAATGTTCTCGGTGTTACATCAGCTTGTTTAAAAGTAATGAGCCATTCTTGCATTATAGTTTGAAGGTTGTCATTTTGAATAGAAGTGTGACCACGTTGTAAAGTTGTTCCTACCAAGGTACTCATTTTAACGGCTACGTCAGTGCGTGTTTTTCCATATAATGTTTTCCTTACACGTTTGCCGTTATCGTCATAACCCAAAGTTACAGTTGCAACCCAGCGACCATCTTTCCTTTGAAAAATTGAGCCTTCATTGTTACCACGTCTTGTATTTGTTTTTTTCGCCATAGTATTCATCTCCTTTCATTGATTCTTTCATTTGCCAAGTAACAAAACTTAAAATACTCACAACTTGTCGTCTGCCAACACGTACCATCGGAAAGTGTTTGCTTCGCATAAGGGCGCGAGCATTTTCTGTGCCTAACCCTGTGAGCTTTACAATATCTGCACAATCTAAAAAAGATTTATTAAACTGTTTGCAGAGACGACTTGTTTCTGTTGCAATAATTTCTTCTACATTGATTTGAGCCATATTTTTACCTCTTTTTATTTTTGTTTGTTTGAGTATAGACATAAAAATTTGTAATGCGTGAGTAGGTTAAAAGTGAGTTTTGTGACCAAAAAGTTTTGTCTTGTAAGTTGTAGGTTATTTATGTAGAACATAAAGTAATTTTGTGTAAACAAAAGGTCACCCAATGGATGACCTTATTTTACTGGAATATAGATTTTGTCTTTTACTTGCACTGCTTTGTATTTCTGCCCATCTATAACATGGTCAAAATATTTTGGTTTGCCATGAGCTACTGCACGTATCAATATCTTGCTGTTGTCTTGTTCTGCAAAACCTATATTAACGTCAATCATATTGTCTTTATTGGATACCTCTAATATTTTGAAGTTTTTGCCAATCAAGAAAGAGCTGAATTGCCATACTTTTTCATATAGACCATTACTATCAAGGATAGCACAAAGGTCTTTTTCTGGGTGATATACTGTGAGTCTAAAGTAGTTTGCCATTATTATTTCCTCCTATGCACATATCTTTTTAAGTTGCCTGTTGGCATAAGGCAACCAGTTTTTGTGAATGTATTTGTAAACGTCGTCATCAGGTTTAGAGTTGCTTTTTGCATAACACTGAAGAACTTTGTGTTTAGATAAAGAATACTCAACTGTGACGAAAGGAACGTCAGGTGTGTCTTTATGACGTATAAAAAAGATTAGCGTTTCTTCACGAATCATCTTTTGGTCATAGTTCATACGTCCAACACAATGATTAAGTGTATCACCTTCTTTTATTAAGTCAGCAGGAGATTTTGCTATTATTGCAACGTAACCTGCACGATCTTCTTTTTGCAAAGATATATACTTGTCTGCAACCTTTGCAAATGACTCATATAATGCTTTTTTCTTTTCTGCATTAGCCAATGCTCTGGCGGTGTTGTATTCATCAATGCGAACGTCGTGCCAATGACGGAAATCGTGAGGAAATGCATTTTGCGGCAATGACATGTCAAGGTGTAGATATTGACAAGCTGTCAGATAGTCAAGGTATAGCCTGTTAGATATATCTTGCTTGCTGCAATAGTCAAAATATTTGCTGAGATTGTCTTTAAACAAATCTCGTATAGTTTTGTATACTTTGTCAGTACATAAATTCTTTTTTGCACTCTCATAACTCTGTGCTTGTTCAATAGTCATGTTGTTTTTGTAAGCAAGCAATATGGCAGATATGTAATAACACTTGGCTTGTATATCTTTTGCATTGTTGCAAAGCCATTTGCGAAACTTTTTGTCTTTGCCTATACGTCTTAATATTTGTTTGCTGTATGCAAATTTATTAAAACCAAGCTTTAGCATATATTCCATTTGAGGATATTGCTCATATAATCTCAGGTGTTGCAGTATCTTTGTGTTTTTGCAATACTCAAAACCACTGTATTTGTACTTGTCAAATTTGT
>JAFTHO010000129.1 GCA_017457385.1 Clostridia bacterium | reverse complement strand
TGCAAACGGTGGCAAGGCAGACGTAATGATTTGCCCTGACAAAATTGTGGTTGTCATGAAAGATACCGGCAAAGGCATAGAAAATATAGAACAAGCCATGCAGGAAGGTTTTTCTACCGCAAGCGAACAGGTGCGTTCACTTGGTTTTGGTGCAGGCATGGGATTGCCTAATATGAAAAAATACAGTGACAAACTCGACATAGATTCTCACGTCGGTGTTGGCACTACTGTTACTATGGAGTATAAAATCTGATGTTTAAATCAGTTTTGATAGACAAAACGGCATGCAACGGTTGCATAAACTGTATGAAGCGATGCCCCACAAAAGCAATAAGAGTTGTTGACGGCAAGGCAGAAATCAACCAGACAAGATGTATCAACTGCGGAGAATGTGTCCGTGTGTGTCAAAAAAAGGCGATACATCCAAATTTTGATGCCTTTGCAACAATAAACAATTTTAAATACAAAGTTGCCGTGCCATCAGCCTCTTTCTTTGGTCAGTTTGGCAACGTGCAGGATCTTGACACAACGCTCAACTCTTTGCGAAACGTCGGTTTTGACGACGTTTTTGGCGTTGCAAGAGGGTCAGACGTGCTGACTGCGCTCACAAGACAGGCTTTATCGCAAGGCAAACTGCAAAAACCTTGCATAAGTTCGTCCTGCCCGGTGTGTGTCGAACTCATACTTATGTGTTTTCATGGCCTTAAAGAAAATCTCGCACCATATATTCCGGCATCTCACATTGCGGCAAAAATGGCAAGAGAAGAGGCAATAAAAAAGACAGGGCTCAAAAGTGAAGAAATCGGCGTGTTTCTCATTTCGCCATGTCCTGCTCACGTATCCGCAGTTAAAGAAAACCTCTACAAAAATGACAGCGGAATTGACGGTGTTTTGTCGGTCAGAGAAGTTGGCATAAAAGTTATGAACCTGCGTTTTGACGAGGTTGATATAAAGGCAAATTACAAGGCGAGCAGTCTTGGTCTCAGCTGTGCAATATCCGGTGGCGAGGTTGAGGGCACTGGTCTTGACAGGGTTGTTGACGTTGACGGTATGGAAAATATCGTAAAGTTTTTAAAAGAGCTTGAGGATGGCAAACATCCTGAGCTGGAGTTTGTGGAACTAAACGCTTGTCCTGGTGGTTGCGTTGGTGGCGTTATGAACGTAGAAAACGCCTATTTTGCAAAAAGCACAATCACAAGACTTTGTCGCGAAGTCATGAAGGGCAGTCAAAACGTCACTGACTTTGCAGACAAAACGTACGATTATTATACAATTGCAGACAAATGGAAAGTGAATAACGCTTATTACAAGCTTGACGAAGATTTTGCACAGGCATTTGTAAAAATGCGCAAGATGGAAGACGTTCGTCAAAGGTTGCCAGGTCGTGATTGCGGTATGTGTGGTGCACCAAGTTGCAAAGATTTTGCAGAAGACGTTGCGCAGGGCAAAACAAACATAGAACAATGCATTTTTATCAACGGCGAAGACGATTGATAATCTGTTGGGGGAAAACAAAATGAAAGTAGGCGAATTGGTTGAAAAAATGGGACTGACAGTTTTTAATATGGTGGACGAAAAAGACGATATATTTAGTTTTTGTGCATCAGATTTGTTCAGTTACGTTATGGACAAGGCAAAATACAAATGTTGCTGGCTCACGATTATGTCAAACGTAAACATAACTGCGGTTGCAAAAATGGCAGAAATTTCTGCGGTGGTGTTGTGTGACGGTGTAAAACCACACCAGACGCTCATCAAAAAAGCCAAAGAACAAAACATAACTCTTTTGGGTTGCAATCTGCCAATTTTTCAGGCTAGCGCAAAAATTTCACAATCTTTGTAAAAAAATGCGATTTTTTGTTTATTTTGTGCCAAAAAATTTGCAAACCTATTTATTTTTTAACCAAATTGATGTAAAATATCCAAATAAAGGGAAAATTTTATGAACTTTTTTGAACACGTTATTGAAAAATTTCAAAACTTTGCATGGACAGATGCCGTGTTGATTGTGATTCTTGCGGCAGCATTTGTTTGGAGTTTTGTCACAATAAAAAGATGCAACGCAGTATGGCTTGCTCACATGCTCATTATCTACTATATTTTAGCCATTGTGCTTAACGTAGTGGGAGTGTTCAGCAGTATTATTGCAGGTGTTTTGTACGTCACTCCGATAGTGTTGTGCGTTGTACTTTTTACACCAGAAATCAAGCAAAAAATATTGCGTTATTCTTGGCGTTCACAAACGCAACACAAGCACGAAAACGTTACTCTCAACCTTGTTGAAATGGAAGAAACTATTTCGCACATTGTAAAAGCAGCGCAAAAAATGGCAAAACAAGACGTTGGTGCATTGATTGTTATCGTGCCGGAAAAAATCTCTGGTTTTATTCTCGAAAGTGGCACGCAACTCAATGCAGACGTTTCTTCTGAACTGATAGAGGCATTGTTTGTGCCAAAAACACCTTTGCATGACGGTGCAATCATCATCAAGGGCAAAAAGATTTTGGCAGCAGGATGTTATTTGCCATTGTCACAGGCAAGCAACCTGCCAAAAGAACTTGGCACTCGTCACAGGGCGGCAGTTGGTATAAGCGAAAGTGACCCAACCGTTACTGCAATCGTCGTTTCAGAAGAAACAGGCATCATTTCTGCAATGCACGACGGCAAATATAAAAGATATCTCGACCCAGAAACTCTTGCAAACGTATTGAAAGATGCATATTCTATGGGTGGTGGCCAGAATGATGGCAATTTGTGGAGAGTAGAACAAAATGAAGAACAATCAAACTAAGCCTAAAAAAAGTTTTGGCTCATTTTTAAAATATAACTGGTTTTTTATTGTCGCAGGGGTTGCTATAGCATTTTTGCTGTGGTTGTCTTTGGGATACAGTATATAAAAACTCAAATTAAAGGAGAAAAACGCTATGACAAAAATTTCTGTAAAAGTACCTGACATCCTTTTGCCAAACGACTCTATTGATATGTCAAAATGGGCAGTCGTTGCATGTGACCAATATACGTCAGAACCAGACTACTGGGATGGCGTAAAAGCTGCAACAGACGGCAGTCCATCTGCACTCAACGTTATCTTCCCAGAAGTTTATCTTTCAAAAGAAAACGCTCCAATCATTGCATCTATCAACAAGACTATGAACGAATATCTTGACAACGGTGTATGGAAGAGCATCGGCAAGGGCTTTGTTTTGTTGGAAAGAAGCACTCCAATCACTCCAAAAAGACTTGGTCTTGTGATTGCAGTTGACCTCGAAGACTACAGCTTTGTTCGCGAAGACAAGGCAAACATCAGAGCAACAGAAGGCACTGTTATTGAAAGAATTCCGCCTCGTGTACGCATCCGCGAAAACGCACCGGTAGAACTTCCTCACATCATGCTTTTGATTGACGACAGAAACAATAGCGTTATCGAGCCTTTGTATGCAGAAAAAGACAATCTCGAAAAACTCTATGACTTTGATCTCAATATGAAGGGCGGTCACCTCACTGGCTGGTTTGTAAAAGATACTGACAGAGTAGAAAAAGCATTGGCAGCATTGCTTGACGAAAAAGTGCTTATAGAAAAATATGGCAGCACAGACGAAGTTATGTTGTTTGCAGTAGGCGATGGCAACCACTCACTTGCAACTGCAAAAGCATGCTGGAACAACATTAAAGCAACTCTCAGCGAAGAAGAACAAAAAGATCACCCAGCAAGATATGCTTTGGTAGAAGTTATGAACCTTCACGATGCTGGTCTCGAATTCGAACCTATCTATCGTTCTGTATTCGAAGTTGACACAAAAGACTTCCTCGATGGTCTTTACAAAACAGTTGCCGACAGTGGTCTTGACTGCAACTACAAATGCTATACATACACAACTGCGGATGGCAAAAAAGATCTTATGTTGCCAAGCAACGCAGCAGTTGCAGTAGCATTGGTACAGGATTATATCGATGCATATATCAAATCACACCCAGGCAGCGAAGTTGACTACGTTCACGGCGAAGACTCACTCAAACAAGTTACAGATGCTAAAGCAAACCGTGTAGCAATCACATTGCCACCTTTGGCTAAAAACGACTTGTTCGACTACGTTCTCAAAGTAGGCGCTTTCCCAAGAAAAACTTTCTCTATGGGCGAAGCTTTTGAAAAGAGATATTACGTAGAAGCAAGAAAGATTAAATAATTTTTAAAAAACAAAACAAAATAATACAAAAACATCATCTTGCGGGACATTTTTGTCTCGCAAGTATGTTGTTTATAAAGGAAAATTATGTGGACTCAAGTAGACAAAATCAAAAAAGAACGTATTACGCCTGACGATTTTGTTGCTCTTATTGAAATTACAAAGGGAAGCAACAACAAGTACGAACTGGACAAAGAAACAGGGTATATCATTCTTGACAGAATTTTGTATACCGCAACTCACTATCCGGCAAACTATG
>JAFTHO010000128.1 GCA_017457385.1 Clostridia bacterium | reverse complement strand
GTTGTGCATGACACTTGCAAAAATGGTTAAATTTAAAGTTATTCCAATTTTCGTTGTGTTCATGATTATGTCAGCAATTTTGGCTATGTTTATCGACAGCATCACAGTTATCCTGTTCCTTGCTGCCGTAACAGTTGAACTTGCTCAATTGCTCAAGTTTAACCCTGTCCCAATGATTTTGGCAGAAATTTTCTGTGCAAACCTTGGTGGCAGTGCAACAATGTGTGGTGACCCACCAAATATCATCATAGGCACATCTTTGGGTTACAGTTTTGCAGACTTCATTACAAACACAGGTTTGATTGCTGCTATTGCTTTGGTAGTTATCGTTATTTATTTCTTCTTTGTTTTCCGCAAACAACTCAAAGGTGTCGTAAAACCAGAAGAACTCGATATGTCAAAAGTAAGCACTAAAATCGAAAACAAACTTTCTTTCGGTCTCAACACTGCAATCTTCCTTTTGGCTATCGTATTGCTTGTCACTCACGCAAACACAGGTCTCACTGTTGCAACAATCGGCATTGGCATTGCAATTTTGACACTTTTGGCAGCACCAAAAGATATGCTTAAATTGCTCAAAAAAGTTGACTACAAAACATTGTTGTTCTTTATCGGTTTGTTCGTTGTAGTAGGTGGTCTGGAAGAAACAAACGTTCTCGTTTTGATTGCCGATGCTATCAAAGTGGTTTGTGGCGACAACCTTATGCTTATGGTTGCAATCATCATTTGGGTATCTGCTATCGCAAGTTCGTTTATCGACAATATTCCGTTTGCAGCAACAATGATTCCTGTTATCACAGCTTTGGCTGGCCCTGGCATTCCGCTTGACACATTGTCATGGTCACTTGCAGTTGGTACAGATATCGGTGGCAACGCAACACCAATCGGTGCATCTGCAAACGTAGTTGGTATGTCAGTTTCTGCAAAATCTGGCCACCCAATCGGTTGGGGCAAATATTGCAAATATATGGTGCCAGCAACTCTCATCGTATTGTCAATTGCAACAGGTATTATCTGGTTCAGATATTGCTAATGAATAGGTAGAGGTGAAATTATGGAAAATATGGATTTGACATTTGTAAACCCACCAATGCCAAAAATCGAAAAACAAGTTATTATTTCTGTTGGTCGTGAATTTGGTTCAGGTGGTCGCGAAATAGCACAACGCATTGCAAAAACTTTCAACTTGCCATTGTATGATCACAACATTTTGCGTGAAGTTTCAGAAGAAAAGGGTGTTGACGTAAAAGAATTTGCACCTTATGACGAAATTCCACAAAAAGGTCTTTTCTATCGTACAGTAAAAGGCTACAGCAACTCTCCAGAAAAAAACATCGCTTATATGCAATTTGATTTTCTCAGAGCAAAAGCAGATTCTGGCGAATCTTTCGTTGTAGTTGGTCGTTGTGCAGAAGAAGTTCTCAAAGACAACCCTGGTCTCATCACAATCTTTATCCTTGCAGATATGGACAAAAAGGTAGAACGTATCATGAAGAGATACAACCTTGATGACCCAAGAAAAACTTATGAGGCTATTCTCAAACAAGACAAAAAACGTAAAGCATATCACAACTATTTCTGCGAAGGCAAATGGGGCGACTCACGCAACTACGAGTTTTCTATCAACTGCAGCAAACTTGGTATCGACGAAACTACAGAAGCTTTGATCAGATATCTTAAAGTTCGCATTGCAAATCTTCAAAAATAAGTTGTTGCAAAAATAACGTTTTAGAGTATAATAAAGGGCAAAAGATTTTCTTTTGCTCTTTTTTATTTATCAAAAAAAGGTGTATTATGATAGGACTTGGCACGATTATAAACACCGTTGGTATCATCATCGGTGGCATATTTGGTTTTTTGTTTCGCAAGGTATTGAGCGAACGCATACAGGACACGTTGCGCAAAGCGGTGGGTATTGCCGTTTTGTTTATTGGCATCAGCGGTGCGCTCGAGGGCATTCTTGTCATCAAAGAGGGTGTCATTGCAACTCAGCACGTGTTGCTTGTTGTTGTGTGTATGGCACTTGGCGGTCTGCTTGGCGAAATAATCAACATAGAGGGTGGCTTTGAAAGGTTTGGCAACTGGTTGCAAAAAAAATCGGGCAGCACGGGTGACAACAAGTTTGTAGAAGGTTTTGTTATGACGTCTTTTACAGTTTGTATTGGTGCAATGGCAATCGTTGGCGCTATCGAAGACGGTCTCACAGGCGACTATACAATTTTGCTTACAAAAACTTTGCTTGATATTGTGACTGTAACTATAATGACAGCATCTCTTGGCAAAGGCTGTATTTTTTCTGCAATACCTGTGTTTATATTGCAGGGTGGCGTCACTTTGCTGGCAACTTTGCTTGTGCCTGTGTTTACGGCAGAGGCTCTCACAAACCTTTCTGTAGTGGGCAACGTGCTCATCTTTTGTGTTGGTGTCAACCTTGTGTGGGGCAACAAAGTGCGTGTGGCAAACCTTTTGCCTGCAATTGTGCTGGCGGTTGTTGCGGCATTTTTGCCACTTGGTCTTTAATACAAAAAAACAAACCCTTTGGTGCAAACCAAAGGGTTTTTATTGTAAATAGCGTTTGTATTTGATATAATATTTTTATGGAACAGACTCAGAACAAAAAACAAAATATTCTGGGCACGGCACCTGTTGGTGGGCTTATACGCAAATTTGCAATTCCGTCAATCATCAGTCTGCTTATCAATGCGGTATACAACATCACAGACCAGGTGTTTATTGGCAACGTGGTGGGTATGCTTGGCAATGCGGCAACAAACGTGGCTTTTCCGTCCGTAACTTTCACGGGTGCGTTTGCGCAACTTGCAGGTGTGGGCACGGCGGCGGGCTTCAATTTGTGTATGGGCGCAAAAAACGAGGACGAGGCAAAACAATACGTGGGCACAGGACTTGCTCTTATGGGGTTGCTTGGCTTGTTTATCCTTGCGGTAGTGCTTGTGTTTAAAATGCCAATACTCAGGCTGTGTGGCGCCACAGAGACTATTTTGCCATATGCAGACAGTTATCTCAGCATAACGGCATTTGGCTATCCGTTGTTTTTGTTCACAATGGCATCAAGCGTGGTTATACGAGCAGACGGCAGTCCAAAATATTCTATGTCGTGCATGATTGTGGGTGCGGTGGCAAACGTGTTTTTAGACTGGTTGTTTATGTATCCGCTTGGCATGGGCATACAGGGTGCGGCAATTGCAACAGTGTGCAGTCAGGCAATTTCTTTTGCAATGTGCCTTTGCTATTTTTTCAGATTCAAGGCGTTTAAAATCACTTTTGGCATGTTAAAACTCAATTTGTCAAGAGTGTTGGCAATTTCAAAACTGGGTGCATCAAACTGCCTCAACCATGCATTGATGATGTTTGTAAACATCATTCTCAACAACACTTTGTCATACTATGGCGGTTTGTCTGTATATGGCAGTGACATCCCGCTTGCCGTGGCAGGTGTGCTTGCAAAACTCAATATGATACTTTTGTCTGTGTCAGTTGGTTTGTCGCATGGTTGTCAGCCAATTTTCAGCTTTAACAAAGGTGCAAAAAACTATGACAGAGTCAAAAAAACCTATATGACGGCAATCAAGGCAATTGCTGTTGTGGGTATCGTGGCGTTTGCATTGTTTCAACTGTTTCCACGACAGATCACTTCGTTGTTTGGCGACGGGTCAGAACTGTATTTTGACTTTGCCGAAAAATATATACGCATCTATATGATGATGGTGCTTGTGGTTGGCGTGCAACCACTCACAACAAACTATTTTACAAGCATTGGCAGTGTAAAACAAGGTGTGTTTTTGTCACTCACAAGACAAGGTTTGTTTTTGATACCTTTGCTCGTCACCTTGCCACTTGCGTTTGGCATAGACGGTGCATTGTGGGCGGCACCAATTGCAGACTTTGTTGCATTTGCGGTTTCAATTTTGCTTGTGACAATCAGTTTTAAAAATCTGTCAAAAGAACAAATCAAACAAAATACAAAATAAAAAATAAAAGAGAGAGTTTATTATGTGGATTACTTTTGCAATAGGCTCTGCAGTGTTTGCAGGTCTCACTTCTATCCTTGCCAAATGTGGCATAAAAAACACAGACAGTGACGTTGCAACGGCCATACGCACCATTGTTGTGCTGGCTTTTGCATGGATAATGGTGTTTGTCGTTGGCTCTGCCAATACAATAAACACAGTGTCAACAAAAACGTTTATATTTTTGGTTTTGTCTGGCCTGGCAACTGGCGCATCTTGGCTGTGCTATTTTAAAGCATCGCAACTTGGCAACGTAAACAAAGTTGTGCCGGTGGACAAATCAAGCATCGTGCTCACAATTTTGCTTGCCTTTATTTTTCTTGGTGAGCCAATCAGTCTGTGGAGTGGCATTGGTCTTGTTGGCATTGCGGCAGGCACTTTTTTGATGATAGAAAAAAAGGACGTTGCCACAAAGCAGGAGGGCAAAGGTTGGTTTTTGTATGCAATACTTGCGGCAGTGTTTGCCAGCCTCACTTCTATCCTGGGCAAAATTGGCATAGAGGGCATCGAGTCTAACCTTGGCACGGCAATACGCACAGCTGTTGTTCTCGTTATGGCATGGCTGGTTGTGTTTACAAAGGGCAAACAAAAACAAGTAAAAAACGTGTCTAAAAAAGAATTGATATTCATTTTGTTGTCTGGCCTTGCAACGGGTGGATCATGGCTTTGCTATTACAAAGCATTGCACGACGGTCTTGCAAGTGTTGTTGTGCCTATCGACAAACTCAGCATAATCGTATCAATTTTGTTTTCTTATATCGTGTTTAAAGAAAAACTTTCAAAAAAGGCATTTTTGGGTCTTTGCATAAACGTGCTTGGCACCTTGGCAATGGTTGTGCCTACCGTGTTTGGAATATAACGTAAAAAACAAAAGCACTCTCGTTTGAGAGTGCTTTTTATTTTGTAAAAATCAAATTTTGTATAAAACTTTTTATGTTTCGTTTACTTCAAGGTCTTCAAAAATTGGCGTGCTTGTTTTTACGTCATCAAACTCTGCGTTTTTGTCGTCAACTTTGCGTTTTAGCAAGCTCATTTTTGCGTCAAGCTGTGCGCTTAAAATTGCACATTCATACAACTCCGTGGTCATATCTTGGCTAAACTCAAAATTCTTTTTATATTTCAGTTTGTGTTCCAGACTTGCCCAGCAGTCCATTGCAATTGTCCGCAGTTGAATTTCTACCTTCATAGGGCGCTTGTCTTCTGCCAAAAAAATTGGCAACTCGATAATCAGGTGCAAACTGCGATATCCGTTTGGTTTTGGGTGCTGTATATAGTCTTTGGCATTGATGAGCCTAACGTCATCCTGTTTTAGCAAAGCGTTGGCAATGGTGTATACGTCTTCTGTAAAAGAGCAAATCACTCTAATTCCTGCAATGTCGTTGAGGTTTTCTTCTATGCTTTCAAGTGTCATCGGCAGATTTTTGCGTTTTAGTTTGCCAAAAATGCTGTCAATGCCTTTCAGACGTGACTTTATTGCTTCTATAGGGTTGCGTGAATATTTTATGCTGTATTCTTCGTTGAGTACGTTGAGTTTTGTTTCAACTTCCATTATGGCGCAACGATAATATGCCATGAGAGTTTAGATATCACGCATTTTTTCTTTTACTTTATTTATTATTTTTTCGCCGAAAGCCATTGGCAGGTTTTTGTTTTTCATAGACACCTCTTTTATAATTCCACACACAAAAAGGG
>JAFTHO010000127.1 GCA_017457385.1 Clostridia bacterium | reverse complement strand
TAAGACCGGCAGAAGACATCCTCACTCACGACGAGGTTTTTGATTATCTCAAAAAACGCAAAGGGGTGTTGCAGGCCGTCACGATAAGTGGTGGCGAGCCAACTTTGCAAAAAGACCTCAAACAGTTTGCACAGCAGGCAAAAGATTTGGGATACCTTGTCAAACTTGACACAAACGGCACAAATCCCGACTTGCTCATTGACCTTGTAGAAAGTGGTTTGGTTGACTACGTTGCAATGGACATAAAAAACAGCAAACAAAAATATGCACAGACGGCAGGTTTGTCAAGTCTGGATATCTCTGGTGTAGAAAAATCCGTTGACTTTTTGCTTGGTGGCAAAATTCCGTTTGAGTTTCGCACCACAGTCGTGCGTGACTTTCACACGGCAGAAGACTTTAAACACATTGCAGAGTGGATTGGCAACCCACCAGGATATTTTTTGCAACAGTTTGTAAACAGTGGCGACCTTGTTGACGACAGTGTGCACGGCTATGACAACAACGAAATGCAACAACTCATCAAAAAAGTACAGGAATATATTCCAAATGCAAAACTGCGTGGGGTATAAAAAAAGACGAATTTAATTCGTCTTTTTCGTTATTTCTTTTTAAAAACATATCCCACGTTGCAAGACAGTTTTTTGTTTTTATATTCAAAGGTTAGCGCTGCGTTTTCTGTGCTGTCCGTTTCGTTTCTCATTAAAAACAGAGTGCTGTCCTCAAACTCCCAAAAAAATGTTTGTTCGTCTTTGGTGTCGTTGCGTGTTATGATCCATGTGCACGTTTTGTCTGCTTTTATGTTCATTGTTATACCAAAACTTGTTGCCCCAGGCGTACCGCTCGCTATTGATCCCCATTCGTCAGGAGTATATTGATGTCCTCCAACGTCCATATAGTCAAGTTGCCATTTGCCAACAACCGGAGAAGAACTGCATGCAACAAAAGAAAAAGTCATAACAGCAATCATTGCAGATATAAACACAAGTTTAAGTTTTTTCATAAGAGCAATTCCTTTTTGATGTTGTTTAAATTAAAAACAGTATATACCCATGACTTCATAGTGTCAAGGGGCAAGGTTGTGGCGGGTTTGCAACAATGACAAAAAAATCAACCACAATATCTTGTGCCAACACTATATATTGTGGTTGCAATACAAAACGCACAAAAAATATTTTTTTGATGCAAAACAAAGCAAAAAGCACCAAAAACACACGAAAAACAAGCAAAAACAGGCCTTTTTTATCCAAAAATGCTTGTTTTTAATTTTCTCGTCAACAACAATATATTGTTTACTATTAAAATTTTTGACACAATATATTGTGTTTTTTGTTGACAAGAGGATATAATGATGTTATCTTGTTAATGTAGAATAGAAATTTCCCGCGAAAGGAGGGCGAAAGATGTACAGAGTTCTTAAAAGAGATGGCGAAAAAGTAGATTTTAACATTTCTAAAATCAGTCAGGCTATCACAAAAGCATTTGAAGCTCAAAACAAAGAATATCATCCATCAGTTATCGATATGATTTCTTTGAGAGTTGCTGCAGATTTTGAAACAAAAATCAAAGACGGTCTCATTGCCGTAGAAGACATCCAAGACAGCGTAGAGTCTGTTTTGATCCAGGCAGGTTATGGCGACATTGCAAAGGCATACATCCTTTACAGACGCAACCGCGAAAAAATCCGCAACATGAAATCAACTATCCTTGACTATAAGGATATCGTTGACAGCTACGTAAAAGTTCAGGACTGGCGTGTTAAAGAAAACGCAACAGTTACTTATTCTGTAGGTGGTCTCATTTTGTCAAACAGTGGTGCAATCACTGCAAACTACTGGTTGTCAGAAATTTATGATGACGAAATTGCAAACGCACACCGCAATGCAGACATCCACATTCACGACTTGTCAATGCTCACAGGTTATTGTGCAGGCTGGTCACTCAAACAACTCATCCAGGAGGGTTTGGGCGGTATCCCTGGCAAAATCACAAGTTCACCTGCAAGCCACCTTGCAACACTTTGCAACCAGATGGTCAACTTTTTGGGCATCATGCAAAACGAATGGGCAGGCGCACAGGCGTTCAGCTCTTTTGACACATACCTTGCACCATTTGTAAAGGTAGATAACCTCAAATACAACGAAGTTAAAAAGTGCATCGAGTCTTTCATCTATGGCGTAAACACACCAAGCAGATGGGGCACACAATCTCCTTTCTCAAATATTACACTTGACTGGACAGTGCCAGCCGACCTTGCAGAACAAAATGCAATTGTTGGTGGCAAAGAGATGGACTTTAAATATAAAGACTGTCAAAAAGAAATGGATATGGTAAACAAAGCCTTTATCGAAATCATGATCGAGGGCGATGCAAACGGCCGTGGCTTTCAATATCCAATCCCAACTTACTCAATCACTAAAAACTTTGACTGGAGCGAGACAGAAAACAACAAATTGTTGTTCGAAATGACTTCTAAATACGGCACACCATACTTTTCTAACTATATCAACAGCGATATGGAGCCAAGTGACGTGCGCAGTATGTGCTGTCGTTTGCGTCTTGACCTTCGCGAACTCCGCAAAAAATCTGGTGGTTTCTTTGGCAGTGGCGAAAGCACAGGTTCTGTCGGCGTTGTAACAATCAATATGCCACGTATTGCATACCTTGCAAAAGACGAAGCAGATTTTTACAAACGTCTTGACAAAATGATGGACATCGCTGCACGTTCACTCAAAGTAAAACGTACAATCATCACAAAACTTTTGGACGAAGGTTTGTATCCATACACAAAACGCTACCTTGGCACTTTCAACAACCACTTCTCTACAATTGGTCTTGTTGGCATGAACGAGGCTTGCATCAACGCAAAATGGATCGGCACAAACCTTGTTGACAAAAAAGCACAAAAATTCACTCAGGACGTTCTCAACCACATGAGAGAAAGACTCTCTGACTATCAGGAGGCATACGGCGACCTCTACAACCTCGAGGCTACACCTGCAGAGTCAACTTCTTATCGTCTTGCAAAACACGACGTAAAACACTATCCTGACATCATCACAGCAAACGAAGAGAGTGGTGTTCCTTACTACACAAACAGTTCTCACTTGCCAGTTAGCTACACAGACGACGTATTTACTGCACTTGACATTCAGGACAAATTGCAAACTCTTTATACTTCTGGCACGGTTTTCCACACTTTCCTTGGCGAAAAATTGCCTGACTGGAAAGCGGCTGCAAACCTTGTTCGCACTATTGCCGAAAACTACGAGTTGCCATACTATACAATCTCTCCAACCTATTCTGTATGCAAAGATCACGGCTATTTGGCTGGCGAACAATACACTTGCCCAATCTGCGGTGGCAAAACAGAAGTAAACAGCCGTATCACAGGCTATTACAGACCAGTACAAAACTGGAACGACGGCAAATCACAAGAGTTTAAAGACCGCAAAGAATACAACATCGGCACAAGCAAATTTACAGGCAAAAAAGCAGGCAGTGCAAACGTTGCCGAAGTAAAAGACTTTAGCTACAACGATGGCAAAGAAAAACAACTTTTGCTCTTTACAATGCAAAACTGCCCACACTGTGTCGAAATCAAAAAATATCTCAAAGAACTCGGCATCAGCTATATCGAAATCGACTGGGAAGCAAGCGAACAAAACGCAAAACTTGCAAAACAATATGGCATCATCTTTGCACCAACAATGGTTGTTGTAAGTGGCAGTGAGTCACAAGTGTTTGCAAGACCAGAAAACATCCGCAAATTTATCGAGTCATAAGCAGGCACTTCACAAGTGCCCAAGTGTAGGCTCAGTATAAAGCAGGGTTGTAATACAAAACTTTAATAGTGCTAACTTATTGCACGTTTAAACTGTGTTGCACAAATCCTGCACAAACAGTATAGCTCGGTATAAAGTTGAGTTTTAAAACAAGGCTCTTATGGTGCCAAACTGTTGTAGCAGTAATACTTGATGAAAAACAAAACAAAAAGCACAACCAACACGGTTGTGCTTTTATTTTTTATTTTCTTTTTGGATAAGGCTCTGGATTGTCTGTCAAACCCAAAATATAATCGGTAGAAACAAAATAAAACTCTGCTAACTTTATCAGCATTTCCAGAGAAGGTTGCCTTGTGCCCGTTTCATATTGCGAATAGGTGTTTTGACTAATGCCCAACTCTTTTGCCAGTTCGCTTTGAGTTATCTTCTCTTTTTCTCTCAATTCTTTGAGAACAATTTGATATTCCATATTGTTATTATTACCAAAATCGCAAAATGAGATATTGCAAAATATCTCAATATGAGATAAAATGATAAAAATTATAAAACGGACAATCAAACTTTTTATTCAAATCATACTTTTTTCTTTTTTAAATTTTTTATATCACTCATTTCTTTTTCGTGGGCAATCTTTGGTTGTCCGTTTTTATTTTGCAAAAATGTGGCGTTATAGTTGTTTTTGGGTTATAATGTGTTTATGAAAAAATTGACGTCTTTTGTTGTATGCATAGTTTTTGCTTTTGCGCTCGTCTTTGGCGGGGGCAAGGTTGTGCATGCGCAAGAGGGGCAAAGCGTGAGTCAGGCGGTTTATAACTTTAATACCGAAAGCATTATCGTGCTTGACGGCGAGGGTGCTCAGCAGGCTTTTGAAGATATAAAAGACGAGTTTGACCTTATCGAGCAGACCTTTTCGCTCAACTTTGACAGCGAGATAAAAAGGCTCAACAAACAAGGATATCTGCTT
>JAFTHO010000126.1 GCA_017457385.1 Clostridia bacterium | reverse complement strand
GGAAAAATGCTCGCTTTCGTCATTTTTGCCCATATTGTCAAAGCCAAAAACGGCATATCCCTTTTTTGCCCAAAAGCTGACTTCGTTTTGATTTATACCTTTGCCAAGATCGCTCACGATAACGATTGCAGGCAAATCTTTTTTGTTCTTTTTGGCGGCAAAAACACCGTATATACGGCTGATGCCGTCTTCGTACTGCACACCGTTAAAATAAATGCGTGTATACACAATGCCGTCAACTTCGTTTACGTCGATGACTTCCTGTTCAAACGGCAAAGATGTGCTGTCAAAATTTTTCCACAGACTGACCGGGCTATAAACCAGTTTTTGACCTTGCATAAAATGCTCCTTTTACCAGCAGATGCTGTTGCCTGCACTGCTGGACAAATCATAAAGTTTTTTGTACAAACCGTCCTGTTGCATGAGTTGTTCGTGAGTGCCTTGTTCTACCACGCCTTTTTCGGTGAGCACCACGATTTTTGTTGCATTGCGTATTGTAGAAAGTCTGTGCGCAATAACCACGGTTGTTCGGCCATGGCTGAGCTGATCGAGTGATTTTTGCACAAGCACTTCGCTTTCGTTGTCCAACGCACTCGTTGCCTCGTCCAGAATGAGTATAGGTGGGTTTTTGAGAAACACCCTTGCAATAGAAATGCGTTGTTTTTGTCCGCCTGAAAGTTTTACGCCACGTTCGCCAACATAACTGTCATAGCCATCAGGCATTTTGCTGATAAACTCGTCTGCACCGGCAAGTTTTGCGGCAAGCATAACTTCTTCCATGGTGGCATCGAGTTTGCCATATCTTATGTTGTCGGCAACAGTGCCCCAAAACAGATATACGTCCTGTTGCACCACGCCTATGTTTTGTCTCAGTGATTTGAGTGTCACGTCACGTACGTCGTTGCCATCAACGAGGATGCGACCACCCGTTACGTCATAAAACCTTGGCACAAGACTTGCAAGAGTTGTTTTGCCACCACCACTTGGGCCAACAATGGCAAGCACTTCGCCTTGTTTGATGTCAATATCTATATCGTGCAACACGTCTTTGTCACCGTCGATATATCTAAAGCACACTTTGTCAAACTTTACGTCACCCTTTACGTCAGTCAACTCTTTGGCATCCGGCTTGTCGCAAAGGTCAACCGGGATATCCATAATTTCGCTGTATCTCTCGAAGGCAGTGATGCCCTTTTGAAACTGCTCGGTATAGTCTGCAATTGCTTTGATAGACGTGAGCAAAGTGGTTGCATACAAAACGTAAGTCACGAGTAAATCTATCCGCAGTTGAAAAACTGCCGCAAGCACAAGTATCATAACGTACATTATGGCGTCCATAATGCGAAGACCCACGTTGTAGCTTGCCATATACTGATAGTTTTGTTCTTTTATTTTTAAAAACTTTACGTTGCCTTGTTCAAACTTTTGTTGTTCAACCTCTTCGTTTGCAAAAGATTTTACAACGCGCACACCTGCAAGGCTGTCTTCTACCGTGGCGTTGAGGTCGCCCATCTGCACACGGTTCTTTTTGAAGGTTGCACGCATTTTTTTGTTGTAAAAAACCGCAAACAAAATCATAAACGGCATAACGGCAAACAGGCACAAAGTGACAGGCACGTTAAAAAACATCATTATCACAAAAATGCCGATTATTTTTATTGCCGCCATAAAAAACTCTTCCGGGCAATGGTGAGCAAACTCTGTGATTTCAAACAAGTCGGTTGATATGCGTGACATCAGTGTGCCGATTTTGTTGTTGTCATAAAAACTGTGTGGCAACTCCTGATAATGTCTAAACAGATTTTCTCTCAGGTCACGCTCGACGTATGCACCTGACATATGTCCCCACTTGACCATAAAAAATTTGCAAAACACTTCTATCAGCCTCATACCGATGAGTGCAAGCACCACAATTGTCATAAGGCTCAAATCAATGCCACCTGTGTTCATTGCATCGTTTGTGACAATGCGCACAATCTGCGGAAAGGCAAGTTCGATGAGTGTTGCCACAAACACGCAAAACAAGTCGAACACAAATATTTTTTTGTAAGGTTTAAAGTATGGCAAAAATCTTTTTATTGATGCCCATACCCCTGATTTTTGATTTTTCATATTATTTTTGATTTTTCATATTATATTATGCTTCGTGACAGGTAAAATAAATTATCTGGCATTTTTGAGATCTTTCATTGAGGAGTTGCAATGCCAGTTGCAACTTTTTGTTGTCATAGTTTACAAACGGATCGTCCAGTATAAGAAAAGGCAGATTTTCGCCATACATTGTGTCGATAAGCGCAAGACGAAGACAAAACAGACTTATATCCGTTATACCTTTGCTAAAGTAGTCAAACTCACGATAAGAGTTTTTTTCCTGCAGACGAAGGTTAAAGTTGTCGTCAAGCGATGCCCTGTCATACTGACCGCAAGTGATTATGCCGATATATTCGTTAAAACTCTGCACGATGTGTGGCATAAAACTTTGCGAAATGTTTGTTTTTGCCTGTTCGAGTGAACGCAGGGCAATTTCTACCAGTTTTGCTTTGTCTTCTACCTCGGCAAGAGCCTCCTGCAACCTTGCAATTCTGTTTTTAAAATCACTTGCAAGGTTTGCGTTTGCAAGCAAAATTTCAACCTCTTTTTGCATACGTGCGTTTTCGTTTGAAAGCGCAAGCACACGTGAATCCATCTGACGGATATCCGCCATATAGTCGACTGTCTGTATACTGCCACTGTTCATAGCCAGGGCAAACTCCGGGTCAGAACGTTTTTCGTTCCACTCGTTTGCGGCAACACGATAGTTTGCAATTGCCTCGTCAAACACAGCCTTGTTGTTTTTGAGTTGTGACAAAGCCACGTGAAAGTTTGACTCAAAAATTTTGTGCAGTGCAAAAGTTTGCGTGAGTGCATTTTGCATTTCATCCACCTTTGCAACAGTTTGCTCAAGCTGTTCGTTTTGCTCTTGTCTGTTTGTTTTTATATCTTTTATTTTGGCTTTGAATTTTGCTTTTGAGTTGAGTGCCAGTATACCTATGGCAACAAGCACAAGCCCCGGCAAAGCAAACAAAACTGGCGTTGCCAAAAACGTGCCCACAAAAACCGCAGTTGCAAGCAACACCACAAGCGCAAGCACCCCATACGCTATATATGGCGCTTTGCTTTGTTTTGGCAGTTGTTCTTCTTTTTCTGCCTCGGTCTGCAGTTTTGCAACCTTTTGTTTTGCCACGTCAATATCTTCTATCTTTTGTGCAATTTCTGCAAGATATTCGTCAGATACGTCTGCATTTTTGGCAACAAGGTCGTCCACCCTTTCTTTTGCCTGATTGTAATTTGCCTCTACTCGCAAAAACACTTCTGCCTTGCTTTGCAATGCTTTTTTGCTGTCGCTTGCACGTTGTTTTTCTTTAAGTTGCTCCAGATGAGTTTGTGCCTGCTCGAGAGCAAGTTTGTTTTGTTTTGCCTGCTCCTGCTTTTCTATCGCCTGAACGTAACTTTGCTGTGCGGCAAAAAGTTTGTCGTTTGTGCTTGAAATATCATCCAGAATTTTGCTTTTTCGGCTGACATTTTTTGTGCGTGAAGTGCTGACAAGCTGACGGTATATGTCCATGAGCCTTGCACTTGCCGTATCAAAATTGTTGAAGTCGTCTGTGTTGTCTACAAGTTTGTTGAGTTTTGACAAAAAACTGTCGTTTGCATCTATCACCACGTCTTTTTGAGGGATATACAAACATCTTTCAAAACTGTCGGCATCAATTTCAAAAATAGTCCAGCCGATGTTTTCGTCAAAATCGTTGCTTGGCACGTTG
>JAFTHO010000125.1 GCA_017457385.1 Clostridia bacterium | reverse complement strand
TTCTTTGTCAACAAAAGACATTTCGATATCAATCTGAGTAAACTCAGGCTGACGGTTTGCTCTCAAATCTTCGTCACGGAAGCATTTTGCAATCTGGAAGTATCTGTCCATGCCGGCAACCATCAAAAGTTGTTTGAAAATTTGTGGTGATTGTGGCAATGCATAAAATTTACCCTGATGAACACGGCTAGGCACGAGATAGTCTCTTGCCCCTTCTGGCGTAGATTTGCCAAGGAAAGGTGTTTCGATTTCTAAAAAGCCGTTTTCAGAAAGATATCTTCTTGTTGTTTGTGCAATTTTGCTGCGAACGATGAGATTGTGTTGCAAATCTTCACGACGCAAGTCAAGATAACGATATTTAAGGCGCAATGCTTCGCCTGCGTTTGTGTCACCTACGTTGAAAGGAGTAACTTCTGCTTCTGACAAAATGCGAAGTTCTGTTACTTCAATTTCAATTTCACCTGTTTTCATATTTGGGTTTACGTTTGGACCAGTACGTCTTGCAACTACACCCCTTACTGCTATAACGTATTCAAGCTTTACCTGTTCTGCCTTTTCAAAAAGTTCGGCAGAAACTTTGTTGCTGTCGATTACCGCCTGAACGATGCCAGAAATATCTCTGATCTGGAAAAATACCAAAGAACCAAGATTTCTGCGTCTGTTTGTCCAACCCATCACTGTAACTTCCTGGCCAACCATGTCAACAGACACGTCACCACATTTTACAGTTCTTTTCATACCTGATAAAAATTCAGCCATTGTTTTTCACCCTGCTTACAAAATATATTTTTTAATGTTAAAGTTTTTGGTTTCTTTTGCGAGATTTTTATCCACAAATTCTTTGTCGATAACAACTGTTTTGACTTCGTCACTGCCGTCAACCTCGTATGATACGTCGTTGAGCAAAAGCTCGAGCACGCCTTGAAGACGTCTTGCACCGATATCTTCTGCAGTAACGTTAAGGTCGTGAGAAATTTCTGCAATTTCTTTTATGCCCTCTTGTGTAAAATCAAGTTTTATGTTATCCACACCAAGCAATTTTTGATATTGACCTGTAATTGCGTTTTGTGGTTCTGTAAGGATGCGAACAAAATCGTCTTTTGTAAGACTGTTGAGTTCGACCATAACAGGAAAACGACCCTGCAGTTCTGGAATAAGATCCTGAACTTTTGCCACCTGAAACGCACCACTGCCGATAAACAAAATAAAGTCAGTCCTGATGTTGCCGTATTTTGTAGAAACGTTGCAACCTTCTACGATAGGCAAAATGTCACGTTGAACACCCTCTCTTGAAACGTCCGGACCGTGACCGTTGCCACCTTTGCCTGCAATTTTGTCAATTTCGTCAATAAAAATAATGCCTTCGTTTTCAGCCCTGCGTATTGCTTCGCTGTAAACGTTGTCCATATCTATAAGTCTGTCCGCCTCTTCATTGGTCAAAATTTCCAATGCTTCTTTGACAGTAACTTTGCGTTTTTTAGTCTTTTTAGGGAACATATCGCCAAAAATATTGCCGATGTTTATTTCTGTTCCACTGCCAGGAACAAGTTCCATTGGTTTTGGTGTATCTGCAACTTCAATTTCAACAACAAGATTGTCAAGATTGCGCGACAAAACTTCTTGTTTGAGTTGTTCTTTTGTGATACCCTCTGGTATTTCGTCCTTGTTTTTTGAAAGCAGATGCGCAATTTTGTTGATTGCAGTCTGTTTTGCTTTTTCTGACACGTCTTTGAGAGTTTCTTCTTTTACAAGACGGATAGAAACCTCTACAAGGTCTCTTATCATAGACTCTACGTCTCTGCCCACGTAACCAACTTCGGTATATTTTGTTGCCTCCACCTTGAGGAAAGGTGCTTTGACAAGTTTTGCAAGACGTCTTGCAATTTCTGTTTTACCAACGCCTGTAGGACCTTTCATGATGATGTTTTTTGGCGTTATTTCTTCTCTGTCAGACTCGCTCAGCTGACTGCGACGATATCTGTTGCGAAGAGCAACTGCCACAGCCTTTTTGGCCTCGTCCTGACCGATGATATACTTGTCAAGTTCAGCAACGATTTGTTTTGGTGTCATACTCATATTATACCACCTCCACAGTAATGTGCGAATTTGTATAAATACACATTTCGCCTGCAATCTTCAATGCTTTTTCTGCAATTTCTTTTGCTGACAAATTTGTTTCGCTGTACAAAGCACGTGCAGCAGCCAACGCAAAATTGCCACCACTGCCAATGGCACAAACACCACCTTCTGGCTCGATAACTTCGCCAGAACCACTCACAAGCAAAACAGTCTCTTTATCGGCAACAATCATCATTGCTTCAAGCTTTCTTGCTGCTTTGTCATTTCTCCACAAATCGGCAAGTTCTACTGCACTGCGCATGAGATTGCCACTGTATTTTTGCAACATTGCCTCAAACTTTTCGCTGAGCGAAAAAGCGTCCGAAACAGTGCCGGCAAAACCAATGACTACCTTTGAGTCATAAATTCTTCTTACCTTTACGGCATTGTTTTTCAAAATTACAGTTTCAGAAAAAGTAACTTGTCCGTCACCAGCAACTGCAATTTGTCCGTCTCTTTTTACGGCACAGATAGTAGTGCCTTTAAAAGCGCTGAAATTATATTCTGCCATAACTCCTCCTTATTTAATGAGAGTAGCGATTTGTTTCATTTTTTCTACCGAACGACTTGCCAAAAGTTGTTTTTTCTTTTGTTTGTCTCTTTCGTGATGATCAAGACCGTCAAGTATGCCAAAATTGGCGTTCATAGGTTGAAAATGTTTTCCGTTTGCGCTTGAAATATATTGTGCAAGTGCACCCGTGATTGTCTGTGTAGAAAAATCTATCTGAGGTTTGCCCTGCAGTTTGTTTGCAATGCTGATGCCTGCCACAAGACCGCTTGCAATTGACTCTACGTATCCTTCTACGCCAGAAATCTGACCTGCAAAATATATATTTTGATTATCGACCAAAGCAAAATTTTTGTCCAGCAAATCAGGTGAATTTATATAAGTGTTTTTGTGCATAACACCATATCTTACAAACTCTGCATTTTTGAGTGCAGGTATCATGCAAAATACTCTGCGTTGCTCCGGCCAGGTAAGGTGAGTTTGAAAACCAACCAGGTTATACATTGTGTTATAGTTGTTTTCTTTTCTCAGTTGCAAAACAGCCCATGGACGTCTTCCCGTGCGTGGGTCGATGAGACCAACCGGTTTGAGCGGACCAAATCTTATTGTGTCCATACCGCGTTTTGCCATAACTTCTACAGGCATACAACCCTCGAAAACCATATTTTCTTCAAAGTCTTTTACGTGGGCTGTCTCTGCACTGACAAGTTCGTTCCAAAATGCCTCAAACTCTTCTTTGTTCATTGGACAGTTGATATAGTCGTCTGTGCCTTTGTCATATCTGCTTGAAATAAAGGCACTTTCAAAATCTATGCTGTCATATGTGATGATTGGTGCTGCTGCATCGAAAAAGTGCAAAAAGTCATTTTTGCAAAGACGTGAAATTTCGCCAATCAAAGCCTCGTCTGTGAGTGGGCCGGATGCAAAAACAGTAATGTCACCTTCTGCCTTTTCTGCAATTTTGTTGACGATTTTTATGTTTTTGTAACTTTTTACTTTTTCTGTAACGGCCTGACTGAACAAATCTCTGTCAACAGCCAACGCACCACCTGCAGGCACTCTCGTTTTGTCTGCGCACTCGATCACGTGAGAGCCAAGTATGCGCAATTCTTCTTTGAGCAAACCACCCGCCGTATTTACGTCGTTTGATTTGAGCGAATTGCTGCAAACAAGCTCGGCAAAAGTATCCACGTGATGAGCAGGAGATTTTTTGATAGGTTTCATCTCGATAAGATTAACCTCAAACCCTCTGTCTGCAATTTGCATTGCACATTCGCAACCCGCAAGACCTGCACCTATAACGTCAATTTTCATTTTGTTCCTCTGTTTTATAATGACACTCTCTGTTGCTGCACATGATGAGTGTTGTTTTGTCTCTTTGCACCTTTTTTACAAGGTGTTGTCCACAATCGGGACATTTTGTGCCTGTTGGGATATCCCAGCTGACAAACTGACAGTCAGGATAATTTGCACAACCATAAAATACGTTGCCTTTTTTGCTCTTGCGCTCAAGCACGTCACCGCCACATTCCGGACATTTGCCAACAACTTTGTTTATGCTTTTTGTGTTTTTGCATTCAGGATAGTTCTGGCAAGCAAGATATTTGCCAAAACGACCTGTTTTTTCTACCATAAATCCACCGCATTTGTCACAAACAACGTCTGTAACAACTTCTGGTTGTTTTTCTACAAGGCTTTTTGTGTTTTTACATTCCGGATAGTTTGGACATGCAAGATATTTGCCATGACGACCTGTTTTGTAAATCATCATTGCGCCACATTTTTCGCATGCAACGTCTGACACTTCGTCACCAAGCTCCACCTTTTCGTCGCTGTTCATTGCGGCAAGAAGTTTTTTATGGAAAGGACTGTAAAAATCTCCAACGATTTTGCGCCAGTCGTGACCTTTTGTTTCGATTTCGTCCAAAAGTTCTTCCATATGAGCAGTAAACTCTGTGTCTACTATATTTTCAAAATATTTTTCAAGATAGTCTGTAACAACAATGCCAAGATCTGTTGGCATGAGCACTTTGCCCTCTTTTACAACGTAAGTGCGTGTATACAAAGTTGCAAGTGTTGCCGCATAAGTACTTGGGCGACCAATGCCTTCTTCTTCCATCGCTTTGATGAGAGTTGACTCTGTGTATCTTGACGGAGCCTTTGTAAATTTTTGTTCAGGCTTGATCTCGTTGCACTTGAGAATTTGACCTTCTTCGAGATTTGGCAATTTTGATGCTTCTGCGTTTTCTTCGTCTTTTTCTTTTGTTGCAACGCCATAAATACGCTGATAACCATCAAAAACAAGTGTTTTGCCGTTTACTTTAAAGCCATATGCATCTGCTTTTACAACTGCTGATACAGTGTCAAATTTTGCAGGTGTTGACTGACTTGCCAAAAATCTTTCATAAATGAGTTTATACAAACGATATTCGTTGCGAGGAAGTTTGTCCTGCATCATATCCGGAGTGAGGTCCAGATTGACAGGTCTGATAGCCTCGTGCGCATCCTGAATATTCTTTTTGCTTTTGTATACGTTTGGTTTTGACGGTACGTACTGATCGCCAAAATTTGTTGCAAGATAATCTCTTGCAGCCTTTTGCGCATCGTCAGACACACGTACAGAGTCTGTACGGATGTAAGTTACCAATGCAATATGTCCCATACCCTTTACGTCGATACCTTCGTAAAGTTTTTGTGCCGTCTGCATTGTCACTTTTGATGCCATGCTGAGTTTGCTTGACGCATCCTGTTGCATTGTGCTTGTTGTAAACGGTGGCAATGGCTGAGAAAGTGACGTGCCCTTTTTTACACTGTCAACGACAAATGGTTTGCCATCGATAGCACTCAAAACGGCATCTGTCATTTCTTTGTTTGTAAGTTTCAGCTTTTTGCCGTCTTTTTCTGCCAGCAAAGCCTTAAACTTGATGTTTTTGTCTTTGTCAGTTGTTTTTTGCAACTGTACACTTACACTCCAGTATTCTTCTGGCTTGAAGGCTTTGATTTCTTTTTCTCTGTCTACGATAATTTTGAGTGCAGATGATTGCACGCGACCTGCAGACAATTTGCCCTTTATTTTTTTGCAAAGCACAGGTGACAGTTTGTAACCAACAAGTCTGTCCAGAACACGTCTTGCCTGTTGTGCATCAACAAGATTCATATCGATTTCACGCGGATTCTGGATTGCTTTTTGCACTGCACTCTTTGTGATTTCGTTAAACTGAATTCTGTTTTTTGCACCAGGATCAAGTTTGAGCACTCTTTGCAAATGCCATGAAATTGCCTCTCCCTCACGGTCTGGGTCGGTTGCGAGCCAGATTTCATCGGCATTTTTAGCTTCTTCTTTGAGTCTTTTGATGAGAGACTTTTTGCTGGATGTAACAATATATTCCGGTTCGAAATTGTTTTCTACGTCAACACCCAAAGCTTTTTCTGGCAGATCGCTAATGTGACCACCAGATGCATCTACTTTGTAGTCGCTGCCAAGATATTTTCCGATTGTTTTTGCTTTTGCAGGTGATTCTACTATCACTAGCTTCATTAATTAACCTCCATTGTCAACCTGTAAAAATTGCCTGCCGATTTTGATACGACACCACCAATTTCAAGCGTTGACAATTTAAAATTCAATTCTGTTATATCCAGACCTGTTTGTGCAAGCAGTTCGCTAAAATGCATTTGCCCTTGTTTGAGCACGTTAATAATGCACGTTTCGTTAAAATCAAACTGCATGTTTTGTTTTGGCTTGTCCGGATTAAGCCCAAAGTCGTCAAGAATATCTTTTGGCGAAGTGACCATAGACCCTTGCAGACTTTTTATCATTTCGTTTGAGCCACTTGATGAAAAACTGAATATGTCGTTTGGAATGATATATACGTTTTTGCCCTGATCAAGTGCATGATTGAGAGTTGTGTGAGTGCCACTTTTTTGACCTGCCTCAACAATGAGTATGCCGTCAGACAAACCACTGACTATGCGGTTTCGCATAGGAAAGTGATATGGTTGTGGCGTTGCCTCTGGGCAAAACTCTGTAATGAGCAACCCTTCTTTTTGTATAATCTGTGCAAGACCTTTGTGTTGTGACGGATAGATATGTTTAAAACCACTGCCCATAACGGCTATTGTCTTTGCATTATATTCTATCGCCGCTTTGTGTGCGGCCTCGTCAATGCCAAATGCCATACCACTGATGATGACAAAATCGTGTGGAGCAAGTTGTTTTACAAACAGGTCCACCACCTTTGCACCATAGCCTGTGCATTTGCGTGACCCAACAACTGCAATTGATGTTTTTTCCACCAGACTGAGGTCGCCTTTGTAATAAAGCACTGTTGGCGGATCTGGTATATCCTTTAACTTTTGTGGATAATCGTCAGACAAAATAGTAGTAACTTTTATTTCGTCTTTTTGCAGGTTATGCACAATTTTGTTTATTTCTTCGTGATTTAACTTTTGCAGTATCTTGTTGTAAAGGTTTTCGCTGATGACTGTGCAGGCATCTGGTTTGGTGTCTGCAAAATTGTCGAACAAATCTTTTGCATCGTCATACAACGACAAAAGCTCTAACTGTTTGTTTGAAAACAAACCCTCAATACTGTTGAGAAAAATCAACAATTCTTCCTGAAAAGAATACATTTTAAATCCTATATTTTCTGTCAAGCGATCTGTACTGAATTGCTTCTGCCACATGCTTTGACAAAATATTTTCGCAACCCTCAAGATCGGCAATTGTTCGTGCAACTTTTAAAATACGGTCTCTTGCCCTTGCGCTAAGTTGCAGTTTTTCAAATGCATTTTGCATAAGTCTTTCGCCATCTTTGTCAAGTTTGCAGTGTTGTTTTGTGAGTTGAACAGTCATTTGTGCGTTGTTGTGTATATCAAATTGTTGATATCTTTCGTTTTGTATCACACGAGCTTTGTCAATGCGCTCTTTTACAACGTCTGATGGCTCTGCAACGTCTTCGCTGACAAGATCACTGTAAGAAACGCTGTCAACCTCTACGTGCAGATCAATTCTGTCCATAAGCGGACCAGAAAGTCTGTTCATATATCGTTGTATCTGCATTGCAGAACATTTGCATTCTTTTGTTCCACTGCCATAATTTCCACAAGGACATGGATTCATGCTGGCAATGAGCATAAAGTTTGCAGGATAAGTGACTGTTTTGCTTGCTCTTGCCACAGTGATGACCTTGTCTTCAAGTGGCTGACGCAAAGTTTCCAGTATCTGACGAGGATACTCCGGCACTTCGTCCAAAAACAAAACGCCGTTGTGTGCAAGGCTTATTTCGCCTGGTTTTGCATGTGTGCCACCACCCGTGAGAGCAATTCTCGTAGTGGTATGGTGTGGCGAACGGAAAGGCCTGCGTTTGAGTATGCCGTCGTTTCGGTCAAGCACACCTGCAACGCTGTGTATTTTTGCAACTTCAAGTGCCTCGTCAAAAGACATCTCTGGCAAAATTGACAAGACAGATTTTGCAAGCATTGTTTTGCCTGCACCCGGTGGGCCAATGAGCAAAATGTTGTGACCACCTGCAACGGCAATTTCCATTGCACGCTTTGCAACAAACTGTCCTTTGATATATTTCATATCACAAGGGCTGTCTTGCATCATTTCTTTTTGCCACTCTTTTTGACAAACAGGTTCAAGTGAAATTTGATTTTTAAAAAATGCAACGGCTTCTCTCAGCGAACTCACGGTATAAATTTCTATACCATGCACGTATTTTGCTTCACCTTCGTTTCCTTTTGGGATGACAACCTTTTTAAAGCCTTGTTGTTGCATAGAGATGAGCAAAGGCAACATTCCGTTTACAGGCTGAACAGAGCCATCAAGAGACAACTCGCCAAGCAAAACGAAATCCTGAAAAGTTTTGTAACTGATTTGTTCGCTTGCCGCAAGAATTGACATTGCCAAAGGCAAGTCAAAATAAGTACCCTCTTTTTTGATATCAGCCGGAGAAAGGTTTGCAACGACTTTTATCATAGGATAGTTAAAACAGCTGTTTTTGATTGCAGAGCGAACACGCTCCTGAGACTCTTTAACGGCGGTGTCACCAAGACCTACAATTGCAAATCCTGGCAAACCGTGATGCAAGTCAACCTCTACGTTGACAAGATATCCTTCAAGTCCGTTGAGCGCAAAACTTTTTGCTTTTGCCAACATATATTTTTCACCTCTATCAAATTATTTTATATGCTTTAAAGAGTTTTTTCAAGCATTTTACACAAATAAACAAAAAAGCTGGCAAAATGTTTTGCCAGCGGGTGATTTTTGACAAAAAAAAGAACCGATTTCTCGGTTCATTTTTTTTAAACAGATTCTTTAATCTTAGCAGCTTTACCTGTACGTTCACGCAAGTAGTAGAGTTTTGCACGTCTAACTTTACCGCGTCTAACAACTTCGATTTTAGCTACTCTTGGGCCGTGTACTGGGAATGTTCTTTCAACACCTACACCATAAGACACACGACGAACTTTGAAAGTTTCGCTGATACCACCGTGTTTGCGAGCGATTACAACACCTTCAAAAGCCTGCAATCTTTCTTTGTTGCCTTCTACAACCTTTACTGATACTTTAACTGTATCACCAACGTTGAATTCTGGCACGTCGTTTTTCAAGTATTCTTGATTGATTGATTGAATAATATCCATTTGACTTTACCTCCATTATACTAAGCGTTCGTGTACGATGACAGAGGACCGCCCGAAGTCACTGATAAATAATACCATATTATGCAACTTGTGACAAGCGTTTTTCACAACAATTTTGTCTCAAATGCATTTTTTATATGAGTAATTTTTTCGTCCAGAACCTCTATCACGTCAAAACGTGTTTCCAGCGAAAAAACCTGATGTTCGTGCATAAAATATTGTGCAGTTTTTGCAATATGTCTTTGTTTTTGCTTGTTGACAGCCTCTCTCGGCAAACCAAAAACCTCGCTTGTGCGCAATTTTACTTCCGTAAAAACAAGCGTTTTTTTGTCAAGAGCAACAATATCAACCTCACCCAAAGGACAACTGTAATTTCGTGCCACTATTTTATATTTGTTTTTTAACAGATAATTTACGGCAATATCTTCGCCAACTGCACCCTTAATCTTTTTGTTCATAAAAGTTTTTTACAAACGTCCTGCGATGTATAGGACAAATGCCATATTGTTTTATGGCATCAATATGCATTTTTGTGCCATAGCCTTTGTGTTTTGCAAAGTTGTATATCGGATATTGCTCGTGATATTTCAACATAAGGTTGTCACGATGCACCTTTGCCAGAATGCTCGCCGCCGCAATGGAATAACTTTTTGCGTCACCCTTGATGATAGACACGGTATGCACGTCACTATCTATCTTTACAGCGTCAATAAACACTACGTCAGGCTTGGTTTCAAGTTTGTCAATACAGTTTTTCATGCCTTGTTTTGTGGCGTTGAGAATGTTTATCTCGTCGATAACCTTTTCGTCGATCACCTCGATATGATAACTGATTGCAACTTGTTTTATCTGTTCAAAAAGAAGATTTCTCTTTTTTTCGGACAGTTTTTTGCTGTCGTTTATGCCGTCTATAACCTTGTCCAACGGCATAATTACAGATGCAACGACAACAGGGCCAGCCAAAGGTCCTCTGCCTGCCTCGTCAATGCCTGCAATGAGTTTTTTGCCTTGTGACAAAAACTCTTTTTCATACTGCAACATATCAATCTGCTCTTTCATCAGGCATCTCCAAAGTTACAGGACAAATTTTGCCCTTTCTGAAATCGTCCACAAGACCTTTTGAGCAACGCTCCATATCAAAATCGCCACCACGCAACAAAAAACCACGTTTTTTGCAAATTTGTCTCATTATTTCTTCTGCATCGTCAGTCTGTGTGAGCGAATATTTTTGCATAAATTCTTTTGGATAAAGTTTCATCATACAAAGAGCAAGTTCGCGGGCAAGTTCTTCCTGATCGACAACTTCGTCCCTTATGCTACCGATAAAAGCAAGTCTTTGAGCCTTTTGCTGATCTTTAAAGTCAGGAAAGAGTGTGCCGGGTGTATCAAGCAACTCCATACCGTTTGACAGCCTTACCCATTGTTTTCCTCTTGTGACGCCTGGTTTGTTTCCTGTGATAGCAGATTTTTTGCCACAAACAGAGTTGATAAGGG
>JAFTHO010000124.1 GCA_017457385.1 Clostridia bacterium | reverse complement strand
GGCAGGTTCAGCAAAGAGGTTGACTCAAAAGTCAACGACTTCAACTCATCAATTGCTTTTGACCAGCGCATGTACAAACAGGATATTGCGGGTAGCATTGCTCATTGCAAAATGCTTGCAAAAGTTGGCATTTTGACAGAGGACGAAAAAGACGTCATCACAAAAGAACTTGCAAAAATATCTGACGACATAACAAGCGGTGCTCTCGAAATTGACTATGCTGCAGAAGACATCCACATGTTTGTCGAGCAGGTGCTAACCGACCGCATTGGCAGTCTTGGCAAAAAACTGCACACCGCAAGGAGCAGAAACGATCAGGTTGCGGTGGATATACGCTTGTATCTGCGTGACGAAATGGGCGAAATTTTGTCTTTGCTCAAAAACCTTTGCAACGTTATGCAAAAGGTTGCCAAAGACAATCTCAGCACAGTTATGCCGGGGTATACGCACTTGCAAAGAGCACAGCCAATCACCTTTGCTCATCATATATGCGCATATACGCAAATGATTTTGCGTGATATGGATCGCATCAAAGATGCAACAAAACGCATGAATCTGTGTCCGCTTGGCTGTGGTGCACTTGCAACTACAACTTATGATATAGACAGACAAATGACTGCAGATCTGCTTGGTTTTGACGGCATTGTTCAAAACAGTCTTGACGGTGTGTCAGACAGAGATTTTTGTATGGAAATCGCATCTGCCTTGTCAATCCTTATGGTGCATCTTTCTCGTCTGTCAGAAGAAGTCATTTTGTGGTGCAGCTGGGAGTTCAAGTTTGTCGAACTTGACGATGCCTATGCAACAGGCTCAAGCATAATGCCACAAAAAAAGAATCCTGACGTTGCCGAACTCATACGTGGCAAATGTGGTCGTGTGATAGGTGACCTCACAACCTTGCTCACTATGATGAAAAACCTTCCTCTTGCATACAACAAAGATATGCAGGAAGACAAAGAGGCAATTTTTGATGCAATAGACACAACAAAACTTTGCGTGTCAACACTTGCACCAATGCTTGATACAATGACGGTGCTTAAAGACAATATGTACAAAGCGGCTCAAAAAGGTTTTATCAACGCAACGGACTGTGCCGACTGGCTTGTAAAAAAGGGTATGCCGTTTCGTGATGCATACAAAATCACTGGCACTCTGGTTGCAAAGTGTATACAAATGGGCACTGTTTTGGAAGAACTTGATATAAAAGAATATAAAAAAGTTTGTGATTTGTTTGACGATGACGTTTACAATGCAGTAAACTTAATTAACTGTTTGAGCGGACGCAAAGTGGCTGGTGGCCCTGCGCCCGAACAGGTAGAAAAACAAATTGCAGTTATACAAAAAATTTTGACGGAGTATTGATATGGACAAAATAAAGGTGGGCGTCATTGGTGCAACAGGTTATGCCGGTGCCGAACTTGTGAGATTGCTGGTAAATCATCCAAACGTGGAGATATCTGCAGTCAGTTCAAAAAGTTTTGAGGGACAGGTGCTTTCTCAGGTTTAACCAAACCTGCTTGGTGCGTGCGATATGACACTCACAAACGAAGACGACCTTTTGCAAAAAAGTGACCTTGTGTTTGCATCTTTGCCACACGGTCTCAGCGAGCAGATTGCCTCAAAGTGTGTTGCACAAGGCAAAAAACTCATTGACATCGGTGCGGATTTTCGTCTGAGTGATCCACAGGATTACAAACAATGGTATGGTCTTGATTACAAGCATCCATCCCTGCACAAACAAAGCGTTTATATCATACCCGAGCTTATGCGTGACGAATATAAAGGTCAGCCGATAATAGGCAACCCTGGTTGCTATCCTACAAGCATTGCACTTGGTCTTGCACCTGTGGTTAAAAACAATATGTTTGTTGACAACGGCATTGTGATTGACAGCAAATCAGGCGCAACGGGTGCGGGCAGAGCATTGGCGCAAAACACACACTTTCCTGATTGCAACGAGGCTTTTGCGCCATACAAAATTGCAAGCCATCGTCACACGCCGGAGATTGAGCAGACGCTTGAGTGGTTGTCAGGCAAAGAGATAAAAGTGTTGTTTACTCCACATTTGTTGCCACTCAACCGCGGTATAGTTTCAACGTGCTACGTATCGCTTGACAAACAATACAGCCTTGACGAGATATACGGGCTTTATCAAAATTTTTATAAAAACGAAAAATTTGTAAGGGTTTTGCCAAAGGGTAGCATTGCAACTCTCAAAAACGTAAAACTCAGCAACTATTGTGATATATCATTGCATCTTGACCAGCGCACAAACAGACTTATCGTTGTGTCTGCAATAGACAATATGGTCAAGGGAGCAGCAGGACAGGCAATTCAAAACATGAACATCATGTATGGTCTTGACGAAAAAACTGGTCTTGACTTTATGCCACCTGCATTTTAGGAGAAATATGGATTTTGTATGGAAAAACGGTGGTGTATGCGCCCCAAAAGGTTTTAAGGCAAGCGGTATACACTGCGGTATAAGAAAAAACAAAACTAAAAAAGATCTTGCACTCATCATGTCAGACAATCTTTGTTCTGCAGCGGCGGTGTATACAACAAACAAGGTGTACGGCGCACCAATCACCGTAACCAGAGAACATCTCAAAAACGGCATGGCGCAGGCAGTTGTGTGCAACAGTGGCAATGCAAACACCTGCAATGCAGACGGCGTGCAAAAAGCCAACATGATGGCAGATCTTGTGTCAAAACAAACTGGCATACCTGCAAGCGACGTTATCGTGGCATCAACAGGTGTTATCGGTCAGGTTTTGCCAATCGAACCAATTGCAGATGGCATGGCACAACTTGCAAACGAACTCAACTATAACGGCAGTGACGATGCGGCAACTGCAATCATGACTACAGATACTGTCAAAAAAGAGTTTGCTTTGTCTTTTGAGCTTGGTGGCAAACAGGTCACAATCGGCTCAATCGCAAAGGGCAGTGGCATGATACATCCAAATATGGCAACTTTGCTTTGTTTTGTCACTACCGATGCAAACGTCAGCCCTGCAATGCTTGACAAAGCACTCAAAGAGGTTGTTGTTGATACTCTCAATATGGTCAGCATAGACGGCGACACTTCTACAAACGATATGCTCACTGTTATGGCAAACGGACTTGCCGGCAATGACCAGATTGTTTGTGAAGATGAAAGTTACAATATATTCAAAAATGCACTCAATCAGGTTTTGACAAAAGTTTCAAAGGCCATTGCAAAAGACGGCGAGGGCGCAACAAAACTTATGGAGTGTGTTGTAAAAAATGCAGAGAGCAAACAACTTGCACGCAACATTGCAAAAAGCGTAATCACTTCTTCTTTGCTCAAATCTGCCGTGTTTGCATCAGACGCAAACTGGGGACGCATTTTGTGTGCAATCGGTTATGCACAGGGCGAGTTTGACGTCAGCAAAATAGACGTTGACATCACGTCATCCAAAGGCAAAGTCACAGTTTGCAAAAAGGGCGCAGGCGTAGACTTTGACGAAGACGTTGCAACAAACGTGCTTGACAACGACGAGTTTACTATCGTGGTGGATATGCACAGCGGTGATTTTGATGCCACTGCATGGGGTTGCGACCTCACTTATGACTACGTAAAAATAAATGCAGATTATCGCACTTGAGGTGGGTTATGGATATTTCTCAAAAAGCAAAGGTCCTTGTAGATGCCTTGCCATATATCAAAAAATATTTTGACAAAACAATAGTTGTCAAATATGGTGGCAATGCCATGATCAACAACGAACTTAAAGAGGCCGTCATGAGCGACATCGTTTTGCTCAATCTTGTCGGCATCAAAGTCGTGCTTGTGCATGGTGGCGGACCAGAGATAAACGAAATGCTCAAAAAAATGGATATCGAGTCAAAGTTTATCAACGGCTTGAGATATACCGACAAAGAAACTGCCGAAGTTGTGCGTATGGTTTTGGCAGGCAAAGTCAACAAAGGTCTTGTTGGATACATCAACGGCATTGGTGGCAATGCAATTGGTCTTTGTGGCACAGACGGCAATATGTTGTGCGTCAGCAAAAAGCAGGAAGAGGGCGTTGACTATGGCTACGTTGGCGAGATAGAAAGTGTAAACTCAAAAGCAATTACCGATTGTCTGAAAGAGGGGTATATCCCTGTGGTTGCAACAATTGCAACAGACAAAGAGGGCAACGTATACAACATAAATGCAGACACAGCCGCAGCAATGATTGCGGCAGAACTCAAGGCAGAAAACCTCATTATGATGACGGATATAGTTGGTTTGCTTAAAGACAAAGACGACCCGTCAACACTCATACCAAAGGTTTTTGTCAGCGACGTGCCTTATATGAAAAAACAAGGTATCATTTCGGGTGGCATGATACCAAAAATTGACGGATGTGTAGAGGCAGTAAGACGTGGTGTAAAACAAGCCACTATCATTGACGGACGCATCCCACACTCAATACTCATCGAAATGCTTTCAAACGAGGGCGCAGGCACAATGTTTGTGCAAGAATAATTATGGATATTTTCAATCAAGACAAAAATTATATTATCAACACTTACAAAAGGTTTAATCTTGCTCTCACAAAGGGCAAAGGTTGTTTGGTTGCAGATCAGGATGGCAAAGAATATATCGACCTCACAAGTGGCATCGGTGTAAACTCACTTGGTTTTTGCAACGACGACTGGTGCGATGCAGTTTGCAATCAGGCAAAAACACTCAACCACACTTCAAACCTTTATTACACTTTGCCACAGGTAGATGCGGCAAAAAAACTTGTGGACAAAACGGATTACAGCAAAGTTTTCTTTTGCAACTCTGGTGCGGAGGCAAACGAATGTGCAATCAAAATTGCCCGCAAATATTCTTTTGACAAATATGGGCAGGGTCGCAGTACAATCATCACACTTACAGACTCTTTCCATGGTCGCACAATGACAACTCTCACGGCAACTGGTCAGGACGTTTTTCACAACTTCTTTTTTCCGTTTGCACAAGGGTTTAAATACTGCAAGGCAAACGACGGCAAAATGCTTGCAGATATGCTCACAGACGACGTATGTGCCGTTATGTTCGAGTTTGTGCAGGGCGAAGGTGGCGTAAAATCACTTGACCAAAAGTTTATCAAAGACATTTTTGATTTGTGCAAAGACAAAGATATTCTCGTCATTGCAGACGAAGTGCAAAGTGGCATTGGTCGCACGGGCAGACTGCTCACGTCACAGGTGTTTGACGTGTTGCCTGATATCACAACACTTGCAAAAGGTCTTGGCGGTGGCTTGCCTGTGGGTGCAGTGCTTGTCAACGACAAAACAAAAGACGTCATGGGATACTCTCATCACGGCACTACTTTTGGTGGCAATCCAATCGTTTGTGCGGGTGTCAACGTGGTGCTTGACAAAGTGGCTGACGAAAACTTTCTGGCAGACGTGAGGGCAAAAGGCGACTTTATTCGTGAAAGTATAAAAGACTGCAAGCACGTAGAGGAAGTCACTGGTCTTGGTCTTATGGTTGGCATAAAGGTAAAAGATATCACCGCCGGCGAAGTTGTTGCAAAAGGCATCGAAAAGGGTGTGATTATGCTTACTGCCAAAGACAGAGTAAGGCTTTTGCCACCACTCAACATAGACAAAGATTTGCTTGCAAAAGCAATTGATACACTCAAACAAATTTTGGACGAATAAAAAGGAGATTGTTATGAAACATTTGCTCAAACTTGGCGATTTGTCAGAAAAAGAAATTCTGGAAATTTTAAATCTTGCAGACCAACTCAAATACGAACGCAAACACGGCATTGCTCACGAACACCTCAAAGGCAAAACGTTGGGTATGATTTTTCAAAAATCTTCAACACGCACACGTGTTTCTTTCGAGACAGGTATGTATCAGCTTGGCGGTCAGGCATTGTTTTTGAGCAACCGTGACCTTCAGATTGGTCGTGGCGAGCCTGTGCAGGATACTGCAAGGGTTTTGTCAAGATATCTCGATGGCATCATGATCCGCACGTTTGAACAAAAAGAGGTAGAAGATCTTGCAACGTATGGCAGCATTCCTGTTATCAATGGTCTTACAGATTATTGCCATCCATGTCAGATTTTGGCAGACCTCATGACAATCCGTGAGTATAAAGGCACTTTCCACGGCCTCAAAGCATGCTTTATTGGTGATGGCAACAACATGGCAAACAGCCTTATCGTAGGTTGCCTCAAAGTGGGCATGTCTTTTGCAATTGCTTGTCCAAAAGGATACGAGCCAGATGCAGGCGTGTTGGAGTTTGCAAAACAATACGGCGACAAATTCGTTATGACAACAGACGTGCTCGAGGCTGCAAAAGATGCAGACGTTGTCATCACAGACGTTTGGGCTTCTATGGGACAAGAAGACGAAAAAGCAAAACGCGAAGCGGCCTTTGCAGGCTATCAGGTCAACGACGAGGTTATGGCAGTTGCAAAACCAGACGCAATGGTGCAACACTGTCTGCCTGCCCATCGTGAAGAAGAAATCACAACAAAAGTGTTTGAGGCTCATGCTGACGAAATTTTTGAAGAGGCAGAAAACAGACTTCACGCACAAAAAGCCGTTATGGTCAAACTCATGAAAGACTAAAAGGCGTTGCACCTTTTAAACATAAAACGTAAAAAAGAGTGGTTTTGCCACTCTTTTTTTGTTGTATATTGACACGGCGTTTTGCACCAAGTAAAATGAAAGTGAAAAATTTGATTTTGGAGAACACAAATGGATTACACCTCTTATATAAGCAACGTATCAGCATGGCAAGATTGTTGCAGACCAGACAAAAAAATAAACTTTTATTTTTTGCCACTTACAAAATGGTTCGATTTAGACAAAGAAGAGTGGCATGATTTGCGTCCTTTCTGGAGCAAGGGTGCTACCTTTGCTGTGCCAAATGCCTGGCTTGAAGATTTGCATATTAAATATACAGATCAAAACGGGCAGGAAAAAAGTTTTGTTATAAATAGTGAGCGTGAGCCGTATAGGTCTTGGGGTGGTGTGGGATCTGACAAAACAATGCAGGGCAGAATTTTGCTGTCTCTCAAACCTGGTGCATACACTGTCACTGTGCGGGCAACTTTGGGCAGTCAGGTAAAACGCAAAAGTGAAAAACTAACAACACTTTCAAAAACAATCAGTGTTGTTGTGCCGGAAAATGGAGACGTTATTGCCTGTCTGATAATGTATGAGTTGTACGATTATGAGGTTGACACTTATCTTACAAGATATTCTTTAAAGTCATTAAAAAACGTAGAACTCAATATAAACAAGGGAATCATCAAAACAAGAGATGAACATACTGTAACAAAAAGAGGAGTAGATTGCACTTTTTCTCAAATCAGTGCATCGCAGGCAAGCAGTTATTACAAGTGGTGGCGTGACGCCAGCTCATCGGCAAAGGTTGTTGTGCCAGATGGTGCCGTTGGTGGAGCAGACGTGAGTTTTGCAAACAAAAACGATGTTGCTGATTCAAACTGTCGCGATGCGCAAAACAGCGAATACAAGCCGAAAGCAAATGCTCAAAAAACTGCCGAGGAGTTAAAGCAGGAAAGAATTGCAAGCCTTAAAAAGTCTTTGAGCAATTATACAACAGACGACCTCTTGTCTGGCAGGGTTGCCCAGTGGGAGGCTATGTATATGGCAGAAACTGGCAAATATTTTGTCAAAGAGTCAGATTATAAATGGACACCACCTGATCTGTCAGAAATACAACCACCACAAAGCAAAATAGTATGGAAAAACTCAGGTTATTTTGACGTTATAGAACCAAAAAAACCAAAGGTAAAAAAAGATAAAGAAAAAATACATTTTACACCGGAAGAACTAGGTCACGTAGAAAAGGAAGAGCCAAAACCTCGTGCACCGGTAAAAACCCAAGAACAAAAACTTTCAGAAACATTGTCACAGCAAGGTTGGGTTGCAAAGGCAGATGGGTACAAATCTGTGAGTCTGGTTGGCGGTGATCCGTATTGTGAAAAACTGGTTATTCCAGATGGCGTAACTAATTTTTGGGGAGATGATTTTTTTAGTGGCAAACCACGCAACGTTGTTAAAGAAGTTGTTTTTCCGTCTTCTGTCAAATGGATAGAGTCAGGCTCTTTCAAGGATTGCGAAAATCTTGAAAGGGTGGATTTGTCAAAAACAGGTATAAAAACAATTCCAAAACAAGCGTTTTTTGGTTGTTGCAATCTGCAGGAATTGATTGTTCCTCACGGCGTCAACTGTGTGTATGGTTCTGCTTTTTATGAGTGTTTTTCTTTGCCATATATTACTTTGTCTGATGACCGAATTATGTCTGTGCCAAACGAATATGAAGAGTGGGCAACACGAAAATCAGTTGCAAAACACATACACGACAAAAATTCTCCAAAAGGTATGGCGTTGATGGGGATAGAAGTTGCTGTTGAAAAGAAAAAGCGAGTGGTTGTGCCAAAACCTGCTGGACCTGTGCCTTATTGTCCAAAACCACTTGATTTGCAGGACTTGTTGCCAAAGGGTATAAGCAAAAAAGTTTCAGTTGAAAAAAAATCTCAACCAAGGCTTAAAATCACCACAATTGCTTTGTCCGAAAAAACGTGCAGGCTTGACCCACAGCACTTTGAATATTGCAGAAATTTGAAAGAAGTCGATTTGTCCAAAACAAAAATCACCGAAATCAGTGACGGCTGTTTTTTGGGGTGTTCTCGACTTGAAAAAGTGGTTTTGCCACCAACTGTGACCAAAATTGCAAAAGATGCTTTCTGGAATTGTTTGAGCCTAAAGAGTATATCTTTAGAAAACGTCACGGCAATAGAAGACGGTGCTTTTCGCAATTGTGAAAGTCTGGAAGAAACAGATTTGCAAAATGCCAAGCAGGTGGGCGAAAAAGCATTTATGGGATGTGTTCGACTCAAAAAGATTTCTATGCCACAGCTTTGCAAATTGCCTGCATATGCATTTGAGAATTGTCACAGTCTCAAACAAGTTGATATCCCTCTTGTAAAAGAAATTGATGCACGTGCGTTTAGGAGTTGTGGCAATCTTGAAAAACTTGAATTGCCGTCAATACAAAAAATTGACAAATCTGTTTTTTATGATTGCTGGAAGGATTTGAAAGTTTTTGAAAATAATTCAACCGTGCCAACTGTAATAACGGGCAAGTATGACGTAAAGGTGGGATTGTAGCGATATTTTTTAAAAACAATATTTTGATATAAAAAACAAAAAGGACACGACTTTTGGGTCGTGCCTTTTTGTTTTTTGGGGGACTATGATATGCAATGCTTATTGCCTGCATTGATTGTTGACAAGGGATTGTTTTTTATACCTGTGTTTTAAAATTTTTACAGATAATATTTCAGCACGTTTATTTTGTCTTCTTCAAGCGTCATCAGGTCTTTGGCCAGGCAGGTGCAGTCTTCGCAGGTCAGTTTTGCGTGGCTCAAAAGTTTGCCAAGGTCAATTATGCCCATTGCAGTGCCTTTTATCATCATCTCGGCAATTTTGCTGTCACACGTGCCAAAGGCAAAACGCATTTTTATGCTTTTTTCTACAAAAAATTTGCTTATGCCAGACGGTTGCTGTGGCTCGATGCCGTGTTTTTTTGCAAGGTCTTTTGCTTTTTGTATATACTGGTCATATTTGTCAATCTGGCTGTTCAGTGTGTCTGCAAACTTGCTGTCTTTTGCATATTTGACTACAACGCAGGTGCTGTGTCTTGCCATCTCGGCATTTTGCAAAATGCCACCAAGCACTTTTTTGCTCTGGTCGTTTAAAGTGGTTGTTTTTTGTTCTTTTTTATCGTTGTTTTGTGTTTGTGACATGGTTAAAACTCCTTTTGTTTTTTGTCAATTATCCCCAAAAAAAGTGCAAAAATACCTGTGTCAAAAATTATGTTTAAAGTGGTTGTTTTTTGTTTGACACATCTTGAAATTTGTGATAAATTAGCATACGAGCCGCATAGTAGAGGTAAAACAAAGTGTCATCTGACCACCTTGATAGCGAGACTGGTAAGAGGAGGTAAAAAAATGTACGCAATCGTAGTAAACGGCGGCAAACAATACAAAGTTGAAAAAGATCAAATCCTTTCAATCGAGTACAACAAAGCCGAAGTTGGTTCAACATTGGATTTGGACTGCATTATGGTTGTAGATGGCGAAAAAGTTTTGGCTGGCGAAGCTGCTAAAAGCGCATCTGTAAAAGCAGAAGTTCTTTCACACGGCAAAGGCGCAAAAATTGTTGTGTTCAAATACAAAGCTAAAAAGAACATCCGCAAAAAACAAGGCCACAGACAACCATTTACATCAATCAAAGTTACAGAAATTTCTGTTGGCTAATCATTATGACTGATATCATAATTACAAAAAATGCAAACCGCATCGTCAAGGTTGAGTGCTCTGGGCACACAGGCTATGGCGAACATGGAGAGGATATCGTATGTGCGGCACTAAGCAGTATCGTGCAGACAGCTCTTTTGGGTTTGCTCACAGTTGCAAAAATCAAAATAGATTTTGATCGCAACGATGACGAAGGCAAGTTAACTTTCAGTCTTCCAAAAGACATCAGCGAGCAAAAGATGCATGACGCATCCGTTATACTCGACACAATGCTTTGTGGCATTAGTGATCTTTACGAAGGCTTTTCGGATTTTATCAATTTGGAGGTAATCTAAATGTTTATTAACATTCAACTGTTTGCCCACAAAAAGGGTGTAGGTAGTTCTAAAAACGGCCGTGACAGTGAAAGCAAGAGACTTGGCGCAAAACGTGCTGACGGTCAATTTGTTCTTGCTGGCAACATTTTGGTTAAACAAAACGGTACAAAAATCCATCCTGGCAACAACGTTGGCGTAGGCAGTGACTACACACTTTTTGCTTTGATCGATGGTGTCGTTAAGTTTGAACATAAAGGCAAAACACAAAAACAAGTTAGTGTTTATCCTAACTAATTAGTACACGAATTAAAGTACAAATAATTGCGAGGGTTTTTGGCCCTCGCATTTTGTTTTTTGGGGTTAAAATGCAAATACAAAAACTTGCGGACAAAATCGTGCTCACACAGGTGCAAAACTTCAGGGCCAAAGATATTTTGGAGTGTGGACAGATTTTCAGGTTTACAAAAAACCAGGATGGACACTATACGGTGTTTTCTCTGGACAAAAAAGCAGATATTTTCGAGTATGACGACAGGGTGGAAATTGCAACAAAAGACGTGGACTATTTTGCTCACTTTTTTGATTTGCAAAAAGACTATGCCGTCTATCGTGACAAATATGCAAAATATGATTTTTTTGACAAGGCATACGCTCACGGGCAGGGTATACGCATACTCAACCAAAACCTTGCAGAAATGATTTTTTCTTTTATCATCTCTGCAAACAACAACATCAAACGAATTCAGCTCATCATCGAGCGCATATGCAATGCCATTGGCGACGATATGGGTGACTGGCATGCTTTTCCTACAATAGAGCAGATGGCGTCTGTGGACGAAAAGTTTTTCAAGGACGTTGGTGCAGGCTATCGTGCCGGCTATCTTGTGGCCACGGCACAAAAACTTGCAAACGGTTTTGACCTTGCCTCACTTGCGCATATGAGCAGAAACGATGCACGCAAGGCACTCCTGTCACTAAAAGGTGTTGGTCCAAAGGTGGCAGACTGCATTTTGCTTTTTGGCCTTAGAAAGACAAATTCTTTCCCGGTGGATACCTGGACAGAAAAGGTATATCATGCTTATTTTGAAACGGGGCTTAAAAACCGCGAAGAAATTGCAAAGTTTTTTGTTGACCTGTTTGGCGATGATGCCGGTTACGTACAGCAATATCTGTTTTATTATCAGCGCGAAAATTTTTAAAATTGTTGTGTTTTTAACAAAATATAATAAAAAGTTGCTATTTTTTTGATTTTTGCCATATAAAACATAGTTTTGGTATAGACAAAAAATAACAAAAGTTTTATTATATTAGATAAGATATTTTTGGAGGATTTTTATGGTCAATCAAAAACGAATTGCGTTGTTTGTTGATATCGACAATATGCCGCTCAACAAAAAACACGTAGACAACATTATCACTCAGTTGGAAAAAGACGGCGAAGTCGTATATGCAAAAATCTACGGCGTAACCGATCGCAGACACAGAGAAATTATTTGTGATGCAGTTGCCAGGGGTTTTGAAACCGTGCCTCCTGTTTATCCTACAAGACGTGGCAGTACAAAAGTGTTTGACATCCGCATTCTTGTGGATTTGTGCGAACTGATTGCCACAAACAAATCTATCGACGGTGTTGCAATCGTTGCAAACCCTGCTCATCAGGTATATCTGTTTTCAAGACTCAAACGCAACGGCATCAAAATTTTTGCGTGCGACAACCTTGACGGCGACAGTGCAAAATTTGTGGACGAAGTTTTGTCTTTTGGCTACAACGACCCAAACAGCACTGCAAAAGCAAAAAAAGCACCAAAGCAGGATGCCCCTGTTGAAGTTGTTGAACAACAACCGGCAGAACAGGTTGAAGAACAACAACCTGTTGAACAACCTGTTGAACAACCTGTTGAAGAACAAGTTGCCGAACAACCAGTTGAAAACGTTGAGCAAGAGGTTGCATCAGCTGTGACAGAGCCTGTTGTTGAGGAACAGCCTGTTGCTGACGAAGTTGCCGAAGAACAACCAGTTGAACAAGTTGAAGAACAACAACCTGTCCAAGAACAATTGGTTGAAGATCAACCAGTTGAACAAGAAATTGTGGAAGAACAACCACAACAGCAGGAACAAGCACCTGTTGAAGAAAAAATTGAAGAGACACAACCACCAGTTGTGGATGAGCCTGCAAACGAACAGGCACCGGTTGAAGAAGAACAGCCGGAAGAAGAAATTGT
>JAFTHO010000123.1 GCA_017457385.1 Clostridia bacterium | reverse complement strand
TTTTCCACCACTTTTTCTACCACAACCTCTTTTTCGACAATTTGCGGTTCTGGCTGTTTGTAGTCTGCAAAATCTGCCCAAGGGTCGTTTTGTTTTGGTGCATCAATTTCTGCCCAAGGGTCGTCTTGCTTGTCTTCAACAAGTTTATTGCCACACTTTATGCAAAACGCCATGCCATCCTGAAACGGAGTGCCACATTTTATGCAGAATTTTGCTTTTGACTTTTCTTCTTGCTCTATATTGCAACCACAATATGCACAAAACATTGCTTCATCTGGGATTTGTTTGTTGCATTTTGGACAATCTTTCATATAAAAAACCACCTTGTTTTAATCTTTTTTTATTATAACACAATTAAACAAAATATCAAGAGTCATTAAAAACAAAAAAAGACCGACAAATTTGTCGGTCTTTTTAGTTTGGTTTTAATCGTCGTTTTTATTGTTTTTTTTGCGTTTGTTTACGGCTTGGGTAAGCAGATATTCTATTTGCCCATTGATTGAGCGAAAATCATCTTCTGCCCATTTTGCAATATCGTCGTATAAAGTTTTTGACAAACGAAGTATCATTTGTTTTTTGTCGTCTTTCATGTGTTTTCCCTTACCGTTTTAACTTTATATTAATAAATTGTGCCACTGTTTACGATAGGTTGAGCATCTTTGTTGCCACAAAGAACTACCAACAAATTGCTGACCATTTGGGCTTTGCGTTCTTCGTCAAGTTCAACAACGCCACCCTCTGCAAGTTTTTCCAAAGCCATTTCTACCATGCCAACTGCGCCCTCTACAATCATTTGTCTTGCAGTGATGATTGCTCTGGCCTGTTGACGCTGCAACATTGCAGCTGCAATCTCCGGAGCATAAGCCAAGTGAGCAATGCGTGCCTCGATAATTTCGATACCGGCAATTTCTACCCTTTCCTGCAATTCTTTTTTGAGGTTTTCGGCAATTTCCACACTGCTGCCACGCAATGATTTTTCGTCACCCTCTTCACTTACGTCATAAGGATAAAGTCTTGCAACCTGACGGATTGATGAATCGGCCTGTGTTGAAATAAAGTTGAAATAGTCGTCTACGTTGAAAACTGCTTTTGCCGTGTTGATTACCTTCCAGATAACAACAACGCCAATTTCAATAGGATTGCCATCGAGGTCGTTTACCTTTTGAATGCCATTTGTAAGTGTGATCGCTTTGAGCGAAACTTTGCGTTTTGGCATTGTTGCCGTTGCACCAAACAAATTTTTTCCAGAAGCTGGTTCTGCTATTATTGGATCAGCAGGTGCTTTTGCATATGCAGAAGTTGCAAACGGGTTTGTAAAAAAGAAACCTTCACTTTTGATTGTTCCATAATATTTACCAAACAACACAAGCACAAGTGCCTCGTTTGGACCAACCACTTTAAGACCACACATACAAATTAAACTTGCAGTCATAACTATAATGCCACCTGCAAGGCAAACTATGCCAAGTGCAATGCTACCACCGTTTTCCATTGTGATTGCACCAAAAACCAAAATGCCAACGCCTACAAGAGTACCAAATATTAGAGCAAACAAACCAACGAAACCGTTTGCAGGTTTAAGAATTTTTTCCTGATATTCTTTTCTTTCCATATTGTCCCCCTTTGATATCGCAAAAATGATATCATTTTGATATCACAAATATATCATCACTTTTTAAGATTGTCAATAGCTAAAACAAAAAAAAGACTGCAAAAAACTTGCAGTCTTTTTTAATGTTCGTCGGGTGGGCAGTCGTCGCAGTCCGGCAAAAAGCCACCGTGTGATTCGTATATGCGCACAAGTATGCAATCGTCACCAATTTTTACAATGTTGCGCCATGGTATAAAAATGTCTTCTCTCGCTTTGAACAACTTTCTGTCGTTTGGCACGACAAGTCCCGTCACTTTGCAGGTGTGACACGAAATGACCATATCACAAATGCGACCAAGTCTTTTTCCGTTGATGGTGTTTATCACTTCTTTGCTTTTGAGTTCGCCAAAGGTTATATCCATAATTTCTCCACTGTTTTATGGATATGTGATACCTTTTTGCAAAATGACAACACCTTTGTTTTTGGGACTTGTAGTCTTGTTATACCGACGTCATCATTTCTCTCATTTGCGTCATAGCGTTTTTTTCAAGACGGGAAACCTGTGCCTGAGATATACCGACTTCGGCAGAAATTTCCATTTGAGTTTTGCCCTCAAAATAACGTTTGTGCAAAATTTGCTTTTCTCTCTGACCAAGTTTTTTTATTGCCTGACAAAGCGAAATATTTTCCAGCCACTTTTCGTCCGTGTTTTTTTTGTCATCTATCTGATCCATAACAAGCACAGAGTCACTCTCGTCACTGTATACCGGTTCAAAAAGTGAAACCGGCTCGCTGATTGCATCAAGAGCATTTTTGATCACTTCTACCGGTTGTCCAAGTTCTTTGGCAATATCTGCAATGCTTGCCTGTTTGTCGCTGTCACACTCTAACTTTTCTCTCGCCTGCAAAGCCAAAAATGCCATATCACGCACACTGCGACTGACGTGAAGACTGTTGCCCTCTCGCAAAAAACGTCTTATCTCGCCAACAATCATTGGCACTGCATAGGTAGAAAACCTGAGGTTATAACTAACGTCAAAGTTGTCAACCGCCTTGAGCAAACCCACGCACCCCACCTGAAACAAATCGTCCATATTGTCACTTTTGCCTGCATATCTTTGCACAACGCTCAAAACAAGCCTCATATTGCACAAAACAAACTTTCGTCTGGCATTGTCGTCGCCATTTTTTATCTGCAACATAAGATCTGTTGCCTGCTCGTGAGTGAGTTTTGGCAACGTGCCTGTATCTACACCACAAATTGTAACCTTTCTTTTCATAAC
>JAFTHO010000122.1 GCA_017457385.1 Clostridia bacterium | reverse complement strand
GTTCGTGACATTCACGGATGATTTTGTTTGCTTCCTGGTCGATTTTGCTTGCCATATGTTCGCTAAAACTGTTTTGGCTTGCATAGTTTTTGCCAACGTAAACTTCGTGGTCACTGACATAAAAGATAGGACCAATTTCGTCAGACATGCCAAGCTCTGCAACCATTGCGTGTGCAATTTGTGTAACCTTGCGGATATCACTGCTTGCGCCACCCGTGATGTTTTTGATGACGAGTTCTTCGGCAACACGGCCACCAAGCGTCATAACAATCTGGTCAAGCAGTTGTTGTTTAGACTCATAGTTGTCGTCGTTGTCTGGTCTTGTCATTGTGTAGCCACCAGCCATGCCACGTGGGATGATTGTAACCTCTTGAACAGGGTCGCAATATTTGAGTTTGCATGCCAAAATTGCGTGACCTGCCTCGTGATAAGCAGTGATGCGTTTGTCATGTTCTGTCACCAGACGGCTTTTCTTTTGTGGGCCCATGATGACTTTGTTGATGCCTTCTGCAATATCCTTCATGCTGATGAGTTTTCTGCCGTCACGCACAGTGAGGATTGCCGCTTCGTTGAGCAAATTTTCGAGATCGGCACCGCTAAAGCCACTTGTGATGCGTGCAACTGTTTTAAAGTCTACGTCGTGCGCCATTGGTTTGTTGCGTGCGTGAACTTTAAGGATAGCCTCACGACCACGTACGTCAGGGCGGTTTACATAAATTTGTCTGTCAAAACGGCCTGGACGCAAAAGTGCAGGGTCAAGTATGTCGGCACGGTTTGTTGCCGCCATGATGATGATGCCGTTGTTTGTCTCAAAACCGTCCATCTGCACGAGCAACTGGTTGAGAGTCTGCTCTCTTTCGTCGTGACCGCCACCAAGACCTGCGCCACGCTGACGACCAACAGCGTCGATTTCGTCGATAAACACGATGCATGGCATGTTGCGTTTTGCCTGATCAAACAGGTCACGAACACGGCTTGCACCAACACCAACAAACATTTCTACAAAGTCACTACCGCTGATAGAAAAGAAAGGCACGCCGGCTTCGCCTGCAACTGCTTTTGCAAACAAAGTTTTGCCCGTTCCCGGAGGGCCGACAAGCAACACGCCACGAGGGATGCGTGCACCCAACTCGTTAAATTTTTGTGGTGCTTTCAAAAAGTCGATAATTTCTTTGAGTTCTTCTTTTTCTTCTTCTGCGCCGGCAATGTCACTAAAACGCACTTTTACGTTTTCGTTGACACGGGCTTTGCTTTTGCCAAAGTTGATGTTCTGGTTGTTTTGCTGACCGATTTTTTTCAAAAGGAAAACCACCAGAATAACAGTGACAATGATCATTGTCAGTGGGAAGATATAGTCCAAAATACTGCCCTGATCTGGTTTGTCAAAATCAAGCACAGGGTTGTAATCTGCAACGCCACTGTTTGCAATTGCATTTTGAATATCAACTGTCGCCTGAGTTCTGCTAGGGATGTTGATTGTATATTCTGTGCCGTCAGACAAAGTGACTTTCATTGTATAGTTGCCCTGGATATAAATTTCGGCAACCTGACCGTCCTCTACCTGTTGCAAAAACTGATTGTATTTTGGCGTTGTATCCTGCGCAGGAAACATTGCCGAAAACAACCACACGCCCAAAAAGAACATGCCAAGCACAGCGATTATTGTCAAAATCTTTTTACTTGTAGAGTTTTTCAACGTTTTTCTCCTTATTATATATTTAATTATACCTTATTATTATAGTCTAATTAGTTAGAGATTATTGTAGCATAAAGGGCATATTGTGTCAATGAGATAATTAGTTTGATTTGCCAACAAAAACAAGACAAAAAAACAACCGCCCAAAAGGACGGTTTGATATTTGTTGCATTTGCCAGACAAAAACCTTTTGCCAAAACTGACGGCCTTTATATATAAGGAGAGGCAAAAGGAAGAAAAAGCAAAAATAACAAATTGAAAATGCAGATAAAAGGCAACGTTTTAGTCAGAGTGAAAGGCAATATAACAAAAGTGACATATTTTGCATTTTGTTCATTTTTGATTGACGCAGTATAAAATGCTTTCGCAAATTGCTTGCGCCATATCATTTACAAGATTGAATTTTGCCGTATAAAGCATAGAAAGCTCGAAAGCGCACATTTTTTGATTTACAACACCAACAACCGAAACGTCACCCACACAAGGCAGATTTTTGTTGGTTGCAGAGCCCGGATAAAGCCCGTGAGCATACAGTTGAATGGTGCCAACCTCGCTCGTCACGCCCAAAGCGGCATCTATACACAGCAAAGTTCTGTCCGGATGAAGGGTTTTTATCATATCTTTTACCAAAAGCAGATTTTTTGCATTTACGTTGCTTTGCAAAGCCCCATATACGATAACGTCACTTTCCAGACCTTCTATCAGTTTTGTGCCAATTGCAGGGCCAAGACTGTCGCCAACAACTTTTTCACTGCCAATGCACAAAACCACCAGTTTTTTGTTTTGCAAAAGGGTTTTTAATGCGCACCCCAACTTTTGTATGCAATTTTTGTCATTTACGTCAACACTAAGCATAATTTTCTCCTATGCACCCATTGTTGACAAAAAAACCTTGTTTTATACGTCTGGTTTGATATTGTTTTTATTTTGCCCCAAATTCTGCGACGAGAGCGATTTTTAAAATTGAATTTTTGCAAAATCACCCAAATTTTTTTAACGTTTTGAGCAAGTTTTGCCTTAAAATAAAGATTTTTTTCATGCTTTTTGAGTGTTTTTTGTGGGTTTTGCCTGATTTTATTCCATTTTGACCGTTTTGGACAGGATATTTCCTATATTTTGTCTGTCTGTTTGTCAAAATGCTCATTTTGTTTTGGCGTTGTTGCTTTTGTCCGTTTTTGTTTCACGTGAAAAGTCCTTACAATTTTTTGCTGTTTCACGTGGAACATTTTGCTTGGTCAAAAGATTTAACCTACAAAATTGAAACGGTGTTTCACGTGGAACAAATTGCAAAACCAAATACACAATCTTTTGTTTCACGTGGAACAATCAAAACAAAATCAAATTTTGTTTAAAGCAAAAGGTTTTGTTTGCAAAAAACTCTGGCAAAGTGTTTCACGTGGAACAGATGCTTTTTTGGGCAGGGTTGCCTTTTAAAAACAAGCAAAATATGGGCAAAAACATGCAAAAACAGGGGATTTTGGGGCAAAAACAGCCTGTGTATGGCAAAAGAGCAACAAAAAAGCACGGAAAATATTCCGTGCCCTTGTTTTGTTTTTGTTGGGTTATGGCAAAATTGTTGTTATCAACCAGTTTCCTATCCAGTTGTTTTCTGCCAAAAGTTTTACAACGTAAGATGCTTCGATTTGTGCCTGGATTGTTTCCAAAATGCCAGGTGCAGGGATGTAAGATACAACCGCAAGTATAACAGATACCACAAGATATGCTTGCACCAGACCAAAGATAAAACCAAGGATTTTGTTGATGCCTCCAAACAGGCTAAATTCTGTAAGGTTTGTAAGCAATCTTTTGATAACATACACAAGAATTGCAAGCACAATGAGCAAAATCACAAATGCAATCACCGTCATTGCAATTGCCGTAATGCCCGCAGGCAACACGTCAATCAACGCAACTTCGCCAACTCCCTCGAGCATACTTGAAAAAATGCCGAGATCTACAATGATGCCAGACAAAAAGCTTGGCAATCCCATGGCTGAAAGAGCCATTGGCAAAAGTTCGTTTTGAACTGCCGGGTCACCCCAGTTGAAGCTTTGTGTAAAAATTTGAATACCACTTTCTGTTGTGAGTCCTGCCATCCACTCTGTAATAGGATTTTCGATAAAATGTCCTATTGGGCTAACAAGCGCCTCACCAAAAGGACGAGCCAAAAGCACTGCGCCAATGATGATTGCAAGTGTGCCACACAGCTTGAACAACATTTTGACAAACCCACGTTTGATGCCTATCAACGCCATAATCAGTATATAAAGCACTACGATAAGGTCAATTATACCAATCTCCATGCCAAGCACTGATATAGCAACAAGGCCGTTGCTTGTTGTCATAAATGCTCCTTTAATAATGAACATTGTTCATTATTGTAAATATTAGTCTTTTTGTTTTGCTTTGAGTTCTTCTATCATATCACAAATTCGATCGAGATCGTCTTTTGTATAATAGTCTATGTAAAGTCTGCCTTTGTTGTCGTTGCCAATCGCACCAACTTTTGTTGCAAAAACACGTTGCATGTTTGTGACAAGTTCTTTAAGTTCGATTGATTGCTCAACTTTTTGTTTGACAGGTTTTGGATTGAGATATTCTCTCACCATTTTTTCTGTGTCACGCACAGACATATTGCATGCTTTTTGCGCAAGTTTGATTTGTGCTTGTGCATCAGGCACACCAACAAGTGTGCGCGCATGGCCGGCAGAAAGTTTGTTTTTTTCTACCATTTCCAAAACTGCGTTGTCCAAAGTCAAAAGGCGGAGTGTGTTTGCAATTGCAGGACGGCTTTTGCCAAGTCTGTCTGCAACAGATTCCTGCGTCATATTGCATTCTTCCATCAATTGTTTTATTGCACGGGCAGTTTCTACCGGGTTGAGGTCTTCTCTCTGCAGGTTTTCGATGAGAGAAACTTCTTTGATTTGTTGTGGAGTATATTGTTTTATAACCGCAGGAACAGATTTGAGGCCTGCAATTTTTGCTGCACGCCATCTGCGTTCGCCCGCAATGATCATATAACGCATACCCATTTGCACCAACACGATTGGCTGAATTATGCCATGTGTTTTGATGCTGTCTGCAAGCTCTTTGAGTGCGTTTGGCTCAAAAATTTTGCGTGGTTGCTCATAGTTTGGGTCAATGTCGGCAATTTCGATTTCTCTCACTTCGCCAGACTCCATTTTTTGTTTGAGCGATTTTATTCTTTCTTCGGTGGACAAAACTGTCTCTTTTTCGGGTATATCGTTTATGCCGAGCAAAGAATCAAACGTTCTGCCCAATCCTTTTTTTGCCATATCAGTTCATCCTCCTCAAAAATTCTTCTGCTATTTTTGCATATGCCACGCCACCGCGTGATTTTGGTGCATGTTGAGAGATTGGCACGCCAAAACTTGGGCTTTCGCACAATTTGATGTTTCTTGGCGCAGGCACTTCAAACACTTTTGCCCCAAAATATTTTTTAATTTCTTCCGTAACCTGTCTTGCCATAAGTGAGCGTCCGTCATACATTGTGAGCACAACGCCAAAAACGGATATTTTTGGATTGATGCGGTCACGAACGAGTTTTATGCTGTTCATCAACTGACTCAAACCTTCCAAAGCAAAAAATTCGCTCTGTATTGGCACAATCACACCGTCGCATGCGCAAAGTGCATTGAGAGTGAGCACGCCAAGAGATGGTGGACAATCGATGAGCACAAAGTCATATCTGTCGGTAAAGCCTTTTATCGCTCTGTCAAGCACGAGAGTGCGGTTTGGCACTGTTGCAAGCTCGACTTCAAGGCTGGCAAGGTCCATATTGCAAGGCAAAATATCAAGCCCATCATATGCGGTTTTCATCACAACATCGTCAAACCTTGCCTGTCCCATCATCAGGTCATAAAGCGAAAGTTCGAGTTTGTGTTTTTCTATGCCATATCCACTTGTGAGGTTGCCTTGTGGATCAATGTCTATCATCAAAACCTTTTTGCCTGCTCTGGCAACGTAGTCGGCAACGTTCAAAACTGTGGTTGTTTTGCCAACGCCACCTTTCTGGTTTGAAAATGCTATAATTTTTCCCATTTTTTCTCCTGAAATAACCATATTGCAAAAATTTGCAGGATACAGTTACAGTATAACAAAATCACCTTGTTTTAACAATAAAGTTTGTCAATTTTTTTCGACCTTTTTCGCAAACAAGTGTGACCAAAACAAAAAAAAGATCGTCACTATATATAATATCTCTTTTGCCACAAACACCAACTGTTTTGTGCCAGTTTTTTGCAGACAAAACACCCATTTTGCCACCAAAACTGTCTGCCATGCCCATGGGAGCATATTGCCATGGCCACGAGAGAGTGTTTTAAAGTGTTTTTGTGCTTTTTAAACCAACTGCGTTGCACAGCCAAAAGCAATGCAAAACCGTCCGTATACAAACCATCCATTTTAGTCAAATATATCTCTCGTGCGTGTGAGACACCATTGCCAGGTGGCTGGCAGGTGTCTGCCGTGAGCCTGAGAGCAATATTTGTTGTTTTTTGCACTTTGCAATTGTGCAACAGCATTGCTCAGCAAAAGTTTAGTTGTTGCACAAAACTTTTATGGCGCTGATAAATTGCCGTGGCACTCCTTTACACAATTGGGGCAGAGCGTTCTTTGCCCTTTCCACGTGGATATTTGTTTGGTGTTGGGGATATTTTGCTTATCACAACAATGCTTCGGCTGTCGCCGTTTGACAAATCAAATCTCACAATGTCTTCCACCTTGCCACCCAAAATTTTTATTGCCTTTTGGCTTTCGGCAAGTTCTTCGTCAACAAGTGCTTTGTATGCCAAAAACTTTCCGCCAACCTTTACAAGTGGCAGACAATATTCGCAAAGGGTGTTGAGTCTTGCAACGGCACGTGCCGTAACAACGTCAAACTGCTCACGGTGTGCTCCTTTGCCGGCATCTTCTGCACGGGTGTGTATGCACCTTGCGTCAAGCCCAAGATTGTCTGACACAGTCTGCAAAAAGTTTATCCTTTTGTTGAGGCTGTCCATAAGTGTGAGTTGCACGTCATCCCGCACAATTTTGAGTGGCACACCAGGAAAGCCCGCACCTGTGCCAACGTCACAAAGTTTTGCACCTTGTGGAACAAGGCTTTCGCCAGAAATGCTGTCTTCAAAGTGTTTTGTCATCACTTCGTCAAACTGTGTGATTGCCGTGAGATTTATTTTTTCGTTCCACTCGATGAGCAGATCAAAATATTTTTTAAATTGTTCGCCTTTGTCTGCAAGCAGTTGCAAAGTTTTTGTCTTGTCCATCAGTTTTCCTTTTTGTTTTGTGCAAGCCACACGATAAGCACGGTTACGTCGGCAGGGGATACACCAGATATACGTGATGCCTGACCGAGGTTTTGTGGTCTTATTTTGTTGAGTTTTTGTCTTGCTTCTATACGCAAACCACTGATTTCGTCATAGTTGATATCAGCAGGCAATTTGCGTTGTTCCATTTTGTTAAATTGTTCTACCTGTTCTTTTTCTTTTTGGATATAACCTTCGTATTTTACGTCAGTTTCTGCCTGTTCCAAAGCTTGTTTGCTTATTTCATCCAAAATGCCAAATTCGTTTTTGAGATCAAAAATGCTGATATTGTGTCTGCGCAACATTTCTTTATAACTAAGCGCACCGTTAGGCACAACTTCGCCTTTGTTGTCAAACAGGTTTTTGAACTCTTTTGGTTTGCGTTTTGTCTCAAGCACGGCAAAAATTTCTTTCATTTCTGCCTGTTTTTTGAGATAAACATTATATCTTTCGTCATTTACAAGACCCATATCGCGGCCAATTTGTGTAAGGCGTGTGTCTGCATTGTCTTGTCTGAGCAAAAGACGATATTCTGCACGGCTTGTCATCATGCGGTATGGCTCGTTTGTGCCTTTTGTTGTCAGGTCGTCAATGAGCACACCGATATATGACGTTGCTCTGTCCAAAACAAGCATTTCTTTGCCGTCAAGATATCTCACTGCGTTTATGCCGGCAACAAGACCCTGGCCGGCTGCCTCTTCATAACCGCTTGTGCCGTTGATTTGACCTGCGCAAAACAAACCGTCAAGATTTTTGTACATAAGTGTAGGATAAAGTTGCGTTGGGTCGATGCAGTCATATTCGATTGCATATGCGTCACGCATTATCTCTACGTTTTCAAGTCCAGGTATTGTTTTGTAAATTTTGTACTGGATTTCTGCAGGCATACTGCTGCTCATACCCTGCACGTAAATTTCGTCTGTGTCAAGACCTTCTCTTTCCAAAAAGATCTGGTGTCTGTCTTTGTCTGCAAAGCGTGTCACCTTGTCTTCGATAGATGGGCAATATCTTGGGCCTGTGCCTTTTATACTGCCAGAAAAAAGAGGGGCTTTGTCTATGTTTGACCTGATTACGTCGTGAGTTTCCTGTATAGTATAGGTGAGATAACAGTCATATTGCTTGTTTGTCAATTCTTTGTGCATATAAGAAAACGGTGGCATATCAGGCTCGCCAGGTTGCGGTATCAATTTGTCAAAGTCGATACTGCGTGCATGCACTCTGGCTGGTGTGCCTGTTTTAAAACGTCTCACTTCAAAACCCATTTCTACAAGGCTGTCTGTAAGGTTGTTGGCACTTGCAAAACCGTTTGGCCCAACGTTGTTTGTCCATTCGCCAACAATTATCCTTGATTTGAGGTATACGCCTGTTGCCAAAATGACTGCATCTGCATAATAGGTCAAACCTTGTGCAGACTTTACGCCAAACACCTTTTTGTCGTCGTGCAACACCCATGCACCTTCTGCCTGTCTCAAAAACAGGTTTGGGGTGTTTTCCATAGTGCGTTTCATTTCAAAATGATATTTATATTTGTCAACCTGTGCACGTGGGCAATGCACTGCAGGGCCTTTGCCACGATTGAGCATACGCAGTTGAATGAGTGTTTTGTCTGTGTTTACACCCATTTCGCCACCAAGTGCGTCAATCTCTTTTACTATGTTGCCTTTGGCTGTGCCACCAATTGACGGGTTGCATGCCAAATAACCAACCGTATCAAGGTTGGTTGCCATAACAAGTGTTTTTTTGCCCATTCTCGCTGCTGCAAGACCGGCTTCGCATCCGGCGTGACCTGCACCAACGACAATCACGTCATAAACAAAATTTTTGTCTCTTTCCATAATTTATCTCACCTTTTGCAATAAAGGATTTTTTAGTCTTTTTTGTCTGCCATGCAGTTGGCAGTGGTCTGCCATACGCACGGGAGAGTGCTCTCAATGCCATGAGAGGTGTTTTTGTGTGTTTTTTGCTCTATCACTCCGTGGGGCACACTTAGAAAGTGTGCAAGAGTAGGCTCGGTATAAAGTTTACTTGTATATAAAACTTTTATGGTGCTAACCTGTTTTAGCAGCACACGTATACAAGCAAACCCTGCACAAACGATATTGCTTTTTATATTGTTTTGTTATATGTCAAGTTATATTTGTTATATTAATTTTTAACTTTAACGGAACGAAAAACTTTTATCATTTTCAATGCTAAAAATTTTTCGTGGGTTAAACACGCACTTTAAAAAAGTGCGACAAAAACAGTAGTGATTTTAAGCCAATCAGCACCATAAAAGTTTTGTGTTACAACCATACAATATATTGAGCCATACTGTTGGACACTTGTGAAGTGTCATTTACCTACACAAAACTTTGACGCGATTGGCTTCGCAACAATCGCTAGCTCGTCATACTTTGTGCCTTGTTTCCTTCGCTTTTGCTCGGGCATACAGTTTATTTACCTACACAAAATTTTTCAAAAATACGGGTTACTACGTCTTCGCTGGCTGTTGTGCCTGTTATTTCGCCAAGTGCCTGCCAACCTTCTTTTATTTCCAAAGCAATGCAGTCAAGTGTTATCTCGCTGTTTTGCAATGCAGTTTTAAGGCTGTCATTTGCTCTTTGCAGGCAGTCTATGTGTCTTGCATTTGTTATTACAACGTCGGTAGAAGACACGTTGTCTTGCCTTATTTTGTCGTATACGCATGCTTTGAGTTGCTCTACGTTTTCACCTGTTTTTGCAGATACAGACAAAACGTCTTTGTCCGGGTTTGTCATCACGTCTGCTTTGTTGAACACGCAGATTGTTTTTGGGTTTGACTTTATCTCTTTGTATTCTTCAGGAATATTTCCGCCGTCAAACACAAGCAAAACAATGTCTGCCTTTTCCACAGCCTGCAAAGATCTTTCTATACCAATGCTTTCTACCACGTCGTCTGTCTGTCTGAGGCCTGCCGTGTCGATAAAGTTAAATTTTACGTCTTTGTAGATATAACTTTCGCTAAGGGTGTCACGTGTTGTGCCCTCTATGTTTGTTACGATTGCTCTGTCAAAACCTACAAGGGCATTGAGGAGAGAACTTTTGCCAACGTTTGTTTTGCCAACGATTGCAATATCCACACCGTTTTTGATTATGCGACCTTTAGTCGCGCTGTCCAAAAGTTTTTGTGTTTCGTCAATGGCAAAGCGCAAAACGTCCTGCACCTGATCTTTTGTGATAAACTCAAGGTCTTCTTCCGGATAGTCCAGGGCAACCTCTATCTGTGCCAAAAGGTCTGTCAGTTTGTCCTGCAACAAATTTATTTTGCCGTCAAGTTTGCCAGACAGCATTTTGTATCCGTTTTCTACTGCGGCAACGTTTTCTGCATCAATCATATCCATGATGCCTTCTACGTTGGACAAATTTATTTTGCCGTTGAGATATGCACGTTTTGTAAACTCGCCGTTTTCTGCAAGACGGCAACCTTTTTGTATGCATGCTTTGAGCACACCGTTTGCAATGGCATATCCGCCGTGCAACTGAAACTCAACCATATCTTCGCCTGTATATGATTTTGGTGCTTTAAAGTATACGCACATTGCCTGATCGCAAAATTCGCCTGCATCAAGTTTGCCAAGTTGCAACAAACCAGGCTGTGCCGGAAAGCGTGCAAACATCTCTTTTGCAACTTCTATTACGCCGTCACCAGACATGCGCACAATTGATATTGCACCACGACCGATAGGGGTGCTTATTGCTGTGATTTTTTCGTTCATATCTCTCTCTTTGCTTTTTTTATTTTGCTCCGCTTTAAGCCGTCCCTTTCAAGGGAGGGGACCGCTTGCGGTTGAAGGGTTTGTTTGTTTTATTCGTTATATATGCTCACCCAAAACAGTGGGCATACAAAACGAATATTTGCGTGCGGTGGGGTTGGCAGGGGTGCGCCAGCCACCTGGCGGTGGTGTGACAGTGGGATGACAGCCATTTTTGCCTTTTTTGTTTTGCATTTTATTCATGGGCGGACATTGCCCGCCCATATATAAAACTGCTTTTTTGTTTGTTTTTGCACGTTTGTTTTTTTGTGCCAAAAACTTGTTTTATGGGGTTGTTGACGGTGTATCAATTGCACCCATCAGCCATTCGATAAAATCACTGCCAACCATAGTTTCCGGCAAATGACCATCCCATGACTCAATAGCCATTTCTTTGAGGATAGCCTGCTGAACTTCTGGCGTGATAGAATCCCATGCATCCTGCATGATTTTGAGTGCTTTGGCTTCTGCCTCGGCTTTTATTTCTGTTGCTTCTGCCTCTTTTTGTGCTTTTGCAAGTTGTGCTTCTGCCTCAAGTTTTGCAACTTCAAGTTTGCCTTTCGCCTCTGTCTCTGCCTTTTTGGCTTCGTACTCTGCCTGCAATTGTTGTTGCTCTGAAATCATTTTGTTTTCTACTGCCTGTTCGAAAGCCTCGCTGAAGTCAATGTTTACGATAAGCACATTTACTATCTGCACGTGATAAGTATCTGTAACTTCGGAAATGTTTTCGATCACTTTTGCAGAAAGCGAATCTCTGCTTTCAATAATCTGCATAGCCTGCATTGAGCTCATTGTTGCTTTTGTGCGTTCTTCGCAAACAGAAGTGATGCGTGACTCAAGCATAGACAAACTGCCAAACTCTTCGTTGATGTTGAGCACTTTGTCTGTCTGGATGCGATATTGAATTGTCAATTCTATATCCATTGTCTGGGCATCTTGTGAATACGCCATTGTCTTGCTGTCAATTTGTCTTATCTTTGTGTCATATCTCACGTATTCTTTGCCAACCCAAAAGTCAAAGTGAGTGCCAGCCTCTTTTGTATGCTGTGCTTTTCCCCACACTTTTACAACGGCTATTTCACCTGTGTTTATCGTCTGTATGCTAAAAGGCACAACAAGCAATATTACAAGGGCTGCAATGCCAAGATAAAGTGCAACTTTGTCTTTTGTTTGTGTGCCTCCTTTTGTGGCTTTTACAAACACAAACCATCCAATGCCGGCAATTATTGCCAGACCAAACACTATACCTAAAATCAATCCCATAGTGTGTCTCCTTTGCAGTTTTTTCTGCTTTTTGTTTTATTATAATGCAAAAGGGGGCACAAAACAACACCCCTGTATAACATAACAAAAAAATTGCATTGCAATAACAAAAGGTGAGATTTTTGTTTATCTCACCTTCGTCAAATTATCTTCTTTTTTTGTCTGAACGATATACAAACTTGTGCATCTTTTTTCTTTCTGTCTTTTTTGCAGAAGGTGAATAATCTTTTGGAACGATAACTACGTATCTGTTTGGAGACGTACCTTCTGAAACAGTAGTTACGTTTTCGCTGTTTTGCAAAGCAGAGTGGATAATTCTTCTTTCAAAAGAATTCATCGGTTCGAGCTTTACAGGTTTGTGTATACGCATTGCTTTTGACTCAAGGTTTTGTGCAAGAGTCTGCAATTTTTCAACACGTTTTTCGCGATAGTTTTCTGTATCAAGAATGATGCGTTTATATCCTTCTTTTCCTTTGTTTGCCACCAACGAAGCCAGATATTGCAAAGCATCCAGCACTTCGCCACGATAGCCAATGACACAACCAGTTTCTGTGCCGGTGAGTTCAAGTCTGGCGTCACTTTCGTTTTCTTCAACTTCTACAACAAAAGTGAGGCCCATTTTTTCCAGAACGCTTTCTACAAACTGAGCGGCAACTTCGCCTTCTGTTTGTTTTTTTGTTACTCTGACTTTGGCTTGTTTAAACAACCCACCTTCGCTGAGCACTTGTATTTCGGCCTGGTGTCTGGCGATACCGAGTTTGGTCAAAGCTTTTTCGATGGCAAGATCCACGTTTTTTGCGCTTTCTTCAACCTGTCTCATGTTATCTCCTGTATGATGCTTGTTTTATAATCTGCACGTCTTTGTTTTTGTACATTTTGTTGATAACTGGCGTCAAAAGCAAAGTTGTAATGATTGCAAGGATAGAGTTGCTCACGATATAAACACCGAGTGCGGCTGTATACATCAAAATAAAGATTGACATGATGAGTGGCATCATGAGTGTCATCATTTTTGAAGTTGCCTGTGTTTGTGGGTCGTTTGCCGCAATTTGTGTCTTTTGTGTGATCTTCATTGACAGGAAAGACAACAAAACTGCAAGCACAGGAAGAATGAGCAAACCGTTCCATGCTGCTCCGGCATAACCACCTGCATACGTTGTTACTGCATCATATATAATATTGTATTCTGTTTCGTCAGCACCTTCGATGCCGGCTGTGCCCATACCACCATTTGTAAACTCGTTATAGTCTGGCATTACGCTTTGCCATGTGTCAGCACGCCAGATATTTTTTACCCAAAGGAAGCTTTCTCTGTTTTGTTCTGCAAAAGTTGCAACTGCCTCTTTTGTGCCTTCGATAATTCTGTCGTATTTGTCGCTGTCACTTTGCAAAAGTGCTACGATTTGTGGTTTGAGCTGTGACTGAAAGGCTGTTTCTGCCTCTTCTGTCCAGTCGCCTTTTTCATAAGTGCCGTCTGCAACAACTGCTGCAAGATCGTCACCTATAACAAGGCCTTCGCTTTGTGATTCTATAACCAGGTTGTAGTGATATGATTCTACAAGTTCGTTATATTCTTTTACGTTTGCGTGTGAAGAATAGCTTGTAAGACCAGAGAACATGATGATAAATACAACCAAAGTCACAAGTGTTGGCAAACAGCTTGAAAACATTGAATAACCAAATTTTTTCATCAGTTTTTGTTTTTCCTGCTGAGCACCTTTGACGTTTGCACCGTATGCTTTGTCGATTTTGTCCATCATTGGTTTCATTTGTTGCATCTTGATGGCATTTTTCTTCGCACTGCTGCGTTGCCAAAAATCAAGAGGCAACGTGATAACTTTAAGTATCACGGTAAACAACACGACTGTCCAGCCATAGTTGCCTACAACGTTGTTAAGCGCAGCTACAATGTTGCCAATCCAGTTGAGATCAGGCACGTTGAGTGCTGCCAAAAATGAGATCATATTACCCATTTTATACTACCTCCAAATTTGTACGGTATGGGATCAAAACCACCTTTTGACCATGGTCCACACCTGACAAGTCGTTTGGCAGTGAGCCAGCTGCCCCTAAAAAAACCGTGTACACGATATGCTTCCATCGAATAGACCGAACAAGTTGGATAAAACAAACAGTTTTTGCCTATAAAAGGGGACAAAAACAATTTATACAATCTGAGCAGTCCTATACATATCCATTTCATACTTGTGTTTTATTCACTTTGTCAACAAGATAGTCAACCGATTTTTCCAGCATAGCAAATGTTGCCGGCTCGTCAACTATCCTTGGCAAAAATATATAATTATACTTTGTGTCAAGCAAACCAAACCTTTTGTTTACAATTTCTTTAAGGCGACGTCGCATTTTGTTGCGCTTTACAGCTTTGCCAAACTTTTTGCTTATAGAAAACCCAATTTTAGGCTTGTTGTTTTTGTTTTGGCAAAAAACTACCACAAGATATTTGTCGCTGTATGCTTTGCCGTGTTTATACACGTAGTTGAACTGATAGTTTTTGCGCAGCCTATATTGTTTTTCCATCATCTACCATTATGCAGAAAGTTTGTGTCTGCCTTTTGCTCTTCTTCTTGCGAGAACGTTTCTGCCACCTTTGCTGGCCATTCTTTTGCGGAAACCGTGTACTTTGCTACGTTGTCTTTTTTTAGGTTGATAAGTTCTTTTCATTTTGCCTTCTCCTATTTTTGCAGGGAATATCCCATAATATTTTTTTAACTAATCAAGTATAAGTTAAAATCTTGTTTATGTCAACAAATTTGCCTTTTTGCAGGGTATCAAATTGTGTATAATTTTTATATTTTTTTTGCTGTTTTGTACCAAAACACAACATATTGTGGTCAAAATTTTCACCACCACAAGGCACTTCACAAGTGCCCAACGGTATACTTTATATACAGCAAAGTTGTTTTATAATGCTTTTTTGGTGCTTACCTGTTATTGAGTACCACAAAACAAACCATATTTTATATAGCGCCACTACACTATATATTTTCTCGTTTTTGTCGCACTTTTTTAAAGTGCGTGTGCAACGTGTGCAAAATTTTTTTAGTATTAAAAAAGTTTTGCACTCCTTAAAAAACAAACAGATATAAAATACAAAACAAAAATCACCACAAAACAAATTAACAAGCCATACTATTGGGCACTTTATAAGTGCCTGGTTGCGCCACTTGACATCAAGTGGCAAACAATAAAAAAGCACTATAAAAGTTTTTACTTTCATAGTGCTATAAATCTTACTTCTTGAGCAACAATGCTTTTAGGTCTTTTACGTACAGACCAATGCGACTTTCAAGTCTGACCTGCTCTGCAATTTTGTCACGGGCAAAAATGACGGTAGTGTGGTCACGACCACCAAAAATGTTGCCGATTTCTTTGAGAGGGGTTGTCAAAAACTCTGTGATGAGATACATGCATATTTGTCTTGGCTCGACAATTTCTTTGTTTTTCTTTTTGCCGATGAGGTCTGCTTTGCTCACGCTAAAATATTCGCAAACGACAGACATAACAGTGTCGGCAGAAATCATTTCTTTTTGATCGTCTGTATAATCTTTGAGAGCCTCGTTCAAAATGTTTTCGTTGATTTCTTTTTGATTTGTCAGTGAGGCATAACTTATTACACGGGTGAGAAGACCTTCCATATCACGGATGTTGTCCTGCACAGACTCTGCAATGATTTTGAGTATGCCCGGTTTTACAACAACGCCCTGTTCGGCAGCCTTTTTTTGCAAAATTGCAATGCGTGTTTCGAGATCAGGTGGTTTTATGTCTGCAATCAAACCCCATGCAAACCTTGTGCGCAACCTGTCTTCAAGGTGCTGTATTTCTCTTGGAGGACGGTCACTGCTGATGATGATTTGCTTTTCTGCATTGTAAAGATCGTTAAAGGTGTGAAACAATTCTTCTTGTGTGGCGTCTGTTTTTGATATAAACTGTATATCGTCAATCATCAAAACGTCACAGTTGCGATATTTTTGTCTGAAAGCTTTTTTGGCATCGTTTGGATTTTTTGTATCCCTGATAGCCTCAATCAGTTCGTTGGTAAACTTTTCGCAACTGACGTACAACGTTTTCAGTTTTGGCTGGTTGTTTGTGATGTGGTTGCCAATAGCGTTGAGCAAGTGTGTTTTGCCAAGACCAACACCACCATATATAAACAGTGGGTTGAACTTTTTGCCAGGTGCTTCTGATACGGCATGAGATGCAGCCGCAACAAATTCGTTGCTGCTGCCAACTACAAAGTTGTCAAAGGTATACTTTTTGATAAAGTGAGAGTCTTCCCACGTGTTGCCAAGTGGTTTGATGTCTTCGTCTTCTTTTGTTTTGTAGTTTTCTTTTTGATCTTCTGTAATGACAATAACGTCATCCAGCATAGGAAAAACCATTTGCATGGCTTCTCTTATATGTATCAAAAATCTTTTTTGCACCAACGCTTTGCTCACTTCGCTGTTTGTGCAAAGTATAAGTTTGTTTTCTGTCACGTTGACTGGCGCTGTGGTTTCCATAAGGGTGTCAAAACCCAAAGCTGGTATCATAGTTTCCAGTTCGTCAAGCATTTTTTGCCAAAGTTCTCTTACGTCCATATCAGTTACCTTTTTGTATATTAAAAACAACAAATCGTCAAAAAAAAATTACGTGAGTTTTGTGTTTTTTTCACCGTATAAAAGGTGGGCCTTTATTATACACCAAACAAAAAATAAATCAAGTTTTTGAGACAACATTTTTTTGTGTCATCATGTCTTTAAAACACCTTTATCAACACAAAATCAACAAAAAAAACACATGGTTATCCACAAAAAATCAACTGTTTTTAAACCTTGTTTTTAGTTGCTCAAAAGGGGTCAAAAAACAATATATTGTGTTGCCATTTTTATTTAAATCGTTTATAATGTATGTAGTCAGTGAAAATTGCAGATTTTGTGGTTTTTATCCACATTTTCACATACTCTACTACTACAACTGCTTTTTTGAGTTATATATTATCATCAAAAAATTTTTTTAAAAATTTAAAAAAAATCTCAAAAAAGACAGTTTTTTTACGTTGGTTTTTGCCATCCTATCAAAAAAAACAAAAAAATTATCTATTATATACTAAAAAGAGGACGTTTTATGAAAGTTATTTGTCAGGGTATCGAACTGAGCGATGCTGTGCTCAAAGTTACAAAAGCTCTCAACAGCAAAGTTGTTGCCCCAATACTGGAAGGTATCAAAATCACTGCAAAAGACGATTGTCTCGTTTTGTTTGCAACCGATCTTGAACTTTCTATCGAAAAGAAAATCAATGCCGAAGTTTTGCTTGAAGGCGAAGTTGTCGTTCCGGGCAGATTTTTTGCCGATATGGTAAAAATGCTCACAAACGAACAGATCGAACTTTCTTTGGACGAAAACCTTAAACTCAAAATAAAATATACCGACGGCGAAATCGAAAAACAATGTTTTTCTGCCGACGAATATCCCGAAATCAAAAAACCAAGTGACTGTCAGTCTTTTGAAATTGTTTCACGTGAGTTTAAAGACCTTATTTCAAAAACAATTTTTTCTGTTTCTACAGACGACACAAGACCAACTCTCAAAGGTTGTCTTTTTGAGGCAGAAGAATATACTATCAGTTCGGTTGCTCTTGACGGCTATCGTCTGGCAAGAGTGCAAAAACCACTCGAACGCAAACTTGAAGGCAAAATTTATCAGATTGTGCCTGCCCGCAGTTTGTCAGAGCTCAACAAGTTTTTGGATGACAGCGAAGATATTTTGCAAATCAAAATAGAAAACAACCTTATGATGGTTGATCTTGGCAACACTTGCATCATGACTCGTATGCTTTCTGGTGATTTTATCAATTACAAACAAATCATCCCAAACGAGTTTGACACAAACGTCATCATCAACAAAGATCAGTTCAAGGCAAGTCTTGACCGTGCTGCAATTCTTTCTCGTGGCGAAAAAAACAATCTTGTAAAACTTGATATCAAAGAAGACAGTCTTCATCTTGTTTCTAACAGCGACGACGGTGCAAATCTGCACGAGATCATTTCTATCAACCTTGTTGGCAAAGATATGACAATTGCTTTCAACTCAAGATATCTTCTCGATTGCATGCGTGCCATTGACGACGAGTTTATCAAAATCAATCTCAACACTCCTGTCAACCCTTGCGTTATCACTCCTTGCGACAAAGAAGATTATCTCTATCTTATCCTTCCTGTCCGCATGGTATAGCGCATTTCACAAATGCGCGCAAACGGGTAGGCTCTGTATAACGTATAGTTTTAATAAAAAGCATTTATGAAACTAATCTGTTGTAGAGGCATACACATACAATTAAAAAAAATATAAAAATTAAAGACTATTGCTTTTTTGCAATAGTCTTTTTATTTGTTAAAATATCAAAAAAACAAGAAGGTATATCCACTAAATCTGTTTTATTTCGCCATTGGATACTTCAAAAGAGTTGAAAGGTATGCCACCCGTCAGGCTTTTGTCAAATTTTGGGGTTGCAATTATCGTCTGTATGTTTTTTGTATATTTGAGCAGTTGTTTTTGTCTTGTTTCGTCAATTTCGCTGAACACGTCGTCAAGCAAAAGCACAGGATATTCGCCAACTGTGTCGTGCAAAAGTTTTACTTCGGCAAGTTTTAGCGCCAGCGCTGCCGTGCGTTGCTGACCCTGACTGCCAAATTTGCGTATATCCACACCGTCAATAGCAAACTTTATGTCGTCACGATGCACACCGCTTGTGGTAAAGCCAAGTTTTTGCTGTTTTTCAAAAGTGTCGGCAAGTTTTTTTGCCAAAAATTCTTCTGCCTCTTGTTTTGTTGTGCCCTGCATTTCGCTTTGATAAACCACGTCAAGACACTCTTTTCCACTGGTGAGGTGTTTGTGTATTTCGCACGCAACGGGGGATATTTTTTGTATAAAATCAAGCCTTTTTAAAAACAGTTTTGCTCCTTCTTTTGCAAGTTGCCTGTCCCATATAGAAAGCATTTCTGCAAGGTTTTTGTTGTTGTTTTCTTTTTTTATAAGGTTGTTGCGCTGATTGAGTATTTTGTTGTATCTGCCAAGGGTATAAAAATAGTTTTTGTCCGTCTGGCAAAGGTCAATGTCCATAAAACGTCTTCGTTCGTCCGGGCCTTCGCGTATAACGTCAATTTCTGCAGGAGAAAAATATATCACGTTGAGCCAACCAAGCAATTCGCCAATTTTTGCAATAGGCATGCCGTTTGTGGCAACACGCTTTTTTTCGCCTTTGGTCAGTTTTATTTCTATCTGAGATTTTGTGTTTACCGTGCATACGTTTGTTTTTATTGTGGCAGATTTTTCATTCCAGTTGATAATGTCTCTGTCTTTGTCACTTTTTGGGGTTTTGCCAAGAGATGATAAAACAAGGCACTCCAAAAAGTTGGTTTTGCCCTGCGCATTGAGACCACAAAACACGTTGAGACCGTTTTTTAACACAACCGTCTGCTCTTTTAGGTTGCGATAGTTTTTTACAAAAACACTTTGCACGTACATATAAATTATTATATCACATCAATTTGCTATTTTTATATTTTTATGTCATTTATTTTTTGCGCATTTCAAAAATGCGCGCAAACAGCACTGTTTTATATTTAGTTTT
>JAFTHO010000121.1 GCA_017457385.1 Clostridia bacterium | reverse complement strand
GACAAGGAAGGTTACTTATGAATTTTAGTGAAGTACAAAAACCATCAAGATACGTTGGTGGCGAGTTTGGTCTGCCAGAGATGAATATGAATGCATCTTCTACTTTTTGCATGTGTTTTCCTGACACGTACGAAGTTGGTATGTCAAACCTTGGCATACGTATTTTGTATTATATTCTCAATCAGCAACCGCAGTTGAGATGCGAGCGTTGTTTTGCTCCGTGGAGCGACTATGCTCAATATCTTAAAGAAAACAACTTGCCACTTGCCAGCATCGAGACAAAAATGCCACTCAAAAATTTTGATATGCTTGGTTTTTCGTTGTCATACGAACTTGCATATTCAAACGTGTTGTATATGCTCGATCTTGCGGGCATTCCTTTTCGCTCAAAAGACCGTGACGAAAACTGGCCTTTGCTCATTGCTGGTGGTCCATGCGTTGTCAATGCAGAGCCTGTTGCCGACTTTTTTGATATCATCAACGTTGGCGAAGGCGAAGATATGCTCAAAAACATTGCTCTTGCTTATGATCAAAACAAGGGCAAAATGACCAAAAAAGAGTTTTTGCAATACGTCAACGACAATATCGAGGGTGTATACGTGCCTTCGCTCACTTGTTTCGAGCAAAATGAAAATGGCGTCGTCACAAAAATAAACACACCGCACAAAACAAAAAGGGTGTATATCCGCAATATGGACGAATGCTATTTTCCTGACAAGGCGATAGTATCAAACATCGAGCTTGTTCACGACCGTGCCGTTGCAGAGTTGTTTCGTGGTTGTGCAAACGGTTGCCGTTTTTGTCAGGCGGGCTTTATCTATCGTCCGGTGAGAGAGCGCTCTGTGCAAAAAATGACGGATATATGCACAAACCTCATTGCAAATACAGGTTATGACGAGTTGTCTCTCAACAGTCTGTCAACGGGTGACTATTCTGGCCTCAGACAACTTATACAAAATCTGCAACCGTTGGTTAAAGAAAAAAAGGTGCGTCTTGCATTGCCAAGTTTGCGTCTTGACACTTTTGACGGCGAGTTTGCACAAAACAACAGATTGTCATCTTTGACTTTTGCGCCAGAGGCAGGCACGCAAAGACTTCGTGACGTTATCAACAAAAACGTAACTATCGAGGATATCGATTCAAGCGTTATTTCTGCTTTTGAGCGTGGTTTTTCTACGGTCAAACTCTACTTTATGATGGGTTTGCCTACTGAGACTATGGAAGACATCGACGGCATCTGTCAGCTTGCATATCACATAAAAGATTTGTATTACAAACACCGCAACAGCAAAAAGGACATAAAAATCAACATCAGCTGTGCAACCTTTATACCAAAACCACACACGCCGTTTCAGTGGGAGGCTTTTGACACTCAGGAAAACATCTCTCAAAAGCAGGCGTACATGAGACAAAAACTCCGCAACAAAAACATTTCGTTGTCATGGCACGACTACGAGTCTTCTACTCTGGAGGCGGTTTTTGCACGTGGTGACCGCAGATTGGCTGACGTTATCGAACAGGCATACAAAAACGGTGCAAAATTTGACGGCTGGACAGAGCACTTCAGATTTGATGCCTATATGCAGGCATTTGAGCAGTTTGGTCTTGATCACAAACAATATCTGCGTCAGCGTGACGAAGATGAGATTTTGCCTTGGGACTATCTTGACATGGGTGTTGACAAAGACTTTTTGCTGAGAGAAAAACACAAGGCTTATCAGGCAAAATGCACGTTGAGTTGCAACAAACAATGCAACGCGTGTGGCTTGCAAAAAGAGGGGTTGTGCAATGTTAATCGTTAAATATACAAAAACAGACAGTGCGTGCTACGTTTCTCACGTGGATACTTTGCGCACAATAAACCGCACCTTCAGCCGTGCAGACGTGGACGTGGATTATTCTGAGGGTTTCAATCCACATATGCTTGTTTTCTTTTCTCCACCAAATGCAGTTGGTGTAGAGAGTGAGTGCGAATATTTTG
>JAFTHO010000120.1 GCA_017457385.1 Clostridia bacterium | reverse complement strand
GGTCACATACACACGCTTGCAAGCCAACTCAACGTAGAACAGTTGTATATGATTGCAAGAGAAATTCTTCATGCATTTGGTCTGACAAGTTCGTCACTCATTTCATTGCAAATGTTTGCGTTGTCTGCAGTGGCAATGTTTACGTTGCTGTGGATGGAATGCACAAGGATGCTGTGTATCGTAAAAACAGAAGGGATTGTGGCAACTCTGGGAGCAGACAATCACACTGCAATTATTGACGCTAATGAATTTAGTGCTTTTTCGCGCACCTATTTTTACGCAAAACTGCGTAATTAACAAATAAATAAAAGGCATTTTTTGTCTAAAAACGTTAAATTTCTGTACATATCATTTGTGCAGAATTTTTGTTTTTGTTGCAAAATATGTCGAATTATGCAAAATCTGATTTTCTGTATCCCGCTATATTTGTCGGGCTGTGAAAGTTGGATTTTTTTATTTGAAGAAAAACCGTATAACAAGATGCGAACATGCGTCAGAGGATAAAGTTATGAGAAGAAAAAAACTTGTTATTTTAGCAATATTGTCATTTTTGTTTATGTCATCGTCAGTTGCAATAATGGCTACTTCTATCGAGCCTGAAAAGCACTATACTGCAAGTTATTATACTGCAGTCGATGAACTCTATCAGGAGATGGAGTTTGACATGGATGAAACTATCGTTTTGCCAAAAGATCCGGAAAAAGATGGTTTTATTTTTGATGGCTGGTTTGAAGACGAAGCGTATCAGACTGCTATTGACAAAACAAAAGCCTACAATGAAGACGTTGCTTTTTATGCAAAATGGATAGAGGACCGTTCAGAATATACAGTGTTGTTCCTCAACTATGACGGCACTCCATTTGAGTCTGTAGTTGTTAAAAAGGGTGGAATGGCAGTGTCGCCTGATACAAGCCTGATGAAAGAAAAGCTCGGCTATCATTTTGACAGCTGGGACAAACCTCTTGACGGAATTTATCAGGACCAGGTTGTAAAACCTGTTCTTGCTCCAAACAAATACAAAGTTACTTATGACTTTATCTATAGCGATTTTAACCCTGTTGTTGTCGATACAGAATACCAGGGTCCTTTTGAATACGTTGATTTGAACGCATATCAGTTGGCTCAAAAACCAAACTTTGAAATCATTGGTTGGAGAAACAAGCTTACAAACGAACAAATCGACTTTTCTTCTGACGTTTTGACTGTTGCCGGCGAACTCGAACTTGCTGCTATCTGGGGCATCAAGGCAGACGTTCTCAGTGCAAGTCAGACAATTATGTACAGAGACAACTTCAACCTCAGGGCAAACGTTGCGCCAGAACAGGGTTTTGAGACAAAATACGTCTGGACTGTCAACGGAGAGGAAAAGAAAGAAGAAGTTTTGCAGCAAATGTCATTTACCGGTGACGTTGGCGAATATGAGGTTGGTCTTTCAATTACTCAAAAAGACGCAAACGGCAATTTGATTGCAAGCGGTAATACAAAAGAAATTTTCTATATCAATCCAAAAATAATTACAATTGAGTTGGGCGAACTCTCAAAAGTATACGACGGCACAGCATACAGCAAAGATCTCAAGGTCGAAGATATGACTGACGGCGTGGTTACTTTTGACTGGTCTGCTACTATTTCTTCAAGCAGTACGAATGCTTTGACATACACTTATGGTGGTGCAGACTATATCATCTGTCAAAATATGGCAATCACAGGTGATCTCAAGGCATCAAACTATGCATTTAACCTTGCCGGTTCAATCGAAATCACAAAACGTCCGCTTGTAGTTACAGTCACAGGTGGTGCAACAAGCGT
>JAFTHO010000011.1 GCA_017457385.1 Clostridia bacterium | reverse complement strand
TCGTGACATCGGCCCACGTCTTGCTCACCAAGTATTGCCAATCAAAGGTAAAGGTCCATCTAACTGGAAATACGCTATCGTAACTGCAGTTGGTCCAGTTCTTGGTGCTTTGGCAGCAGTTGGTCTTTATGCAGTTCTTCCATGGACAGTTTAATTAAAGTCTGACTGGTAGATATTTAAAGAGTAATTATTAAATGAATTTACAGAGCCCGGCAACAAATTTGTCGCTGGGCTCTTAAATCAGTATTTAAGGAGAAAATTTTAGATATGTTTGATTATGATGTAATTATAATCGGTGCGGGCGTTTCTGGTGCTTGTTCTGCAAGAGAACTTTCACGTTACAACGTAAAAGCTTGCGTAATCGAAAAAGAAGAAGACGTTTGCTGTGGTACTTCAAAAGCAAACAGCGCAATCGTTCACGCTGGTTATGATGCCGCTAACGGCTCATTGATGGCAAAACTCAACGTAAAAGGCAACGAAATGATGGAAGCTATGTCTAAAGAACTTGACTTCCCATTCAAACGCAACGGTTCATTGGTTGTATGCCTCAGCGAAGAAGATTTGCCAAACTTGCAAAAACTCTATGAAAGAGGTGTTGCAAACGGTGTAAAAGATCTCAAAATTCTCAACAAAGAAGAAGTTCTTGCTATGGAACCAAACATTACTGACAACGTTGTTGCTGCATTGTATGCTCCAACAGCCGGTATCGTTTGCCCATTCAATATGAACATTGCATATGCAGAAAATGCATATACAAACGGTGTGGAATTTAAATTTGATACAGAAGTTACAGACATCCAAAAAATCGACGGTGGCTGGAAACTCGTTACAAGCAAAGGCGACTATACAACAAAATTCGTTGTAAACGCAGCCGGCGTTTATGCAGACAAATTCCACAACATGGTTAGTGACAAGAAAATCAACATCACTGCAAGACGTGGTGACTATTGCTTGATGGACAAATCTGCAGGCAAACACGTTAGCAAAACAATCTTTGCATTGCCTGGCAAATTTGGTAAAGGCATTCTTGTTACTCCTACAGTACACGGCAACTTGTTGCTCGGTCCTACTGCTATTGACATCGAAAATAAAGAAGGCGTAAATACAACAAGACCTGGTTTGGACGAAGTTATCTCTAAAGCAGGCATGAACGTTAAAAACATCCCAATGCGCAGCGTATTCACTTCTTTTGCCGGTCTCCGTGCACACGAAGATGGTCACGAATTTATCATTGGCGAAGTAGAAGGCGCACCTGGTTTTGTAGACTGCGCAGGTATCGAATCTCCTGGTCTTACAAGTGCTCCTGCAATCGGTTGCATGGTTGCTGATATCCTCAATGAAAATATGGGTCTCGAACCAAAAGCAGACTTCGTTGCTGAACGTAAAGGTATTGTTAACCCAGAACATCTCAGCAAAGAAGAACGTATTGCTCTCATCAAAGAAAAACCAGCATACGGCAACATCATCTGCCGTTGCGAAATGATCTCAGAAGGCGAAATCATCGACGCTATCACTCGTCCATTGGGCGCAAAATCTCTTGACGGTGTTAAAAGACGTACAAGAGCCGGCATGGGTCGTTGTCAATCTGGCTTCTGCTCACCACGTACTATGGAAATTCTTTCACGCGAACTCAACATGAGCATGTTTGACGTTACAAAAGCTGGTGGACATTCTAAGATCGTTGTTGGCACAAACAAGGATGTATTGTAAGAGGAGGAGTCAAAAGAAATGAAAGCTTATGATATCGTAATTATCGGTGGTGGCCCTGCCGGTCTTGCAGCTGCAGCAGCAGCTAAAAGAAGTGGCATCGACAGCATCTTGATTCTCGAAAGAGACAGAGAACTCGGTGGTATCCTCAACCAATGTATCCACAACGGTTTTGGTCTCCACACTTTTAAAGAAGAACTCACTGGTCCAGAATATGCTAGCAGATTTATCGACCAGGTAGAAGAACTCGGCATCGAATACAAACTCAACACTATGGTTATGGACATCAGCCCTAACAAAGTTGTTACTGCTATGAACAGAGAAGAAGGTTTGTATGAAATCCAGGCTAAAGCAATCGTTTTGGCAATGGGTTGCCGTGAAAGAAGCAGAGGTGCATTGAACATCCCTGGTTATCGTCCAGCAGGTATCTATTCTGCAGGTACTGCACAACGTCTCGTTAATATGGAAGGCTTTATGCCTGGTCGCACTTGCGTTATTTTGGGTTCAGGCGACATCGGTCTTATCATGGCTCGTCGTATGACTTTCGAAGGCGCAAAAGTTAAAGTTGTTGCAGAACTTATGCCTTACTCTGGTGGTCTCAAACGTAACATCGTTCAATGTCTTGACGACTATGGCATTCCTCTCAAACTCAGCCATACAGTAGTTGATATCAAAGGTAAAGAAAGACTCGAAGGTATCACTTTGGCTCAGGTTGACAATAAAGGCAAACCAATCCCAGGTACAGAAGAATTCTACGAATGCGACACATTGCTCTTGTCAGTTGGTCTCATTCCAGAAAACGAACTTTCAAACGGCATGGGCGTTGCAATGAACCCTATCACATCTGGCCCAATCGTTAACGAAAGTCTGGAAACAAACATCGAAGGCGTATTTGCCTGCGGTAACGTACTCCACGTTCACGACCTTGTTGACTTTGTATCAGAAGAAGCAGCAGCAGCTGGTCGCAACGCAGCAGCATACGTAAAAGATGGTGCAGCAGCAAACGTTAAAGAAGTTATCACTCTCAAAGGTGTTGACGGTGTTCGTTACACAGTACCAAGCACAATCAACGTAGACCGCATGGCAGACCAACTCATCGTTCGTTTCCGTGTTGGTGGCGTTTACAAAAACTGCTACGTTTCAACATACTTTGATGACGAAAGAGTTCTTCGTCGCAAACGTCCTGTTGTGGCTCCAGGTGAAATGGAAGAAGTTAAGTTGTCAAAAGAACAACTCCTTAAATATCCAGATCTCAAAACTATCACTATCAAAATTGAGGAGGCATAATTATGGAAATCAAATTGACATGTATCGCTTGTCCAATGGGCTGTCCTCTTTCAGTTGAAATGGATGGTGACAAAGTTGTCAGCGTAACTGGCAACACTTGCCCACGTGGTAAAGTTTATGGCGAAAAAGAAGTTACAAACCCAACTCGTATCGTTACTTCTACTGTAAAAGTATCAGGTGGCGAATCTGTTATGGTTTCTGTAAAAACTAAAAACGATATCCCAAAAGGCAAAATCTTTGACGTTGTAAAAGCACTCAAAGACGTAGAAATCCCAGCACCTGTAAAAATCGGTGACATTGTTATCGCAGACGTTGCAGGCACAGGCGTAGATATCGTTGCTACTAAAAACGTTGACTAATCGTTTTTAACACAAACATACAAAAAGCGTTGCATTTGCAACGCTTTTTTATTTTGCATATTTACTTTTGCTCTGCAATATGATATCATTGCAAAAAATACAAAAAAGGGTATATAAATGCAAAAACAAAAACTCACGATATACAAAAACCAAAATGGCATCGATTTTGTCTCTGCACTCAATCAGGATCAGCTTGCCGACCTTGTTGCAATGTACGTTTGTGCAATGCATCCAAACTATAGATTGTTGCCGTCATCTTTGTTTTATGACGACGAGATGAAAATGACCTGTTTTGAGCTTGTCAAAAAAAATGCACTGCCAATCGGTTGCCTTGTCATTGATGACAAAGAGTATTACGTCGACCTGCTTGACCGCAAACAATATGCACAGGCATACGTCTTTTGCGGTTTGTGGGACGAAACCTGCCCTGAGGAGGGCGCAAGAACTTTTGTCGAGCAACAAAACGAAAAATGGTTTTTTGCAAACAAAAGGGCAATCAGCCGTGCCGATTTGTTCAACTTTGCAAAACAAAACTATGGCAACGGCCTGCTGTCATTTATTGACGAAAACTTTGTTTTTTAAAATTACTTGCTATACACAAAACCATCCTTTTTGGGTGGTTTGTTTTTTGTCTAAACTGTCCCCAAAATTACCCATCTGCATATTTACATTGATACACCAAAATGCTATAATGGGTGTGTAAAAAACAAGACACAATGATGGGAGGAAGGTATGAAACAAGAAAAAGCAAACAAAATAAAACTTGTAAAAATATGGGAAATTTTGAGTCAGGAGACGGATGAAAACAACCCTATGGGCACACAGACTCTCATCAAAAAACTTAAAGAAATTGGCATCGACTGCACACGAAAAACTTTGTATGCCGATATCGACACTCTCAATGCTTTTGGATACGAAATTTTGTGCACCCGTGGCGTGAGCAATTTATACTACGTTGTTGACCGCAAGTTTGATATGCCAGAGCTTCGCATTTTGATAGACGCAGTGCAGGCGGCATCTTTCATCACGCCAAAAAAGACAAAAGAGTTTGTTGACAAAATTGCTCATTTGTCAGGCAGTCGCAGTGCAGAGGTGCTCAAAAGCAACGTGGTAGAGTTCAACACGGCAAAAAGCAAAAATGAAAGCATATATTATGCCGTCAACGAAATTGCTCTTGCAATCAGGCAGGGCAAACAGGTTGAGTTTTTGTATTTTGACATGGATATAAACAAAAAACGTGTATACCGCAAAGACGGTGCAAAATATACCGTCAGTCCATATGCAACCATTTTTTCAAACGACAGATATTATCTTTTGTGCTATGACGACAAACACAAAAATATGTCGCACTATCGCATTGACAGGATGAGCAACGTATGCATGACAGACAAACCCGTCAACAGCATTGTGTATACAAAACCGTTTGACGTAAAAAAACACAAAGGTCAGGTGTTTGATATGTTTACCGGCAGACCGGAAAAAGTGCGTTTTCTGGCAGACAACTCTCTCATAGACGTTGTTACAGACAAGTTTGGCGACACAGTAAAACTTTATTCTGCGGGAGAAAAAAGTTTTTCTTTCACGGCAGACGTGCAGGTGAGCAAAACCTTTTTGGCATGGTGCTGTGGTTTTGGCAAATCTCTCAAAGTCACTTCGCCTGCAAGCGTGATAAACGAACTTAAAGAATATACTAAAGAACTTTTCGAGCATTATAACTGACAAATAGACTGCAACTTTTGTTGCAGTCTTTTTGTTTTGCAACAATTTTTGTTTTGTCACAAACCTGGTTGAGGTGTTTATTTTTAAACTCAAACTTTACAATGAGTTGGATATATGGTAAAATACGATTAATAATGATAAGGGAGAGTGTCTCTTTTGCAAAAAAGGGATGATACAATCTTATGTTTTTGAGAAAAACTATTGGTTTTGTCAACAAAAACATTATATGGTTGCTCATCATGGCTGTGCCTGCTGCAGTGTGCTTTACACTTGGCGGTCATCCACTCAGCATCGTAGAGTTTTTTGTTGGCATGTTTGAAAAAATTCAAAGCGGAAGCGTAACTTATACTTTCTTTGAGGTTTTTCATCACTTTTCTATTCTTGATTTCGAGCGCCCATTGTTTATTTTGTTTATACCTGTGGGCTTGTTTTTCATTGGCCTTATCTTCAGCTGGGTAGAACGCGCTATGAAATACAACACAATCACATTGGGTGGCATTCGTGCGTTGTTGCTTGACACGTTGTTTATCACCTTTCCGATAGGTGTGTTTTTTGTGGTTGCTGTCGAAGTTGTTGGCATTGTTGTCAGTGGTTTTATTGCATTGTTTGCAATGCTGGGCAACGTGTGGCTGTGGTTTGGCCTTTCTATTGCGGTTGCAGCCATTGCATATTATCTGCTCATCAACTTTGTGTGCTATCTCATTTGCTGGCCACCTGCCATGTCTATGGAGGGGCTCAAAATATTTGTGGCACTCAGCTTGTCTGCCCGCATGACAACAAAAGCGCACAACAAATTTTTGATCACTTTGCTTTCTGTCATGTTGCTTGTCATTGGTCTCACTTTTGTTGTTGACCTTGCCGGCATAGTGTCATACGTTGCATTGTGTTCGTTGCTCAACATACTCATGTGTGTTTATTTGCCTGTATACTGCTACACGGCATATTTCAAATTGGCGGATATTCCATTGGGGGCAAAGAGATAGTATGAAGATAAAAAACGCATTAAAAATATTCTTTAAAAACTATACTTTGGTGCTCAAAGTGGCGGTTACGCAACTCATCTTTATTGCCATCATCTTTGGCACGGGTGCGTTGCTTGCCAGCGATATGATCGTTGACGTAAACACAGGTCTCACACAGTTTGGCATTATCGACAAAATCAACGTTATTGTCAGCGAAATCAGTTCTGGCAACTTTGATGCACAAAGATTCAATCTGCTCACAACCGAGTTGCGCGACGCATTGTTTGCATGGGGTGCCAGCGTAGACTTTTTCTATCAGATGGTGGCGGTGTCTGCACTTGTTATTCTGGCTGTGACTTTGCTCACAGTATACTGCACAAACTTTTATATGGTGCCGTTCAACCAAAACCTGCACGACTTTATGTCAACTTCTGCAAAAATACCTTATCTCTGGCGTTTTGTAAAAAGTTTTGGCAAATCTGCAAAAACTCAGCTGGTATACGTGCTGTTCCCATTGATGCTCGATTTGTTTATCGTCGTTGGCTCACTTGGTGTATACTCTATGGTGCTGTCAATGCTTGGTCTTGGTGGCGTGATACTCACTGTAGTTATATGTGTTTTGCTCATCACTTTGAGAAAAACTCTGTTTGCTTTCTGGATACCTGCAATGGTTATCAACCAGTTGCCGGTTATCACTTCTATGAAAGAGGGTTTCAAACTTTTGGCTGACGGTTTTGGCAAAGTGTTTGCACGCATTTTGTCTGCAATGGTCATCGTGATTTCACTTTCGGTCATTTTGTTGTTTGCCGCAGTAAATCTCTGGACGTTGCTCATCGTTGTGTTTATTGCATTGCACGGCGAACTGCTCATTGCAACAATCTGCATGGTAGAGTATTACAACCAAAGCAACTTTGGTTTTTATATCGACCAGATGCACACAATTTCTGCAGAAGGCATCGAAACTGTTACAATCCTTGACGATGACGACGAATTTTAAAAAACAAAACAAAAGCAGTCGAAAGACTGCTTTTTTATTTTGCAAAATTTAAAAAACAGGGTTGACATAACTTTTGTTTGTGGGTATAATTGTTGTAATTTATATTTAAAGACGAAGACGGTGAATAGTAGCAAAAAGGTTGCTTTCAGAGAGAGTCCGGTTGGTGAAAGGGCTTGGCAAACAGTTGTGAATACACACCCGAGTTTCCTGCCGAAATGCAAAAAGTAGATCAGGACGGTTCGCACCCGTTACAGTGGCAGAGTAACTTTACTCTAAAAGGTCTGCATCGTGAGGTGCAGATAAATTGAGGTGGTAACACGGGCTTATGGTGCTCGTCCTCTTGGTCTGCAAGGGGACGGGCCTTTTTGTTTTCTTTGCGGACAGACCAAAACTTTATTTTGGAGAGGTATTAAAAAATGGCAAACGTAAAATTGATGGGTGGCGAAAGCATCCCAATGGAAATGCACAAGGTTCGCATCGTGCAAAAGATCAACCTTTTGCCGGTAGAAGAAAGACTTGACTGCATTTCAAAAGCAGGTTGCAACAGCTTCTTGTTGCAAAACAAAGACGTATTTTTGGATATGCTTACAGACAGTGGCGTAAACGCAATGAGTGACAATCAACAGGCATCAATGTTGGTTGCAGACGACAGCTATGCAGGCAGTATGACGTTTACACGACTGGAAAATAAAATCAACGAAATTTTTGGCACAACGTACGTGCTTCCTGCGCACCAGGGTCGTGCTTGCGAAAACGTTATTGCAGAAACTTTCGTAAGACAAGGTGACGTTGTTCCAATGAACTATCACTTTACAACACCAAAAACTCACATCGTGCGCAATGGTGGCTCTGTAGAAGAACTTTTGATTGACGAAGGCACAGACGTTACAAGTATGCATCCGTTTAAAGGCAATATGGATCTTGCAAAACTTCAGGATTCTCTTGAAAGAAACAAAGGTCACGTTCCTTTCATTCGTATGGAGGCAGGCACAAACCTTATCGGTGGTCAACCTTTCGAGTTTGAAAACGCACGTGCAGTATGCAAAATGGCACAGGAATATGGCGTTTTGACAGTGCTTGATGCAAGCTTGTTGCAAGACAACCTCTACTTTATGAAAGTCAGAGAAAAAGCCTGTGAAAAACTTTCTGTTCGTGACATTTGCTATCAACTCGGTCAGATGTTTGACGTCGTATATTTTTCTGGTCGCAAACTTGGTTTTGCACGCGGTGGTGCAATCTGCACAAAGAGCACGGCACTTTATGACAAAATGAAAAACTTTGTACCTGTGTTCGAAGGCTTTTTGACATACGGCGGTATGAGCGTCCGCGAAATGGAAGCTATGGCAGTTGGTCTTGAGGAAACTATGGATATGGACGTCATCTCTCAAGGTCCACAATTTATCCAGTATATGACAGACAAACTTGTAGAGGCAGGCATCCCTGTTGTGTTGCCGGCTGGTGGTCTTGGTTGTCACCTTGATGCATCAAGATTTGTAGAACATATCCCACAGGCAGAATACAGAGCAGGTGCTTTGTCAGTTGCAATGTATATCGCAAGCGGTATCCGTGGTATGGAACGTGGTACAATTTCAGAAGAACGCAATCCTGATGGCACTGACCATTATGCAGCGGTTGAACTTTTGCGTCTTGCAGTTCCTCGCCGTGTATACACTTTGTCACATATCAACTATGCTATCGACCGCATCAAATGGTTGTACGAAAACCGCAAACTCATCGGTGGTCTTGAGTTTGTAGAAGAACCTGCAGTTATGCGCTTTTTTATCGGTCGTCTCAAACCAACAAGCGACTGGATGGAAAAACTTGCTGCAAAATTCCGTCACGATTTTGGTGACAGTCTTTAATTAAAACAATCAGAAAGGCTCTTTAAAAGGGCCTTTTTTTGTTGCCTTTTTTGGTTTTAAAAGAATTTTCAAAAAGGGCGAAAAATGGTTTACTTTTTGATTTTTCAGGAGTATAATTTTTTGCGGTTTTAAATTTTATCCTTAAAAATTGTGTGTAAAAAAACCTGTCCAAAAGTGGCAAAAAACCATTTTTTGACATTACAAAAATTTTACTATTTCAATAACTACATTTTGGGGAGTATGTATTATGAAAGACAGAAAAAAAAGACCCTTTTTTAAACATTACAAAAAGATTTTTGTAAACGAATTCAAGGGTTACAACGGATCAAGACTTGTCAAAGATATTCTTGCCGGTCTCACTGTCGGTGCAGTTGCGTTGCCTTTGGCTTTGGCTTTTGGTGCTGCAAGTATCGAGTCTAATCCTGCGCTTGGCATTGCGGCAGGTCTCATCACTGCAATCGTTGCGGGCATCGTCACTGGTTTGCTTGGTGGTGGCAGTTTTCAGATTTCTGGTCCAACAGGTGCAATGACGGTAGTGCTTGGCAGTATCGTTGGCGGACAATACGGCGTGCAGGGCATGTTTGTTGCAACTGCTCTTGCCGGTATCATTTTGCTTGTTGCAGGTTTGTTCCGTTTTGGCAAAATCATTCAGTTTATTCCACGTCCGGTAATCACAGGCTTTACTTCTGGTATTGCAATCGTTATCGCACTTGGTCAGCTTGGCAACTTTTTTGGCGTCAGCCTTGTTGGCGAAACAACTGTTGACAAGTTGATATATTTCTTTACGGATACACTTGGTGACATCAACGTATGGGCAGTTGTGTTTACTCTCGTTGTTGTTGCTATCATGTTTGTATATCCAAAAAAATGGGGCAAAATCGTTCCATCAAGCCTTGTTGCCATCATTTTGGTAACAGTGCTTGCACTCGTTATGCAAAACGTAGAGGGCTTTGCAGTCAACACAATCGGTGATATCCCAAACTCAATCATCAACAGCGAAACTCTGGATTTTGGTGCTGTCAGTGTGGATATGGTTGTGTCTTTGATTGGTCCTGCATTTACTATTGCGGCACTCGGCATGATCGAAAGTTTGCTTTGTGGCATTTGTGCAGCCAATATGAAAAAAGAAAAGTTTGACTCTAACGTAGAACTCATTGCACAAGGTCTTGGCAACATGGTTATTCCTTTCTTTGGCGGTGTGCCATCAACTGCGGCTATTGCCCGCACAAGCGTTGCAATCAAAAGTGGTGGACAAACAAGACTCACAGGTCTGGTGCAATCTTTGTTTTTGGTGTTGTGCATGTTTTTGCTGCCTGCTGCAATCGCACTCGTGCCATACCCTGCACTTGCAGGTGTGTTGATTGTTACTGCAATCCGCATGAACGAATGGAAGACAATCAAAAACTACTTCAAATACAAAACGTGGGATGCAATCGTGATGTTCCTCATCACACTTGTTGCAACAGTATGTCTCGACCTCACTTATGCAATTGCAATCGGTGTTGTTTTGTCTTTGTTCATCATGGTAGTAAAACTCACAAAAATCCAGATCGAAGATTCAGAAGTTGACAATACAAAAGTTCACGCATATGATCCTGACGACGCTAACCACGAAAAACGTGCAACTGTCGTTTATCTCTCTGGTGCATTGTTTTTTGCCAATGCAGAAGAGTTTGCAAAAAAAGTGCGCAAAATCAGCGACCAGTACGACAGATTTATCATTGCAATGTGCGGTGTAATGTACGTTGACGTATCTGCCGTAAGTGTTATCGAAGAGCTTGTTGCAGACGAATTGCAAAAGGGCAAAGGCTTTTATTTTACAGGTTGCAAACCAAGCGTAATGGCGCCACTCAAAAAATGTGGTTTTGTCGATACTGTTGGCGAGGCAAACTTCTTCTCAAGCCTTGACAAAGTTTTGTTGCCAAACTAAAAAATCAAAAGCAGGTGCAGTTGCATCTGCTTTTTTTGTTTTATGCTTGT
>JAFTHO010000119.1 GCA_017457385.1 Clostridia bacterium | reverse complement strand
CTGATTTTTCTGAAACCCTCTCTGTTTTCTACGTCAGACAAATGCACTTCTATCACAGGTTTGCCACAACACTCGATTGCATCTGCAATGGCATAAGAATAGTGTGTATACGCACCTGCGTTGATTATGATTGCATCGCTGTCGTTGCCCGTTATTTTGTCAACAAGTGCGCCCTCGCAGTTTGATTGAAAAAACTCGGTATCCACACCTTGTTTTGCAGCATGGTCGCGCACCATATCCTCAAGTTGTGCAAGTGTCATTGTGCCATAGTGTTCTGCCTTGCGTTTGCCAAGCATATGCAGGTTTACGCCGTTTATTACCAAAATTTTCATGATGCAAAACTCCTTGCACAATCAAACAATGGGATATATGATGCTGTGACAGGATCTTCGCCTTCATACTCTGACGCAGAGCCATAACTGCTGTTTGTCTTTTCAAAAGCCCAGCCCATTTTGTCGCCCACAATTGTCAGAATGATGTCACCTTTGTCCTGTGTAGTAAAGATTTTGCTGTCCACAGCATTGAGTCTGTCAATGACTGCTTTACGTGGGTGGTCATAGCTGTTTTCGCCAACAGAAATTACAGAATACTCTGGTTTTACAACTGCCAAAAATTCTGCACTTGTTGAGTCCTGACCACCGTGGTGAGCAACCTTCAAAACGTCTACGTCGGCATCAATATTGTTTTTGAGCACGTCTGCCAAAAAGAAGCTTTCTGCATCGTCACAGTCACCCGTGAACATAATTTTTTTGCCATTGAATTTGAGTATCATAATTGGTGATACGTTGTTTTTTTCAAACGCAGTGTTAAAATCTTCGTCATATTGTTCATAACCAGGGAGATAAAAATCAAACACGTATTCGTTGTTGTCGTTTGTGATTTGCAAACCCTCAAATGAGAAAAACACGTTGCAGTCTTCTTCGTCAATTGCCTTTACAACGTCGGCATATACCTGCGTTGTGATTGTGCCGATCTCAAAACCGGCAGGTTCGTTTTGACAAATTTCGCTGAGATATGTTGTTTTTGCCTCGTCATACCAGTTTTGCACAAGCTCTGGTTTATATTTTGATGACTTGACCAAAGGCATATATACGTTTTTGAAAGTAACCTCGTCACTTGCAATGACTTTGTCCATGCCACCGATATGGTCGCTGTCTGTGTGAGTGAGCACGCCATAGTCGATTGTGTCAATATCAAGTTGGTCAAGTGTGTTGAGAATTTTTGTTTCTGTTTCGCTGTTGTTTTTGCCTGCATCTATGAGCATATTTTTGCCGTCTGGCAACTGAATCAAAATGCAGTCGCCCTGACCAATGTCAAGATAGCGCACCTGAAGGTTGCCGTCACTTTGCACAAAGTCGTCAGGAGAAATATACCAAGACTTGAACTGACCGTTGAAAAAGTCTTTGTCAAGTGGCTTGATATCAAAATAATACATTGCACCCACTGCCACAATGATGAGTGCCATCAAAAAACCAACTACTGCGGCACGGCGTTTTGCCTTTTTGCCACGTTTTTTTCCTTTTGCTATTTTGCCTGCAGCATAACCAGCGGCAGCACCTGCCGCGGCAAGTTTTGCAAGGTCTCGTTTTTGTTGTTCTTTACTTTTTTTCTTTTTTTCTGCCATACAAACGAGCCACTCCTTTTTGTCCAGATTTTTCTGATACAAATTATATCATACTGCCGTCAAACTTTCAATATGCAGGTGGCAACAAAACTGCCCACCACACAAAATTTTGCAAACAAAAAAGCCACCGTATGGTGGCACGTTTTATTTTGCATTGAGTTCTGCAATAATCACGTGTTTTGTGAGCACGTCGTTATATTGCAAAGTGTGAGTCTGACTTTTGCCAGATGAGTTTTCTTCCAGTTGAAAAATATGTTTATACACACCCTTTATAACGGCAGGCTGATTGTCGACATGCACCTTTGGGCTTGTCATATTTACCGTCACGTGCACGTTTGGATTTGTCTTGAAAAGTGTTTCTATTTTTTCTTTTATCTGACTTGTTGTGCTCATTTTTTACCCCTTTTATACCAAAAAACTGTGTTTTATCCTATAAATTATAGCACAAATCTGATTTTTGAGTGAGCAACAAAATTTGCGGTTTTTGCAAAAAAATAAAAGAGCGCAAAGGGGAAACAACGCTCTTTTTTTAATGGTTTTATATTTTTTTGGAAAAGAAACTTTTTGTTTTTTGTTTGTCGCAACAAGGCAACTTAGTACGCCTTGTGCAACCCGCCGACAGATAAACTTAGATTACCATAGGCCAATTTGTTTTTTGCACCCTTGTTGCAAAGAAACAACATTTTGCAACAAGAGTGTGGGCTTTTGCCCTGTTTTTTGTTTTATACCACAGACGAAGAAATCAACATTTCGACTGTGGTTTAAAGGCAAGTGCCTTTAATTTGCTTTTTGTTTTGCAACCAAAGAAACAGACTTTTTTGTTGCAACCTTTTGTTATATACTCATCTGCAACAAACGTTGCAGTTGTGTGTGAAATTTAGTCTTTTTGTTCAAATGCGTCTGCACTTTCAAAACATACCGGGCAAGCTTCTGGCGCCTGGTCACCCTCGTGCACATATCCGCATACTTTACATACCCATGCCATAAATTAGTCCTCCTCTTTTAGTTTGCACATTGCGGGCAGGTGCCAAAAAATGTTGTATCACAACTTTCTACCACAAAACCCTTTTGTGCTATGTTTGTGTGACCTTGTGTGGTCACGTCCATCACGCAACCACAACTTTTGCAAATAAAGTGTGGATGCTGTGTCATATCCGCATCAAAATGCTCCTTGTTGTCTGGTGTCAAAACAACTTTTGCCATGCCGTGTTTTACCAGTTCACGCAAATTGCGATATACCGTTGCAATGCCAATTTCGGGCAAAACTTTTTTTGCCTCCTCGTGCACCCAGTCAACCGTTGGATGTGTTTTGGTCTGACAAAGCACGTTGTATACAACCTCGCGTTGTTTTGAATATCTTTGGAACATTTTGCTCTCCTTTGTTGGATAAGTGATATTGATTATCATTATAATAATGCATGTTTGTGATTTT
>JAFTHO010000118.1 GCA_017457385.1 Clostridia bacterium | reverse complement strand
CATATTGGCAATCTGCAAACCTGCAATGTTGAATGTTTTTGAAGGAGAAACACAAGTGATGATATCATAGTCAGGTCTGAGTTTTGCAACAGGCAAATGCTCCACGCCAACACGCACAAGGTCGCAGTGGATTTCGTCAGACACGAGATATACGCCATATTTGTGACAAAGGTCTGCAATTTTGCAAAGCTCCTGTTCTGTCCACACACGGCCAACAGGGTTGTGAGGACTGCAAAGCAACATCATCGTGTTGTTTTTGTCTGCAAGCTGACTTTCGAGTTCTTCAAAATCGATGGCATAAAAATTTTCTTCACAACGCACAAGTTTGTTTACCACAATTGTACGGCCAAGTCTTGATACCGCACCCATAAACGGCGGATAAACAGGTTGCATAATAACTACACCTTCGCCAGGCTGAGTGAGTTTTTCGATAGCAAGGCGCACGCCATCCATAACGCCCTCTACCGTATATATAAGTTCGCCGTCAAAGTGCCAGTCAAAACGTCTGGCAAACCAGTTTGAAACGGCAGAACGAAATTCTTGTGTGCAAACCTCGGTATAACCCAGGATTTTTTTGTCAAGTCTGTCTCGGATTGCTTTGTCTATTGCAGGGGCAAGAGCAAAGTCCATGTCTGCGATAGAAAAAGAAAGCGAATTTTTGTCAAAATAAACGCCACCGTGTCCGCCTGACTCCCACTTTTCGCTGTCAGTGCCGATGCGGTTGATAAATTCGTCAAAATTGTATTTCATAACGTTCACTCCTTTTATGAAAAAATTATAGCACCACACAACAAAAAATACTACAATTTGCAACATTTTAGTTGATAATTTTAGTACAGCAATGGTATACTTTATGAAGTTTTAGAGGAGAACAAATTATGACTCAAAGACAAAAAACCGTAAGAGAAACAGAAAGAGCAATAAAATTTATAAAAGAAACTTTTGCAGCAAAACTCGCACAGGCACTCAACCTTGAACGTATTTCTGCACCATTGTTTGTAACAAGTGCAAGTGGTCTTAACGACAATCTGAGTGGTGTTGAAAGAGTTGTTCGCTTTGATATCAAAAACATAGACGGCATTTCTGCCGAAGTTGTGCAGTCACTCGCAAAATGGAAGAGATGGGCACTTGGCAAATATGGTTTTGAGGCACACGAAGGTTTGTATACAGACATGAACGCAATCCGCCGTGACGACGACGTAGACTTTTATCACTCTGTTTACGTTGACCAGTGGGACTGGGAACAAGTGATAACTGCAAAGGACCGCAACGTAGAATATCTTAAAGACACTGTACGCAAAATTGTTGCCGCAGTTGCAGACACAAACGACGAACTTGAAAAAATTGGTCAAAAACATCTTGAAGTAAACCGTGACGTGCACTTTATCACAACACAAGAGCTTGAAGATCTCTACCCTGACAAAACTGCAAAAGAAAGAGAACATCTCATCACACAAAAATACAAATCTGTGTTTATCATGCAGATTGGCGACGTTTTGAAAAGTGGCAAAAAACACGACGGACGTGCACCAGACTATGACGACTGGACACTCAACGGTGACATCTTTGTATGGCACGAAGGTCTTGAGTTTGCTCTGGAAATTTCTTCTATGGGCATTCGTGTTGACAAACCGGCACTTCTCAGTCAGCTGGCAAAAGCACAGTGCGAAGACAGAAAATATCTGCCTTTCCACAAAGCACTTTTGAATGACGAACTCCCTCTCACTATGGGCGGTGGCATTGGTCAGTCAAGACTTTGCATGTATCTGTTGCAAAAACGCCACGTAGGTGAAGTTCAGGCAAGCATATGGCCACAACAAATGCGTGACGATTGCGAAAAAGAAGGCATCATCCTTTTGTAACAAAAAATTAAAGACACCCGATTCGGGTGTCTTTTTTATTCCTGTGGCAAAAGATTTGTTACCGCACACACAACGTCACACACGTCCTGCGGATTTTGTCTTTCAAAATAGTCCTCTTCCCATGCCAAAAACTCATCCATGCGTTCAAATGGTTCTGCCTGCAAAAGCCTTGTTTTTTGAGTAACACCATCAACCTGCAAAAATATTTTGAGGTCATAACAGTCACGCAGTTGTTCGCAACAGCTATATACACCCTCAACAATATTGACGGACTTTTGATCAACCACCACGTATTTGCTGTATACGTTGCGTTTGCAGTTGAATTTGTCATAGTCAAACGAGCTGTCACGTTGCAGATTGTTTATCACTTCGTTGCGAAAGCGTGACGTATCTATATTGGCAAAACCACGTTCTTTGTTTTCGCGCTGTTTGTCACTCAGGCAAAAGTCGTCTGTGCAAAACACGTTGCAATCTATTTTGGATTTTATAAAATCTGCAACCCTGCTTTTTCCGCTTGCAGAGCGACCTTCTATTGCGATGATGATTTTGTCTTTTTGCTCAAGCAAATCCATAATTTTTCCAAAAATCTTTTGCATAACAACCTCTTTTGTTTAAAAGAAAAATTTGTTTTTTTGTTATACAAAAAGTATATCTCACCAAAAAAGCAATGTCAATATGCAACAAAAAAAGGACGGATATCCGTCCTTTTTGTTTTAGATATAAAGTGCAGAAATGATAAGATAAATTGCAAAGATATAAATCACCACGCCAAGTATAATTTTGATGACGTTTGCAACAGCCTCAAACCTGTCAGACTCCTGCATTGATCTTGCAAAACCAACAGAAGTGCCACAAACAACAAGCAAAATGTTAAAGCCAATTGAATACATTACCATGAGGGCAACACATTGCAACCAGCCACCACCTGCAATAGACGCATAGCCAAGCATTGCACTGAGAACTGGTGTTGCACAAGGTGTTGCAAACAAAGCACCCGTCATACCAACCAAAATTGCACCCCAAATGCCCTTTTTGCTTGTTTTGATTTCGCCCGTGTATTTTTTGCCCAAAAAGTTTGTAAGGCCGAACAACTCAAAAGACATAAGCGCCATCAAAATGCCCATTACTATATAGAAAATTGTTGTCCAGATGCCACCAATGCCAATCATTTGACCAATTGCACCACCAATAACACCAAGGATAACAAAAACAACAGTTTCGCCAAGGGCAACAAAGCACGAATAAAACATTGCCTTGCGTTTTGTTGCGCCAGTGCCACCAACGTAAGCCACAACCATTGGCACGCTTGACAATGCACAAGGCGTAAAGAAAGTCAAAAAGCCTGCAACCAAAGCAATAACAAGACCCAACCAAAAGTTAGTTTCGATGATTGTTCCAAGATTTTCCAACCAAAGTTCTATCATAACAATTCCCTCCTTTTAGTCTTCATAAGGGTTTTCGATCAAAGCCTCTACCCTTTCCAAAATGTCGCCATAAGTATTTTTTTCGTATTTGCCACCATAAGCCCAAACAGCTGTCTTTTTTGAAAGATAATCATCAGGACTGCGACGTGCATACAGATAAATTGTGCAAGGCACACCTGTTTTGCCGGCATCTATTCCACCCGGTTTATATTTTTTCCAGATTTCAGTTCCTTCGCCATCATCAAGCACGTCAATGCAATAAAAGTTGACCTGGTCTTTATATTTGTCTTTAACCTTTGAAATTTCTGGTGCAACCTTGTCGCAATAAGGGCAACTTGGCTTTGTGCAGAAAATAACAGTTGGCCTGTCATAATTTTCGGTAACCATTG
>JAFTHO010000117.1 GCA_017457385.1 Clostridia bacterium | reverse complement strand
TCAGCCATATCCCGGACTGGTACAGATGGGAGCGTGAGCAGGTCAGACAGGAAGTGCGTTCTGGCAACTATCACTTTGAAGACGACGTGCGTGTAGAAGACTATTATTCTACAAAAGTGGGTTTTACCGACGTTGGCAAAGCACACGTGGTGCACGACAAAAACGGCTTTACTTTTGATGGTATTGTTGACGGACAACCTTTCAGCCTCAACAAACCGGTGTCTTCTATGTATTCGGTGCATATCGAATATGACTTTTTAAAACGTGGCGATGCTTTTGACATTGCAACAAGTGACAGAACGTATTTTATGTTTTTGCAAAACGCACAAAACTATCTTACAAAAATGCACTTTGCGCAAGAAGAATTATATGACTTTTACGTAAAAGAAAAGGCAGATCAATAAAACAAAGGTGTATAAAAACAGGCACGAAACGTGCCTGTTTTTTGTTGCCCAAAATCATAAAACAAATCAAAAATGAACAGTCAAAAATGAAATTTCATTTTTTATTAGTAAACATATTGACATTTTTTTCATTTTTGCTATACTTGCATTAAATTTATTGGAGGTGTACAACAATGGATTTGTTCAACAAAGTTTATCGCACACAAATTTATGACACAGTAAAACAAGCGGGCATATACCCATATTTTCATCAGTTGCAAAGTGGTCAGGACACAGTTGTAAACATTGGTGGTCAGGATACTATCATGATTGGCTCAAACAACTATCTTGGTCTTACAAGTCACCCTGACGTTATGCAGGCAGGCATCGAGGCATTGCAAAAATATGGCAGTGGCAACAGTGGGTCACGCTTTCTCAACGGCACGCTTGACATACACGTTGCCTTTGAAAAGGAGCTTGCCGACTTTTTGTGCAAAGAGGCAACAATGACTTTTGGCACGGGTTTTCAAAGCAATCTTGGCATCATCAGCACGATTGCAGGTCGCAACGACTATATTTTGTGCGACAAAGAAAACCACGCAAGCATTTATGATGCGTGCCGTTTGAGTTATGCAAAAATGTTACGATACAACCACAACGATATGGCAGATCTGGAGCGTCAGCTCAAAGCCGTGCCGGAAAGTGCAGGTGCACTCATCGTTACAGACGGTGTGTTCAGCATGAGTGGCGACATATGCAAACTGACGGAGATTGTGTTACTTGCAAAAAAATACGGCGCAAGGGTTATGGTGGACGACGCACATGGTCTTGGCGTGCTTGGCAAACATGGTCGTGGCACGGCAGAGCATTTTGGTCTTGAGGACGACGTGGATATTTATATGGGCACTTTTTCTAAATCACTTGCGAGCCTTGGTGGATATATGGCCGCCAAAAAAGAAGTTATCGAATACGTAAAACACAATTCTCGTCCATACATTTTCAGTGCAAGTATGACACCTGCATCAGTTGCATGCGCACGCAAGGCATTGCAGATACTCAAAGACGAACCACAAAGGGTAAAGGCACTTGCAGACATAAGCGAGTATATGCGACAAGGTCTCAAAAAAGCAGGAGTGAGCATTATCGAAAGCAAAACGCCAATTATACCAATTTATACCTACGACGACGAAAAAACTTTTGTTGCTTGCAAAATGTTGCTCGAAAGGGGTGTGTACGTAAACCCTGTCGTGTCTCCTGCAACACCTGTTGGTCAAAGTTTGCTTCGCACAAGTTATACTGCAAGCCACACAAAAGAACAAATGGACAGAGCAATTTGTGCAATCAAAGAGGTGCTGGATATTTTGCAGGTCAAAAACTGACAAAACAAAAAAGGGCAAAAAATTGCCCTTTTTTGTTTTTGACGAACAATCAAGTATAAAATTTATTTTTGACAAACACTATTGTCAAACCCTGTTTTGTTTGCTATAATATACGATGATAAAATGTACTGTGAATATTATGTATTGCAGTATATTTTTGACTTGAGTGTAAACAATCTCAAATGGTATTTTCCAACGTAGAGTGAGGATAAATGAAAGACAGCAGAATGACTATTCTGGCAGAAAATCTTGTAAATTACATTTGTGCT
>JAFTHO010000116.1 GCA_017457385.1 Clostridia bacterium | reverse complement strand
GTACTATCGGTCAGATGATGGAACCTGTCGTTTTGCCAGAAATGAAAGACCCTGCAACTTTCCCAAGCAAAGAAAGCTGGGCACTCACAGGTTGCAAGGACAGACCAAAAAACTATATGACTACTTTGGATATGGATCCAGACAGACTCGAAGCTATCACAGACAGATTGTTTGACGTATACGAACAAATCAGACAAAACGACACTGAATGTGAACAATATATGTGTGACGATGCAGAAACTGTTATCGTTGCATACGGCATTGTAAGCCGTGTTGCAAAAGCTGCAGTAAACTCATTGAGAGCACAAGGCAAAAAAGTCGGTTTGTTCCGTCCTATCACAGTATCACCATATCCAGACAAAGAACTCAGCGCACTTGCAGACAAAGCATGCGTTAAAAAGTTCCTTGTTGCAGAACTCAGCAAAGGCCAGATGGTAGAAGACGTTCGTCTTATCGTAAACGGCAGAAAACCTGTTGAGTTTTATGGCAGAACAGGTGGTCACGTAATCAACACAGAAGAACTTATTGAGGTTATCGAAGGAGGTAAACGCTGATTATGGAAGAAAAAATCGTATTCAAAAAACCAGCCCTGCTCGAAGATAAACCTTTGCACTACTGCCCTGGCTGTACACACGGTATCGTACACAGACTTATTGCAGAGTGCGTAGAAGAACTTGGCGTTGCACCAGAAAACGTACTTGGTGTTGCGCCTGTAGGTTGTGCCGTATTTGCATATGAATATTTCAGATGCGACATGGCAGAAGCAGCACACGGTCGTGCTCCAGCCGTTGCAACTGGTATGAAACGCGTTCATCCGGACAAACTCATGTTTGTATATCAGGGTGACGGCGACCTTGCAAGTATCGGTATGGCAGAAACTGTTCACGCCGCTGCAAGAAACGAAAACTTTACTGTTATCTTTATCAACAACGGCATCTATGGTATGACTGGTGGTCAAATGGCTCCAACTACTTTGGAAGGTCAATATTCTACAACAAGCCAAAAGGGTCGTGACGTTTTGGTTAACGGATATCCAATCCACGTTTGCGAAATGCTTTCACAACTCAAAGGCCCACAATATATCGAACGTGTATCAACTCACGATGCTCAACACGTTCTCAAAGCAAAAAAAGCAATCAAAAAAGCATTCCAGTATCAGTTGGAAGGCAAAGGTTTTTCTATGATCGAAGTTTTGGTTGCATGCCCAACTAACTGGAAGATGACACCAGAAAAAGCATTGCAACACATCAAGGACGAAGTTACAGAATACTTCCCACTTGGTGTATACAAAGACAGAGGCTAATGAGGTGAAATATGAAGACTGAAATGATTTGCGCCGGTTTCGGCGGACAAGGTATGCTCAGCCTTGGTCAGGTTGTTGCATACGCAGGCATGTATGATGGCAAATCAGTTAGCTGGCTTCCATCTTATGGCCCAGAAATGCGTGGTGGCACTGCAAACTGTTCTGTTGTTGTAAGCGATGACGAAGTTGCAAACCCAATGATCACAAGACCTGACATCGTTGTAGCAATGAACAAACCATCTGTTGCAAAGTTTGTTGACACAATCGTTCCGGGTGGTTATATCTTTGTTAACTCATCTTTGATTGACACAAAGGTAGAACGTGACGATATAAACGTTGTATACGTAGATACTTTCAAAATTGCTCATGACGGTGGCAATCCAAAAGGTACAAACGTTGTTATGCTTGGTGCTATTGTTCAGACAACTGGCATCATCAGCATGGAAAACGCTAAAAAAGCTTTGGCATATTCTTTCAAAGCAAAACCAAAACTCATCGACATCAACCTCAAGATGTTCGATCTTGGTTGCGAAAGCGTAAAATAAATTTTTATGATTTAAAAAGGCTCGCATTGCGGGCCTTTTTTTGTTTGTCTTTTTTTGTGCAAAACTGCATAAAATTTTTTTATGAAGATATGGGACGAAATGACGTCGTTTTGTGCGGACGAAAAAAGTCTGTTTGCACAAAGATGTTTTAGTGTGTATGGCAAAAATCTTGTTGTGATACAGGGGTTTAAAAAAATCACGGCGGTCAAAAACGACGAGGTCACCTTTGTGTATGGCAATGGTTTTTTGTCTGTTGTGGGGCAAAATCTCGTCGTCAAAAAGGTTTGCAAAGGGTATGCGTCTGTGTGTGGCGACGTGCAACAGGTGATTTTTTAGTATATATGTGCATATGTGCAT
>JAFTHO010000115.1 GCA_017457385.1 Clostridia bacterium | reverse complement strand
GCTCACAACCTTGGTACTGCTGGTGTTGCGGGTGCAACAGGTGGCGTTCCTTTCCGTGGCGAAGTTGCTCTCATCGGCTGTGTAATCCTTTTGATTGCAATCGGCTTTATGTATCGCAGAAAATCTTGATCATACGTTCTTTAACAAGGAGATTTGAATTATGATTAAACTCGACGCAAGAAACCTTTCTTGTCCAGAACCATTGTTGATGCTTAAAAACGCAATCAAAAAGAACAAGGCAGGCGAAGATATTTGTCTTTTGCTCAGCAGTCAGAACGCTTTGGAAAACTGCAAACGTTTTGCAGAAAAATCAAAATATAACGTGACTGTTGCTCAGGCTGAGTATGGATATCAGCTTGTTATGAAAAAATAATTATGAAAAACTATATTGCAACCTTTTATACTCACTTTGGCGCACTTAAATTTAACAAAGATTGCAAAAAATTGTCTGTCAAATCAAAGCAGATGCCTGTGCCAAGAGTTTTGAGCTCTTCTTGTGGCACTTGCGTCAGCTTTGAAACTGACGATATAACTACCCTGCTTGGGTCACTTGATCTTGAAGATATGGAAGGTTGCTATCTTGCCCTTGGCAAAGACAATTACAGCGCAATAAAAATTTGAATACGCAAAATCAGGAGAAACTATGGATCTTAACAAAATAATGAAGTTGCCTGCTTGTGGCGGTTGCGTTGCAAAGTTGCCACCGGGCATGCTCAAAGACGTTGTATCACAAATACCAAAATTTAACGACCCTAATTTGCTCGTTGGTTTTGATACGTCTGACGACGGTGCCGTATACAAACTGAGTGATGACATCGCAATTATACAGACACTCGACTTTTTTACACCAATGGTTGACGACCCATACGTGTTTGGCAAAATTGCCGCAACAAATGCACTCAGCGACGTGTGGGCAATGGGCGGACAAGTATCCGTTGCGCTCAACATTGTGTGCTTTCCTGAAGAAGACGACCCTGCAATCCTTGCATCTATCCTTCGTGGCGGTGCAGAAAAAGTTATGGAAGCAGGCGGTGTTTTGTGTGGTGGTCACTCTATCAACGACAAAGAATGCAAATACGGTTTGTCTGTAACGGGTGTTGTGCATCCTGACAAATATTTGCGCAACAATACCTGCAAAAAAGGTGATATCATCATTTTGACAAAACCTTTGGGTGTTGGCATGGTGACTGCGTCTTATCGTTTTGGCGAAGTTGCAGAAAGCGACTATCAAATGGCCCTCAAGAGCATGCAGACGCTCAACAAATATTCGTTTGACATTGTGCGCAAATACAAACTGCACGCAGGCACAGACGTGACTGGCTTTGGTTTTTTGGGTCACCTCAACGAAATGACAGACGACACCTACACTATCGCAGTAAACAGCGATGCAGTAAAATATATCCCTGGCGCATACAGACTGGCAGAAGAATTTTTGACAACTGGTGGCGCACAGAAAAACAGAAACTTTTTGGGTGACAAAATCCGCTTTGAATCTGGCGTATCCCGTCCTATGCAGGAGATTTTGCTTGACCCTCAAACTTCTGGCGGTATGCTTTACAGCGTTGCTCCTGAAGACGTAAACGACGTGATGAAAGAACTCAACGATCTTGAAATGCCATCTTGCGTTGTTGGCGAAGTGCAGGAAAGACAGGATAAAAACATTATCATCTATTAACACAAAAAAAATAAAAGCACGGTTGATACCGTGCTTTTTTGTTTTGCTTTTTTGTCCCCTTTTGATTTTTGCAATCAAAGGTTTGAATATGCAAACAAATCGTCTGCCGCATTGCTGAAGTTTTTTGCCTTTGAAGGAAAATCCTGTGTTGCGCCGTCAATTTGTTCGTCACTTTCTTTTACGTGTTGAACTGACGTTTTTGTAACGTTGTCCTGTATTACGTCGCCAAACTTTTTGACAATGCCGTCAATCACGTCGTTTAACTTGTCGATAGTTTCTTTCGTTTTGTCCAGAGAGCGTGAAATATCAGTCAGATAATTGTGAGATGCCACTGTGACCTTGTTATTTTCGCTGTAAGTGGAGCCGGCTGCCTTTGAAAGGTATTTTCCTATGCTCACCACATAACCCCTTGCGTTGTCTGCTACACGCTCTAAATCTGCCTTTTTGCTCCGGGCATTGCTGTAATCTTTGGCAAGGCTTGAAAGACGGCTTTTTACACCGTCAAGTGCAGTTTTGCACTGAGTAACGTAACTTTCGAAAGAAACAATCTGCGCCTGTGTTTTGTTGATAAAATCAAACAACTTTTTGTTGTTATCCGTTATCTGTGCAATCATCTGCTCTACGTTTGCCTTGCTTGTCTCGAGATTTTTGAGGCCACTTTTTGCATTGGAAACACTTTTTTCTGCACTGCGCACTGCGTTTGCCGCCCTGTTTTTTTCTTTTTCCAGATTGTTCTCGAACCTTTCTTTTGCGGCACGACCCTCTTCTGTATTAGAAAAACTTGGCACTCTTGTGTTGTCTACCTTGGTTTGATTTCGTTCGGCAGCACCAAGTTGTTTTTGTGCAGCTGCAACAGTTTCTTTTTGATTGCTGATTTGTCCGTCAAGTTGCTGACTTTTTGCCCTGAGTTGCTGTATGACCTTGTCATTGTGGTCACGCACAATCCATGCAAGTGAAATATCCTCGTGCATTTTTGTTTTTGAGTCTTCTACCGCCTGTTCTACAGTAGCGAGGTTTTTTTCAAAAATAGACTGGATTTCGCCAAGTTCGCCACCTGGGCCAGACGGGTCGAACTGTCTTTTGAGCGAATCGAGATTTTCGGACAATTTGTATTTAAAGTCGTCTACGTCGTAGACACTGCAATTAATTTCATATGCCATTTACGTTTGCCCTCATACTTTCGATATTTTGTTTTTGAGACTCATAAAAAACCTTGTTTGGATCTGGTTGTTCACGACGAACAACGTCATCCCAGGCGCTTTCTATTTTGTGATAATATTCCTGACACAGTTTGCGACCTTTTTCGTCATATCTGCTACCGGTATTGTCACGCCATGCACTTTTTTCGAAATTGCAGTCTGACAGATATTTTGTAGACCCTTTTTCGAATATATGTGTGCCGTTATACTCGTATACCTTTATGTTTTTTGATTTTGCCATAGTGCTTATCTCTTGCCTACTTTGTTGAGAATGTTGAGCAGTTTGCGATATTCTGCCGCTTTGCCTTCCAACCACTCTTTGAGTTTTTTACATTTGTCCATTTCGCCACGGATGATGCCCATTCTTTCATCCATACTTTCCTTAAAGGCATCGTAGTCACTGCCCTGCCAGCCTTCTGCCAAAACAGAAACGGCGTTGTTGATGTTGCTCATCTGGGTGTTCATTGTCTTCATATATTCTTCCAGCTGTGCAGCAAATTCGTTTACTACCTTGTCGAGCATTTCTGTAGTTGCTTTAATGTCTGCCATAATTTTTCTCCTTATGCCTTGTATTGTGCTGCATCGTCTTCGATATCAGCTGTGAGAGCAGCGGCTTCTTCAAGATCGGCAAGTCTTGACTCTACTTCTGCCTTGATTTCTTCTATCTGTTCGCTGACTTTGTTTGTGATTTGCAAAGTTTTGTCTGTAACAGCATCGGTAATTTGATTTTTGTAAGTGTTTGCACTTTCTGCAAGCGCTTCGTTGACTTCCTGCATTTTTGCAAGTGATGACAACATGCTTGAACGTTGCGCCCTGATAACTTCTACTTCGAGCAAAAAGTCTGCCATAAGTTTGTCCTTCCTTTTTTTTGTATTTTGAGGTGGGATAAAAACTATCCCACCATATACGCCTTACCACATAAGATCGTTTTTGAGATCCTGCCACCAGTCTTTTGATTCGTTTGCCATATAATCATACATACGGATTTGTGTGTCTGACGGCATAATGAGACAAGTGTTGGCATTTGCAACGCCCGCTCTGTGACTTTCTTTTTCTGCCTTGTTTGCAAACACCGCATATTCAGAAAGCACTTTCTTTTCTTCTGGATTTTTTTCGAGAGAAAGAATAACGTCTTTGATGACTGTGTTGTAATCATTTGCAGTAACAAGCATAAACGCCTCTTGTCTGTTGCCACGCAAATAGAGATATGCAAAAGCCTTTTTAAAGTCGTCTACAGTAAAGTCTTGTTCGTCTTCGCTCTCTTCTTGTTTTTCTTCAAGTTCGATTGCCTCTATTGCCTGTGCCGCAGCCTCTACGTCAATGTTGAGCATACCAATGAGCAAATCGTCAAGTTCTTCTTCGGTAGTGAGACCAAAGTCTTTTTTGATTGCATCTATCTGCTCTGGGCTCATACTTGCTTTATATTCGGCAAGCTGGCTTGATACGTTTGCAGATTTTTTGCCTGACGTTGGTGCTGGTGTTGCTTGTTTTGCAGGTTTTTGTTTTTGTTTGTCTTTTGATTTTGCCTCTTTGTACCAGTCGTCGTTTGTCATCCATACAACGTCGTGCATAAGGACAAAACATGGGTCTTGTTTTTGACCGTCTTTAATTTGTTGTTCGAGTGATACGATGAGTTGTGCTATGTTGTAAGCACCGCATACAACCTGAATTCTGTCTTTGATGAACGGATATTTTTTAAGAACTTCACCAAGAGCCTGGTCGAAATCGGCCTTTTCGTCCACACAGAAATATACCTTTGAGTTTTTGTATTGTGCAGTGAGTTTTACAAATGCGATTGATGCGTTTTGTTCGATACGGCGCAATACGTTTTGCGGAGCAAATGCAAAATAGTTTTTGCTGTTGTCTGCAACTGAATATTCCATATTGACAGGCAACAACGTCATGCTAGAAATGCCAAGTGGAATTGGTCTCATTTGGTTGTAAGCCTCTATCATGCCACTTTGCTCAAAGTCACGCAATGCATTTTCGTCGTTGGCAAAAGTGTTTCGTTCTGCATTGATGACGTCTTGTATTGTGTCATCCCAGTTTTTGTAGTCGTGTTCGAGTGATGCACTGCCAACCACACCTGCAATAATTTGCGTTGTATCGCTGTTTTTGTATTTTTGTCTGATATGTTTTGCCATATCACGCATACGCTGGCTTGTTGGGTCGCCACTGAACGCCATACGCACAAATTTTGGTGTGCCGTTGATGCCGTCTGCAACGTATGCATAACCTTTGACTGCGTCACCCTTTGGAAAACGGGTATACATTGCTCTGCGCCAAGTGTAGAACAAGGTGCTGAAGATATCTGGGTCGTTGGCAAATGCAATGCGGTTGCCGATTTGTGGCAACTGTTCGTCTTTGTCAAGCGCAATTGTCTGACCACTGAATATGATACCTATACCAAATGCACGGGCTGTCATAAGGATATATTTGAGGTCTTTTGCAATTTTCTTTTTGACAGAAGTGTCGCTACCACTTGCGCCACCTTCTATCAGCCATTTATATTCGTCAATGATAACGTAAGTCATTGGCATTTTTGGTTTGTCGCCGTTTTTTACGTCTGGTCTGTCGTTGTATTCGCGGAATTTGCCAATCTGACTGTTTTTGTTCATCAGATATTTGATATAGTTGAGCACGTCAACGGCGTTTTCCGGTTTGCTTTGCATTGACATATATTTGACGTGTGGTATGTAAAGATTGTCTTCGCCAGGTTTTTTGACGTAGTCTTTAAACTCGGCAGAGCCACCCTCTGTTTTAAAGTCGATAAGGTGGAACTGAACTTCTTCCGGAGAGTATTTTGTTGCAGTACTCATGATGAAAGAGTGCAAAAAGGCAGATTTGCCCGAACCACTCTTGCCAAGCACGAGCGTGAAAGGAATTGCCGCACCACTGCCGGTAGAAGTTGACATACTGTAAGTGTTGCCTTCGTGATCGCCAAGCGGTACAGAAATGATTTTGTTGAATTGTCCGTCAGAAGATTCTTCCAGAATATCGTTGAGGAAGTATTGTGATGCCATTTTTTGTCTGTCGGCAATATATTTTTTCTCGTCGTCTGCAAGGTTGAAGTCTTCGATAAAGTCGCTTTCTATGCTGAACTGCATATCCTGATAAGTTGCAGTTGCGTCTTCGGCAATAACAAGCTCGTCCATATCAAGCTCGTCATATTCGAGTTTTACTCCCTCGCCGTTAAAACCTTTTGGAATAATCTGGTTTTGACCGATGACGATTGTGTATACACCACTTTCGCCACCCCTTGAAATAACGCGTTTGAGAAGCTCGAAACTTTCGTCCTGCTGACAAAGATCAGGATAGCCATGCACAAACAAAACAACGTATCTCAATGGGTTTTTAGGGTTTGCTTCGTTGTAATCCTCGATTGTTTCGCAGTCAGTGCCGTCTTTCTTTTTGCAGTTGAGAATTATCGTTTGTCTTTCGTTGCAAAGGTCTGACAACTCTGAAAGGATTGTGAGCGCACTGTCACGTCCTTTTGCAACGTTGTCATACATATACTGGCTCATTTCTGCCTTTAAAGTTTCTTTAAACATGCCAAGAGTTTTTTGCACAGAATCGAGCGCACAAAAATCAACTTTTGGGCTTTCGATAAAGGCAAACTCAACCATATTGACAGGAAAAGAAAGCATTGTGCCAAAAACAAGTCTGTTGATATAAGTACGGAATTTTGCCTTGTTTTTGCTTTCAAACTTGCCCTCTTCTGTAATAAAGAGTGCAGATTTTTTGTCTGGATATTGCAAAGAAAAAACCTGACCGTTTGCCGCACCAAAAGGAACAGAAAAAGAATGTTTTTGCTTTTTGTCGTTTTGTTTGAGAATTTCGAAATCGATAAATTCTTTTTTGACAGGTTTTTTTGGTTCAACAGGTTTTGGCTCTGGTGCAACCTCGACAACAGGTGCCTGTGCCTGCTCGACAATTTTGCTCATTGCGCTTTGGCACAGCTCGTCCTTTTGAAAAAAGATTGTTTTGAGAGTCAAAAAGCCCAAAACGAGATCACGCATATATTTGTCTGCATTGGACGCTTTTTTGACGAGGTTTGAAACAGCAGTTTTAACGTCTGTTTCGCACTTGCTTTCTACGTTAAAAACGTTTTCGTCATTAAACGCAAGCGAACGTGGCAATCTACCCATATAATAGAGCGTGCCGTTTTTGAGAGAAAGTGTGTCCGGATACATACTGCAAAGTTTTTGCAACACGTTGTTGAAAGAATCTGTACCACAAAAGGCAATTATTCTTTCGCCAAGCGCATCAAATTGTTGTCGACACTCTTTTTTTGTGTTGAATTGTCCCATCTTTGTCACTCCTTGACATTTATT
>JAFTHO010000114.1 GCA_017457385.1 Clostridia bacterium | reverse complement strand
TAAGTTTATTAAATGAATTTGATATATCATCATTACCTGTAGAAACACAATTAAAATTATTATTAGTTTCAGAACAATATATTAATAAAGTTTCTGAAGAAGCGATGACTAAATATGTAAATGGTAATCCGTTATTATTTGAGAAGATTCCAAATAAAATGAAAGATGTTACATTAATTAATGAAAGAATGGTTAGTGAAGGTTATAATCTTGATTATTTAAATATTGAATATAATATTACAGAGTCTGATAAGAAGATTCAAGATATATTTGCAAGACTTAATGTATTAAATGTTGAAGATTCTATATTTGAACTTAAAACAATATTGGATTATTTTGATAATATATATAATGATTTTGATAAAGAAAAACAAGCAAGAAGAATATTTGAAGAATATATTAGAAAAATTTTAGTTAAAGCAAATAAATTAGAAAAAATAAATAATGGTTTATATAGAAAACTTGATGTTATTAAATATAGTTATGATTTAACTGATGATGATGTTAAAGTTATTGAAATTATTAAAGCAGAATTAATTGGAATAAAGAAAGATTATAATGAAATTGTAGATGCTCATAGAAACAAGTCTTTTGCCTATACTAGGTTAGGTAAAGAAATGGAAGGATTGAATTTAAGACTTTCAAAAACAGAAGAAAAATTAGAAATTGCTTTAAAAAGTTTAGGCAGTTTAGAAGAAGATGAACAAAGAGCTCATGAACAATTAGAAGAGATAAAAGATATTCTATATAAAGCTAAGAAAAAAATTGATAGTTATAAACTTCCGGTTATACCAAATCATTATTATGTACAACTTAGTGAAGCTAATGTTGCAATAAAAGAAATGATTAAGGAAATGAATAAAAAACCAGTATCAATTAAAACTTTAAATATTAGAGTTGATACAGCTAGAGATTTGGTTTTAAAACTATATAATACTTCTAATGAAATAATTAAGACAGCTGCAATGTTTGAAGTTGCTGTTGTATATGGTAATAGATATCGTCCAGTTAATAAGAATTTAGATTTAGAATTAACTAAAGCTGAAGAATTATTTTATAGAGGAGATTATAAGAGGGCTTTAGAAAATACTTTAAGATCTATAAATGTTATAGAACCTGGTATTCATCAAAAATTAATGAATTCAATTACACACAAATAATGTGTGTTTTTGTTTGGAATAAAATGAGTGATTATGTTTATACTATGAATAATAGGAATGATTAATTATGAAAAAAATTATTAAATGGAAGAATTTTGTATTTTATATATTTTCTTTTTTATTTTCTGGAATGATTATTTTAAGTCAAAATATGACAAAAAGGAAAGTGTTTTTAGAGAGTTTTGTTAATAATTTTAAATTTAATTATTCTTTTTTTATTAAAGTTTTTTTTCTTTCTATATTTGTTTATTGTATTTTGAAAAGTATACTTTTCTTTATGAGGTTTCTATTTTTAAAAAGAAGTAAACATGTTTGGGCAGTGAAAAAAGTAACCATTGTTACATTTATTTGTATATTTTTTAGTAGTTTATTATTTTTGTTAATATATTATCCAGGTTCTAATATGAATGATACTTTATATATTTTGAATGATCCTGTTAAATATAGTTTTCAATATCCACTTGTTTATAGTTTAATAATTTATTTTATATATAAGACTACTTGGGTTTTTACTTCGTCTATGAATTTTTCTTTTTTTATGTGTGGTTTTGTACAAATTATTTTTATGTCATCTGTTTTAACTTATGTAATAAGATGGTTTCATAAAACGTTTAAAAGAAATTATTGTACTTTATTGTTGGTTTTATATTTTAGTTTTACTTCTATTATAGTTAATTTAAATAGTGCTTTACTTAGAGATCCTATTTTTTCTGCTTTTTTATTATTATTGATACCGCTATTTCATAAAATATTGGTTAGTAGAGGTAGATGTTTTAATGATGATATTTTTTTGTTAAAGTTTGTATTAATAATAGGAGCTGTTTGCTTATCTCGTAATAATGGTATTTATGTTATTCTTTTATTAATTTTATATTTGTTTTTAAAGTATAAAAAATATTTTAAAAAAATTGTTTTTGTATTAGTTGCTTCATTGTTATTGGCTAATTTGCCTGACTTTTTTCCAAAAAGTTTACAAAGAGAAGCTTTGTTTCAAGAGAGTGTAGCTATACCAATTCAGCAACTTGCTTTTACAATTAAATATGAAGGTAATCTAAGTGAGAAAGATTTGGATTATGTAGATAGTATAATAGACATAGAAGAAATTAAAGAGGTTTATAATCCTTTTAGTGTAGATGATATAAAATGGAATAATAAATTTAATAGAGAAGATTTGAATGTTACTAAGAATGAATTTATCAGTATTTGGTTAAGAAATATGCCTAATAATATTGAGTATTATCTTAAATCTTATTTACTTCAAACATATGAACTATTGTCTATTCAAAAATATAATCCTTTTCAAAGTGAATTTTTAGGTATTAATTTAGAGGATGAGGGAATAAGGAGATATTTTTTGAAATTGTCAGATCAAGATTTGTTTTCTGCTAAAGTTCAAAGTTATTTAGAAAAATATTATGAAGTAACTACACTGTATTTTAATAATGCTTCTTGTTTTTGGTTAATGATTTTATTTTTATTATATTGTTTAGATACTAGAAAATATAATTGTATTTTATTATTTCTTCCACTTATAGGTGTATGGATTTCATTAATGATTGCAGCTCCTATTGCTTTTGCATTTAGATATATGTGCTCTTTTGGCTATTTATTACCGTTTATTATATTTTATGTTTTAATTCAAAAAAGTAGGGAATACTAAAAATGTAAAGAAAGATTTTTTTTACAAAAAAAATAATAAAATGTGAGGTGTTATATGAAAAAAAGTCTAAAACAAAATAGGTTTTTGATTCTTTTTGGACTTAATTTTTTATTACTGTTATTAACAATTCATTGTATATCCTATAATTTTACTTATTCAACAGGAGCTGTTTATAATTATTCTGATTTACAAGAAGGAGATGTTCTTTTATTCGATTCTCAAATAACTGTTGAAGAATATTTAATTCAAGAAAATATATATAGTGGTGCATATGATAGTGCAAGTTATATTTCTAATATTAATATTCATTATTGTGATGATGAGGCTTGTTTAAGTGATTGGAACTTCGGAACATCTAAACAAGTAACAGCAGATGCACCACATAAAGTTTTATCTTATAAAGATGTTTATAATGTAGATAATGGAGAATATGTTGGATGGGAAGTTAGATTTGCTAAAAGATATTCTGGAGATTTGTGTATTTATCAGGAGTATTCTTACGAATGTATAGATAATCACTATGGAGAAGTTGTTTTAGTACCGACTAAAAATAAAGAAGTAGCATGTTTATTGGATGATGAAAATGTTAGTAGTAAATGGTATAGATATAAAGAAGATTTGAAAGTTACTATAGATGATAGAATTGATGGTAATTTTAAAAAAACAGGTGATAGTTATTCATTCTTAAGAAATGGAACATATAATACACCTGCTGTGTTATCATTTGATTTTGAAGCAAATAAAAATGATAGTTTTTATTTTAGAATATTAGGTAACTATGGATATGGTTTATCTTATAAAATAAATAATGTTGAATATAGTTTTGATCAAGCTATACCTTTTTATCAAAGAAAAAAAATATTTCGAAGCTTTGGCATCTATCAAAAAGACAAGCAACCTTCCATCAATCTGTGGTCGTGTTTGCCCACAAGAAAGCCAATGCGAAAAATACTGCATCCGCGGTATCAAGAGCGAACCAGTTGCTATCGGTACTTTGGAAAGATTTGTTGCTGACAGATTTTTGAACGAAGATATCGAAGTTAAACCAGTTGAAAAAATCGGCAAAAAAGTTGCCGTTGTTGGTAGTGGCCCTAGTGGTCTTACACTTGCAGGCGACCTTGCTGCAGCAGGTGTTGACGTAACTATCTTCGAAGCTTTCCACGAAGCTGGTGGCGTTTTGGTTTATGGTATTCCGGAATTCCGTCTTCCAAAAGCAATCGTTAAAAAAGAAGTAGAAAACCTCAAAAAGATGGGCGTAAAAGTAGAACTCAACACTGTTGTTGGCAAAACTGTTTACCTCAGCGAATTGAGAGAAGAATATGATGCAGTTTATATCTGCAACGGTGCAGGTCTTCCTATGTTCCTTGGCATCCCTGGCGAATCACTCAACGGCGTTATGTCAGCAAACGAATTCCTCACTCGTGTAAACCTTATGAAGGCTTACAAACCAAATTCTCCAACACCAGTAAAAATCGGCAAAAAAGTTGCTGTTATCGGTGCTGGTAACGTAGCAATGGATGCTGCCCGTACTGCAATGCGTCTTGGCGCAGAAGAAGTTTACGTTGTATACAGACGTGGTGAAGAAGAAGTTCCTGCCCGTAAGGAAGAAGTTCGTCACGCAAAAGAAGAAGGCGTAGAATTCAGACTTCTTACAAACCCAATCCGCATCGAAGGCGAAGCTGGCAAAGTTACAAAAATGGTATGCGTTAAGATGGAACTTGGCGAACCTGACGCTAGTGGCAGACGTTCACCAAAAGCTATCCCAGGCAGTGAATATGATCTCGAATGCGATACAGTTATCGTTTCACTCGGTACAAAAGCAAACCCAATCGTAACAGAAAGCGCTCCAGAACTTTCAGTTACAAACAGAGGTCTTATCATTGTTGACGACGAAAACCGCACAAACCTTCCTGACGTATATTCAGGCGGTGACAGCGTTACTGGTGCTGCAACAGTTATCCTTGCAATGGGTGCCGGCAAAAACGCTGCAAAAGCAATTCTCAAAATGTTCAACAAATAAGGATATAAAAAATGTTTATTGACAAAGTGAAAATTTACATGAAATCAGGCAACGGCGGAAATGGCGCTGTATCCTTTCATACAGAAAAATACGTGCCAAACGGTGGCCCTGACGGTGGTGACGGTGGCAAAGGTGGAGATATCGTCCTTATAGCAGATTCGTCAAAAAACACGCTCAACGATTTTCACTATGCCAAACACTTCCGTGCCGAAAACGGCATGCCTGGCGGTGCAAAACGCAGTGCGGGCAAACAAGGCAAAGACCTGGTGATCACTGTGCCTGTTGGCACTGTTGTCAAAGACTTTCTCACAGGACGCATCATAAAAGATATGTTCGAAGAAGGAGTGCCATACGTTCTTTTCAAAGGCGGACGTGGTGGCAAAGGCAACTGCCACTTTAAAACAAGCACAAGACAGGCACCACACTTTAGCCAGACTGGTGAAAAAACAGTCGAACGCGAAATTGTGCTGGAACTCAAAACTATAGCTGACGTTGGTCTTGTTGGTTTTCCTAACGTGGGCAAATCTACTTTGCTTTCAGTTATATCTTCAGCCAAACCAAAAATCGCAAACTATCACTTCACTACACTTTCGCCAAACCTTGGTGTTGTCAAATATTATGACAGCGACTTTGTGGTTGCAGACATCCCTGGTCTTATCGAGGGTGCAAGTGACGGTATGGGTCTTGGACACGACTTTTTGCGTCACATTGAGCGTACACGTTGCCTTGTGCACGTGCTTGACGTGAGCGGACAAGAGGGTCGGGATCCTTATGATGACTTTTGCAAAATCAACAACGAGCTTTCTACATATAGCGAAGTGCTGGCAGAAAGACCACAAATCATTGTGGCAAACAAAATGGACATGCCTGACTCACAAGCTAATTTAGAAAAACTCCAGCAAAAATTGCCGGATATGGTGATTGTGCCAATGATGGCCATCATCGCAGACGGCATCGACGTACTCTTAAAAGAAGTCGCAAAACTCATTGCAACTTTGCCACCTGTCAAACCTTTGGAATACGAACCTTTCGAATATGAGGTAGAAGACAAAGACGGATTCCAGGTCAAAAACGAAGGTCAAGGTATCTTTACTGTCAGCGGTGGACTTATGGAGCAACTTGGCAGACGAGTTGTGTTTGACGACTATGAGTCACTCAACTTTTTCCAAAAAATGTTGCGTCAGCGTGGCGTTATTGCTGCACTTCGCAAAGCGGGTGCTCAGGACGGCGACACGGTTGTTATCGGTGACATCGAATTTGAGTTTGTAGACTAAAAAAGGGAGAATATATGCTTACAACAAAACAGCGCGCAAGCTTGAGGATGCTTGCAAACAACCTGCCCGACTCTGTTATTATTGGCAAAAGTGGGCTTACGGATACAGTTGTCAACGAGATAGAAGTTGCATTGTATCACAAAGAACTCATTAAGGTTTCTGTGCTCAAAAACTGCGATCAGGATGTCAGACAAATGGCTTTTGATGCGGCGGCAAAACTTGAGGCAGAGTCAGTGCAAATCATTGGTGGAAAGTTTGTATTGTACAAATTCTCTCAAAAAGAGGGTATCGAACATATCAAATACTAAACAAACATTAACACTCTAAACATATAAAAAACCTTCGCATTTTGCGAAGGTTTTTTGTTTTGTCTAAATTTTATGGTCACTTTTTAAATTGAATTTTTTGTTGAATTTTGCGTATACCGCAACAAAAAACAAAATTGTGCCACTGATGAGATAATATAAAGGCAAAAAAGTCAAAAAACTTGTCAGCACCAAAAACAAGGAGGACCACAGATAATATTTTGCTCTTGATTTGTCAAAAACAATATACCAAAAATTGCTTTTCAGCAGGTTTGGTTTTTGTGTGAGCGTTGGCAACAAATTTGCCTCGTTCAGCATCAGGTATACCGTCGTTTTGTCAAAAAATTTTGTTTTGCAGGGTGCTTTTTGTGCCAGTTGTGACAAGTTTTTTTCAAAGTCGGTGGCAAAAATTTCTATCACGTCGGCATTGTTGTTTTTGACGATATTGCAAAAATTTCGTCTTGTCAAAGGGGCGTTTTCAAAAACAAAAATGAGTTTTTTGGTCACCTCGTTGTCTTTTATTGTGATGACGTTTTTGCTCACTTTTGGTTGATTTTGCTTTATCTGTGGCAGTTGCAAAAACAACTCCGTCACCTGTCTGTTTGGCAAAAAACAAAGATGATCTGCAAGTGCATCAATTTGCTTTTTTTGTTGTTTTTTAATTAGTTTTTGTTCTTTTTTGTTAAAAAACAACGTTTTTATCCCCAAAAAGCACAAAATAGTGGTTGATATGGACAAAAACAAACATATCAGGTTGTTGTGTATATAATATCTTGCCCATGCAAAGGTGAGGCAAAAGGTTGAAAGCAAAACAAAGGTCAGGTCAAAAAACATAAATTATTATTTGCAAAAAAACAAAATTTTATAACGATTTGCCATTGTATTTTTTTGATTTTGCCTTTATAATGTTTGTACTATGCGAAAAATCGGACTTTATGGTGGCACTTTTGACCCACCTCATCTTGGACATACCGAAATGTTGTTGCAGGCAAAAAAACAACTTGATCTGGATATGGTCATCGTTTTGCCTTGCGGTGACCCCGTGCACAAATCAGGGGTGACAAACAAACAACAAAGATACGAAATGTGCAAAACTGCATTTTCTGGTGCAGATGGCATTTTTGTGTCTGATTACGAAGTAGAAAAGCCAGAAAAGTCTTATTCGCTTTATACACTCCGTCATTTTGCCGAGATTTATGCCGACAGCGAACTTTATTTTATCATTGGCAGTGACAGTCTGGAGGATTTTTCAAAGTGGTACAAGCCGGAAGAGATTTCTCAGCTTTGCACTTTGGCAATTGCTCCAAGGGCAAACCACAAGTTCCACAAAGCAAAAGAGTTTGCAGAAAAAACTTATGGCGCAAATATCGTGGTGCTCAAAGACGAACCACTAAACATTTCTTCTACAGAGCTTAGATATCTTGTTCAGTTTGGACTGGATATTGATGGATACGTCACTCCGGAAGTAAAGGAATATATCGACAAAAAGGGGTTGTATCGTGACCTGAATGAAATTTGCGAAAAGGTGAGGGGATATCTCAATCACGGCAGATATCTGCACACTTTTTATACCACACTCGAGGGTATGAAACTTGCAAAAATGCTTGGCGTTGACGTAAAAAAAGCCTTTTGTGCCTGCTTGTTGCACGACGTTGCAAAATATATCGGCCAAAACGACTGGTTCAACTATGGCTTTGTAAACAACGGCGAATATCCACCGCCTGTGGTGCATGCCTTTTTGGGTGCATTGGTTGTTCAAAAAGATTTTGGCATTGCCGACAAAGAAATTATCAACGCAATAAAATATCACACAACGGGCAGACCAAATATGTCAAGGCTTGAACAAATCGTGTACGTTGCAGATATTATCGAAATTACTCGCGGATCCAATCTTGACGAAGCGCGAAAAAAAGTGTATGCTAATTTTGACGAAGGTTTTCTGTTGTGTCTCAAAAGTTCTTACAACTATGCTGCAAGGCGTATTGGTGTGGAAAACGTGCACAAACTTACAAAAGATGCAATAAAATTTTACAGAAAACTGGCGAGGGAGAAAAATGAAAAACGAAAAATTGATCAATGATATGTGCAAGGCCATGTCAGACAAAAGAGCATTTGACATCACAATCATCAACGTAGAAGGCCTCAGCGACGTCGCAGACGCTTTCATCATTGCAAGTGGCAAATCTGCCCCACAGGTAAAAGCAATTTTTGACAACCTCGAGTTCGAAATGGAAAAACAAGAAGTTTTTGCAAAAAGCAAAGAGGGTGTTCAGGAAGGACGCTGGATTGCCGTTGACTATTTTGACGTTATCGTGCATATCTTTCAGGAAGATGCCCGCAAGTTCTATCAG
>JAFTHO010000113.1 GCA_017457385.1 Clostridia bacterium | reverse complement strand
TTTGCCATGTACGAGCCAGAAAAACTTGTAAAGGTTGGTTATTTTCGCACGGTTGACAATGCAAAAGGATATTTGCAAAAGTGGACTGACGACTTTGACAAAATCAACCAGATGATGCTTGACGTGGGGTTGTATCCACTGTTTAAAGACACAAGCAATCAGTACGAGTGCATTTTGTTTGCAGAGCAGTTGTTGCAGTATATCCCCGAGAGCGAGGCCTGCAAAATTGTTGGTTGCAAATCTTTTGAAAACCACTGGCCACTAATTAAAGACAAAGAAAAATATATGAAAAATTAAAAAATATAAAAGTATAAAACACAGCAAATTGCAACTGTTTAAATCATGCAACCGATAAAAGGCTCCACCTGACGGGGGAGCTGGCTGGCGAATGCCAGGCTGAGGGAGAGATAACGTGTGCGTTGATGCTGTGCGGTTACAAACTATTTTTAAAGGTAAGCTATGCAAAACATTAAAAATCAAAAAACGTTTACAATAAAAAACAGCAAAACAAAAGATTTTCACGCAAGTGTATATCTTGTTTATCGTGGAAACTTCAACGACGAAAGGCTTGTTGAAAGCAAAACTTTTGTGCTTGCCGACATGGTTGACAAACCACTTGTCTGGTTTGATGCTTATCTTGGCAAAATGCCAGGCAACAAGGTCAAACTTGCTTTTGTCTGCCTTGAAAACGACGTGTTATATTTGCTCAAAGACGACGGCAACGAAATTTCTGTGCAAAAGAAAGACGGTTTCACTTTTATCCTTGCAGACGACTATGACGAAAAATATATAATTTCTACACAAATATGGTGACCAATGAGAAAAACTATAAAGCCTTTGGGTGAAAAGCAACCCAAAAAAGACTATCGTGAATTTTTTTGCTATCAATGCGACGGTGTGTTTCGTTCTTGGTTTGTGAGCATGTTTGTTCCTGTATTGCCTGCGACGATTGTGTGCATGTTTTATAATAAAGAGACTGCTTTGGTGAACCCTGTTTGCATGATTGCTTTGTTGGTTGTGTCACTTTTAATGGTGGTTTTGAAAGATTTAAAGTTGAAAGGGATAAGGTGCTATAAAACATATTTGGTGCTGAATGACAAAAATGTCGAATACAGTCATGTGTCTAATATTGTTTATTCAACCAATACTCCTTTGCCAATATTACCGTCCAGGCATTGTAAAGAGTATCACAAAGAATCTTTTTTGACGTTGAAAAATGGTTGTGTAGTGTTGGCTGAAATAAAAAATCCAAGCATTTTGCTTATCAGATTTTTAAAGAAGAATTGCAAAAATGCAAAATTTTCAATGGGATACCCCGAAGGATTTTTGTCGTTTTGTATTTTTTGGTTGGTTTTGTTGTTGCCCTTGTCTTTTGTTTGGTGTTGGGTTTAATCTTGAAAAAACAAACTATTTTTAAGTTGAAAAAAGGTGATTTATGAGAGAAATTTTTGCAAAAAGTCTGCAGGATGGCACTGTTATAGAAATGGGGCGAGACACTTCGCCTGTTTGCGAAATTATGGAAATTGGCAAATATACAGGCGAATTGCAATATGAAACTCAAATGACAGGAAAAGAACTTGTTGAGTTCATCAAAAAGCACAAATATGCCATCAGGCAAGAAATTGCAAATCAGGTCAACCCTGAGCACGACTATCGTGTGGTTGCGTGGGACTGGTGACTATGCATCAGACAATAAATATTACAAAACAATTTGCAAGCCAATATGACACCATCACTTTGTATATGCACAACGACGACAAATACGTGCTTGACCTAAAAGATGTTGCAGATATCAGCTGTGTTGCAACAAAAGAGGGCAACTGTTGTGAGTGTGTTGGTGGCACAATCACTTTTTTGCCATCTGCAAACGATGCCAAAGAGAGCGAGGTTGCCTTTGCCGTTGCCAACGGATGCGATTTGCCAGAGTGGAACAATACTTTGTTACAACGACTGCAAATGTGGTGCGACGTGGATGCCTTTGCCCTCAGCAAAAAAGACGGCTATATCATGGTTCAGGTGCAGTTTGATCCATTGATGGACGATTTTGACGAGGTTAAAGAATACAGCAACTGTGCCTCTTTTGAATATGCAAACAATTGCATAACTTTGTGCTTTGGCGACAAATCAAAACAACCAAAACGCAAAGACAACAACTATCACGAAATTGTGCAAAATTGGGCTGACGTTTTTGGTGATTATATTGTGGACGAATTGTTTGTGCGCATAAAAAGTATGACGTTTTTTTCGTCCCGGCAAAACGGCAAAAACGACACGCTCAAACTTGGTGTGTCTGTTGAGGCAAAACAGTTTGCAAAACAACCGTTTGAGTTTTTGTTTGGTGGCATTGCAGACTACAACTGTGCACCATGGGGTTTTGCAAACTCATCAAACCCTGTGCGTATGTCCAAAATGGCAGACGGCAAAATATACGTGTCGCTTGACCTTGGCAACGTGGAGTTTGTGTGTGACACAATTTGTGTCAAAAAAGGATAAAAACAGCATAACAAAACAAAAAGGTTTCTCTTTCAAAAGAGAAACCTTTTTTTATTAACAATTTGTTGCTCCATCTGCATAAACGACTGTTTTTGTGGCTGATGAGTGTTTTGTGTCAAACGGTCTGACGTGCCTGTTGCATTTTTGCAAAAAGTTTTTGCATGATATGCAGGTTGGTATAAAAAGTATAAAAAAAGCCCCAAAAAGGGGATCAAAACCAAAATTTGTTTTCGTTCTGTCAAGAGGTGCTGCTCTCACCGCCTGACAAACAAGGGCGCAGTCTGGTTTAAAAATCAGTTCTGCCAAACAAATAGTCTAACGACACGTCAAATAAATCTGCAATCATCGGCAACAATTCCAACGGCATTTGTCTTTGTCCTTTTTCATATCTGAGATAGGTCACGCTGTTGAGTCCAAGTGCATCGGCCACTTGTTGTTGCGTCAAACCTTTTTCAATGCGAAGGGCTTTTAATCTGTCAAATAAAATAAGTTTCATAATTGTCATTAGTATAATTTTTTTTCATCCTTTTTATTGACAACATACCAAAATGGTAGTAAGATTATAAAAGAAAATACCAAAATGGTAGTTTTATGGCAGTAGAAACTACTTTATTGGTACAGAGATGCCTAAAATGTATAGGCAAATTTATAGGAGGAAACTATGAAAAAGAAACTTTTGACAGTGCTTTTGGCAGTTGTTATGGTTTTTGGCGTTTTCGGTTTGACTGCTTGTGGCGGTTCTAACCCTGCTGATGATTATAACTACTATGGCACTAAATATGAACTCGAAGACGAAGTTAAAATCTTTGCAGTAACATATTCTGGCGTTCAAAATATCATCAGCAATGGTAGCGCATTTTTGCTCATGCTTGATGATGAAACTGGCAACGCAAAAGCAAGATTCCAGGCTGCTAACAAAGCTGCTAACGAACTTGGTGTTACTGTTGCTCACTTCAACCCAGACCTTTTGGGTGGTTTCAACACAATCGCTAACGTTGCTGATGGTGTTAAAGTAGAATCTAACCTTATGAAGGTTTCTGCTGCTAATGCAAAAGAAGCTGGTGTTTTGACTTATCAAACTGACCTTATCAGCAAATTGAACCTCGAAACACTTGCTGATTTGCAAAAACTCAACAACAAAGTTCTCGCTATCAAAGGCGATCTTGCTGCAAAAGCAGGCTATCTCCCATCAAGCGACGCTTTGGGTGCAGACAGCAAATACGTTACTGTAAGCAAACTTGACACAAACAAATACAGTGCAACGTATGGTCAATACGTAGACACAGTTGTTGCTGCAGTAGACGCTGCTAATTTGGAAGTTGCAGTTGCCAACATCGCTACAAGAAAACCAAGCTTTGCTGGTATCAAAGGCGAAGATGGCAAAATTGACGTTGCTAACGCTTTCCAAATCAAAGAATCTATGCCAATGTACAACCACTTTGGTGATGGTGCATTCCACATCTACAACGAAGATATGGACAACGAAACAGACGATTTCTATACTGCAGAAAAAACTGACGTATACGTAACAGTTGCCAACTACGGTATGTTTGCTCACTTGATCGCTAACAACAAAGGCGAATACTTTGTATTCTTCGGTGGCCCATGGTGCCCAAACACTAAAGCTATCACAAAAGCAGTAAACGATATTGCTAAAGCATCAAGTGTTCCTACAGTTTACTTCTTCGACCCACGTATCTATGACGGTGCTACAGGCGTTGAAAAATTGAACACTCGTAACGATGGTGACAAAGCTACAGATATCAACTTCACATATGCATACGCAGATTTCTTGGATAAATATCTCCCAGAATACTCTTCTAACTGGAACTACGGTGTAAAATACACAATCGACTCATCAAAAGGCGATGACAAAATCTACACTAAGATGTGCGTTCCTAACATGATGGGCTTTGATGGTAGCAAAGAAATCGGTAAAAAACTTTACCCAACAATGGCAGAAGCTGAATACAACTGGGCTATCGTTTCTGAAGAAGGAACAGATCAAAACGTAGCATGGACAGAATCAGTAATTGCTACATTTGAACAAGGTGGCTACTACACTTACGTAGCACCAATCGTTACAGAACAAGCTCCATCAACTGACGCCGGTTCAACTGGTGGCTCATCTTCTGGTGGCTCAACTGGTGGTTCTTCTTCAGGCGGAGATGCTTGCTGATCACTGGCTTTTTTGAGTCATTGCACAAATATGGTTGTTCTGTTGGGTTGACTTTATCTACAATCATACTGCTCATTTTGTAAACATTGTTTTCCTGATACAGGATTGTAATTTTGCAATCTTTGTTTGAGAGGGTCGCTCAACGGTTATACAAACTTAAAGGACGGAGAAATCCGTCCTTTATTTTTTGCTATTTGTTGCCAAAGGTTTTTTGTGGTTGTATAATACAAAAGGCAACAAATTTTGCAAAGGATGTTTTTTATGACTCGAAAAAAATGGTCTGTATTATTAAAAATTCTCACTTTTGTGTGTGCCTTTGCCGGCACGATTTCTGCATGTATTCTGGCAGAAAGCAGGGGGCATTATCACTGGGCAACAAAACTGATGTATTTTACTCATCAGTCAAACGTGTGGATTGCCGTCACTTGTCTTGTGCTTGCAGTTTTTATGATGCGTGGCCACAAAGCACCAGACTGGCTTTATCGCGCAAGATACGTCTTTACTGTGTCTATCACAATCACATGCATCATTTTTTGCGGTTTGCTTGCGCCGTTTGCCGACTATAACGTGTGGGAATATTACAGCATACTCAACCACGTGGTTGTGCCCGTGCTTTCAATAGCAGATTTTTGCATTGACACATACGACGTGCCTCTCACAAAAAAACAAACGTGGCTAAGCTATCTGCCACCACTTGCATATTTTGCATTTGCAATGCCTTTGGTTTTGTGTGGTGTGGATTTTGGCAAAGGCGAGCCATATCCATATTATTTTTTCAACTTTCACACAGAGGCAGGTTTGTTTGGTTTTGCAAACACAACACCCGTGCAGATTGGCTCTGTATATTGGTTTGTGGTCATCTTTTTGCTCATTTTTGTTCTGGCAAGGGTGTTTTTTGCAATCCACAAAAAAACAAGAAAATATCATTAAAAACAGGACGGATATTATCCGTCTTTTTTTGTTGAAATTTAAAACAATGACATATAGTTGTCATAGTTTGTCTGATATAATAAAAACAACAAACTAAAAAACGTGTGACAAGGGGGTGCTATGATGAAAAAATATCCGCAACAATTAAATATAGACAAACAATATCTGTCTGGGTTTGACAAGGTGTGCATCGTGCTTGAAAACTGCGAGTTTTTCGAGGTGGATGCAAAACAGGTTGTGGACGTTTGTTGCAATGCAACTTTGTGCAACAAAGAGGGTGACTATATCATTGACGATGGGTTTATAAAAATTTCGCCACAAGGGGCAACTGTGTGCGAGCAAGGTTTTGGCAAGTATCCTCCGTGCGACCTCGACGAAGATATGCCAAAAGACTATCACCTGTTGAGTGGTCGTCTGTTGCATTGCTGTGACGTGACGAGTTTTTGTCTGCAAAAAGAAGGGTGCAAAATATGCGTGTATCCACCATATGACACACTTGAAAGCATTTATGGCGGCGAAATTGAAATGTCAAATTGCCCTTCGTGCGAGTTTGATGAAGATGGCAATTTTGTGATTTTGTTTGGCAAAAGTTCAAAGGCACCAAAACGAAAAGACAACAATTATCACCAAATTGTCAAGGGCTGGCAAAATGTTTTTGGCAAAGAGGTGTTTGACGCTCTTGACGTGCAGGTTGTCGATTTGTCAATGTTTTTTGGCGAGGATGATGATGGCGGGCAATGGTTGCACGCACAATTCAAAACTGTGTTCAATGGCAAGCCGATTAACTTCGACCTGATGTTTTTGGGAGTGAGCGACTTTTTTGCACAAAACCTGCTGTGTCAAAACAAAAAGGCAAAGTTGTTTATGTCAAAAATGGCAGACGAAAAAATTTACGTTGGTTTTGACGGTATGGATCTCGACTTCAAATGCGACGAGATTTTTGAGTATAATACTTTTTGCAAAAAAGAGGACTGAGTTTAATTGAAAACAACGCTCTTTGGTGTTTGCCAAAGGGCTTTTGTTTTTGCAAAAAAAGACAACACAAAACAGTTTGATTTGTCAAACAACTTGTTTTGCTATTGACACTTGCCCCGATATGTTTTAGTATAATTAAAACAGTATAATGGGTAATGTGATGGAAAAAGACAAAAGCAAAATTGTATACAAGCCAAACAAAACGGATTCATCAAAATTTCTTTTGGGTTGTTTTGCGTGCATTTTTTTGTTTGCTTTGTTTGCCCTTCTTCCTTTTGAATACAAAAGTGACTATCATGGCAAAGGTCGTTTGTTTAACGAATTGCTCAGATATGATTTTTTCAGGATTGGTCTGAGGTGCTTTTTTGCGGCGCTTGCCATCTTTTTTGCCGTTACGTTGCCAATATTTGCAAAAAGACACCACAGTTTTTTTATCGAGATAACAGATGATTATGTCATGGCAAAAACGTCACTCAAAAAGCCGGTCAAAATTTATTTTGCAGATATCGCAAAAGTTGGCGTTGTGTGTGGCAATTTGTGCATTGGTGTATGCTATCCCGAAAAATATAAAGGTCAGCTGACAAGCAACAGGGTTATGCGCAAAATGGACGAAATGATAGGGTATGATTTTGCGATATCAACGGCTGTTTTCGAAATAACAACAGAAGAGTTGTATGCAGTTGTGGTTGAAAAATGTCAAAAGGCAAACGGCCTTTGTTAAAAAAGTATAGTGTAAAAAACAGGTAGTTGTTATTGATGGAATTTGCAGTTATCATTTATCTTATTGCAGGTTTGGCTGCCGGCATATTTACCGGTCTTGCTGGCGTTTCTGCCGCTGCAATCATATCGCCAATGCTCATCACCTTTTTGGGGATGGATGCCTATATGGCAATAGGCATTGCGCTTGCTTCTGACGTGCTTGCTTCTGCAACGGCGGCGTTTTTGTATGCAAAAAACGGCCACATAGACATCAAACGTGGCCTCATCATGACGACAAGCGTGCTTGTGTTTACCTACGTGGGCAGTTATGCCGCAACCTTTGTGGCAAACGAGGCAATGAGTGGCATTTCGCTCATCATGACAACTTATCTTGGCATAAGGTTTATCGTGCGCCCTGTCACAAACCAAAAAGAGGGTGGCGTGGACAACCGCAAACGTATGATATTTTTGTCAGTCGTGTGTGGTATGGTCATCGGCTTTATATGTGGCTTTTTTGGCGCAGGCGGTGGCATGATGATGCTGTTTGTGCTTACAAGCATTTTGGGCTATGACCTCAAAACTGCAGTTGGCACAAGCGTAATGATCATGTCTATGACGGCATTTACCGGTGCGGTGTCACACATGGCACTTGGCGGTATGCCTGATATCGTTGGTCTTGTCATCTGCGTGCTTGCAACGCTGGTTGGCTCGTGGGCAATGTCAATTTTTGCACTCAAACGCAAACCAAAAACACTCAACCGACTCACGGGTGTTGGCCTTACAATACTTGGTGTGGTTATGTTGCTTTTCAATTTTGTATTTTAAAAAAACCGTGGTATACCTTGCGTATACCACTTTTTGTTTGGTTGACTTTGCAAACAACCGCAATTTGCGTGTCAAGATTTGCTTTTTGTATTATAATAGACGGATAGGAGAATTTTTTTATGACAAAAACCGTGGTTATCGGCATGAGTGGTGGCGTAGACAGTTCTGTCGCAGCACTTTTGCTCAAACAACAAGGATACAACGTCATTGGCCTTTATATGTCCAACTGGGAAGAAAAGGACGAAGGTGGCCATTGCACTGGCGAGGCAGACTTTGACGACGTGCGCAGAGTTTGCAACAAAATTGATATCCCATACTATTCTGTCAATTTTGCAAAGCAATATATGGACAGAGTGTTTAAATATTTTTTAGAAGAATATCAAAACGGTCGCACACCAAACCCAGACGTTTTGTGCAACAGAGAAATCAAGTTTGGTCCCTTTTTGAAATATGCTTTGTCACTTGGTGCGGACTATATCGCAACAGGTCACTATTGTGGCATAGAGCACAAAGACGGCATCCATTATCTCAAAAAAGTTAAAGACCAAAACAAAGACCAGACTTATTTTTTAAATCAGCTCAGTCAGGATCAGCTGGAAAAAGTAATGTTTCCTCTTGCTGATATCGAAAAGGGCGAGGTAAGACGCATTGCCAAACAATATGGTCTTGACACTGCAGAAAAAAAGGACTCAACGGGCATCTGCTTTATTGGTGAGCGCAACTTTCGCAACTTTTTGTCAAGCTATCTCCCTGGTCAGCCTGGCGAAATAAAAACGCTTGACGGCAAAGTCGTGGGCGAACACATGGGTCTTATGTATTACACACTCGGTCAAAGACGTGGCCTCAACCTTGGTGGCATATCCGGCAGCAACGGTGGCCGTTGGTTTGTGGTAGAAAAAGATCTTGCAAACAACGTGCTTTACGTCAGTCAGGGGGACGAAGAACCATTGATGAGCAAAGCACTCGTTGCCGATACTTTCAACTTTATACCATCAAAACCGGCAGACGAATTTGAGTGTTTTGCAAAATTTCGTTATCGTCAGCCAGAACAGGGTGTAAAAGTCAGGGTAGATGGCGACAAAGTGTATATAGATTTTAAAGAAAAACAACGTGCCGTAACACCGGGACAATTCGTTGTGCTGTATGACGAACACAACTGTCTTGGCGGTGGCATTATTCAGCAGGTTATTAAATAATGGAACAGGTATTGGCAAATTCACAACCAAAAACAAAAGCAAACCGCGT
>JAFTHO010000112.1 GCA_017457385.1 Clostridia bacterium | reverse complement strand
TGGTGTTTCTGACGCAAAAAAGATTATTGACGAGGCACAAAAAAGGCTTGCAACAGGCAAAAAAACATATTTGCTTTTGGACGAGTGTCATCGCTGGTCAAAAGCACAGTCAGATTGTGTTTTGGGCGCGGTAGAACAAGGCATAATTTTGTTTATCGGCTCTACTACAGAAAATCCTTATGCATCACTCACACCTGCCATTGTGTCAAGATGCCGTGTGTTTGAGTTTTTTCCATTAAATGAAGAAGAAATAAAAGATGCACTCAAAAAAGCACTTGTGCACAAAAACGGTTTGCAACGTTTTAACGTAGATATGACGGACGAAGCATTGCAACACATTGCGTGGGCAAGCGGTGGAGATTTGCGCACTGCATACAATGCTTTGGAACTTGCCGTGCTTACAACCGAGCCGGACAAAGATGGCAAAGTTTGTGTGGACAAGCAAACCGCAGTTGACAGCATACAAAAAAAAGCATTGTCTGTGGACGAAACAAGCTATTATGACATGATTTCTGCCTTTTGCAAAAGTTTGCGTGGCAGTGACGAAAAGGCAGCATTGTTTTGGTTTGCAAGGCTGATTTCTGCCGGTTGCGACCCAATGCTTTTGGCAAGACGACTTGTTGTGCACTCTGCAGAAGACGTTGGCATGGCAGATCCAAATGCTCTCGTTGTGTCTGCAAGTGCAATGAAAGCGTTGGAAAAAATCGGTATGCCAGAGGCTCGCATACCAATGGCAGAGGCAATAATTTACGTTTGCCGTGCACCAAAAAGCAATCACGTTGTTATGGCGGTGGACGAGGCGTTTGATCTTGCTCAAAAATATGCCGATGCACCAGTGCCAAACCATATCAAATACAATGCATACAAACGCAGTACCGATCAAAAAGAAGCAGTATATCTCTATCCACACAATTTTGGTGGCTGGGTAGAACAACAATATCTGCCTGACGTGCTGTATAACAAAGATAAAAAGTGATTTTATGCTCAACCACTTGACAATCGGGGGGGGGGTATACTCTTTTTTGAACTATCAAAAAAGGAGAAAATTTTATGCTTATACTTGAAAATTTGTCAAAGACATATTCAAAAGGCAAAGTAAAGGCCGTTGACAACCTTGATTTGCAGGTAAAAGACGGCGAAATTTTTGGTTTTCTTGGTCCAAACGGAGCGGGCAAATCAACAACGATAAAAATGATGACGGGCATTTTGCAACCTGATGAGGGCAACATTATCCTCAATGGTGTTAGCATCAGAAAAGAGCCATACGTGTTTAAACACAATATTGGTTACGTGCCGGACAACCATGCTACCTATGACAAACTCACAGGTGCAGAATACCTCAATTTTATGGGCAGTATGTACGACGTGCCTGCAGAGCAACTTGCGCAAAAAGCAAAAACTCTTGCACAAAAATTTGGCATTGAAAACGCATTGAACGACCAGATAAAAACATATTCTCACGGTATGAAGCAAAAGCTCGTGGTTATCGGGTCTTTGTTGCACGAGCCTGAGTTGTGGGTGCTTGACGAACCTTTGACAGGTCTTGACCCACAAAGTACATACGAACTCAAAGCATATATGAGAGAGCACGCAGACAAAGGACACACAGTGTTTTTCTCTTCTCACGTTATTGACGTGGTAGAAAAGGTTTGTGACAGAGTTGGCATCATCAAAAACGGCAGACTGGTTGCAGTTGGCACTATAGATCAGCTCAAATCACAAAATTCTTCGCTGGAAGAATATTTTCTCAACGTCACAAACAGAGACGACTTTGTTGGATAAGGAGCAGAATTATGAAAGATTTTTCTTTGTTGTTTTCTGCATTGTTCAAACAAAGTTTTCGTTTTGACAAATCAAAAGCAAAAGGTCAAAAAAAGTGGACTATAATTTTGCTTTATGCAATAGTTGCAATATGCTGTTTGCCAATGCTTGCAATGGTTGCATACCTTCTTTACGAAATTGGTGTGCTTGCGGTTGAAATTGGTGCAACAGTTGGCTTTTTGACGTGTATTTTTGGCATATCACAAGTCATTACGTTGTTGTTTGGTCTTGCAACCGTGTTCAACACGATATATTTTTCTAAAGACAACGAAATGCTTTTGGCATATCCAATCAAACCGCAGACGATTTTTGCAGTAAAACTCACGTTTGTTTATATCATCGAACTGATGAGCAGTTTTGCAACGTCCGTATTTATGGTTGTGCCGTTTGCAATAGGTGCACAGTTGCCGTTTTCAATAGGACTGGTATTTTCTTTCTTTATTTTGCCTGTTTTGCCATTATTTTTGGCAACGATAATTGCAATTCCATTGACGTACGGCATGTCTTTTTTGAAAAACAGAGGTGTGCTTTCAAGCATAATTTACGTGCTTTTTGCAACGGTTTTGTTTGTGGCATACTTTTTTGTGGTCAATTCTATCGGCATGGCAGAAGAAAGTGCAGATATGGCACAAATGCTTGTTGCACTTGCAGATCAGGCAAACGCAATAGCAAACGTATTGTTGCCAGACAAATTTTTGGCACTTTCGATGGTGGGTGGCAGTTTTGGCACGGCAACACTCAATTTTGTATACGCTTTGCTCATTGACCTTGCATTGTTTGCATTTGCATATTTTATTTCGTCTTTTGTATACAAACGCAGTGTCTCAAAACAGCTGGAGACACCAAAATCAAATTCAAACAAAAAACAAAAGTACGAAAGTCAAAACAAAGTGTGGGCAATCATCAAAAAAGATTTTTTAGAGATTATCCGCTATCCGGCACTTGCATTTTATTGCCTGTTTGAGATAATTATCGGCCCTGCATTTATGCTGATAATGGGACTCAATATGAGCAGTATGTTCGAGGTGGAAATACAAGAAGTTGGTATGAGTTTTGTGGAGATTATGGCACAGATACCAGACCTTGTGGCGTTGGTTCTCATATGCATCACCTGCTTTATGGTGTTTTCTACAAACTACACGGCAACAACTGCTTTTACAAGAGAAAACCGCAATTTTTATCTGCTCAAAATCTTGCCGGTGTCTTATCAGAAGGTGGTGGATGCAAAGGCTATACTTGCCTTTATCGTCAACGAAATAGGCGTTGTGGTTATGTTGATTTTGGCGTGGGCGATTTTGCACGTGCCAGTTTTGTCAGTCGTCATTTCGCTCGTGGTATGCACGGTGATAGGGCTTGTCTTTTCTTACGTGCAGGTATATCTTGATATGCGCAGCCCAAAACTCAACTGGGACAACATTTCTGCCGGACTCAAAAACAACCCTGCAAGTTTGTTTTCTTTGTTGCTCGCTGTGGCAACTTTGGCAATACTAATTGGACTTTATGTGCTGTTTTCACTTGCAGGAATTTCAATTATGATGTACATTTATTTTGTCGTGATTTGTTTTGTATCACTTTTGTGCTTTTTTGTGGCACGAAACGTCGCAATCAAAAACGCGCAGTATATTATAGAAAATACAAACATTTAAAGTAGGTTATACATTATGGCTAAAAACGTATTTGACGTCCTTAAAGAAAGGGACTTTGTCAAACAAGTAGTATTCGAAGAAGAACTTTACAAAAAACTCGGTGAAGAAAGCGTTACTTTCTATATCGGTTTTGACCCAACTGCAGACAGTTTGCACGTTGGTCACTTTGTTCAGCTCATGGCAATGGCTCACATGCAAAGAGCAGGTCACAGACCAATCGCTCTCATCGGCGGTGGCACAGCAATGGTTGGCGATCCATCAGGTCGCACAGATATGCGTTCTATGATGTCTGTAGAAACAATCCAGCACAACTGCGAATGTTTCAAAAAACAAATGTCACGCTTTATCGACTTTTCTGATGGCAAAGCAATCATGGTAAACAACGCAGACTGGCTCCTTAAACTCAACTACGTAGACTTTTTGCGTGACGTAGGTGCATTGTTTTCTGTAAACCGCATGCTCACGGCAGAGTGCTTCAAACAAAGACTCGAAAAGGGCCTCAGCTTTTTGGAATTTAACTATATGCTCATGCAGTCATATGACTTTTTGGTATTGTTCCAAAAATATGGTTGCAGTCTTCAACTTGGCGGTGACGACCAATGGAGCAATATTTTGTCTGGTGCTGACCTCATCCGTCGCAAAGAAAGTCAGCCTGCATTTGCACTTACTTTCTCTTTGCTCACAACAAGCGAGGGCACAAAAATGGGCAAAACTGCAAAAGGTGCAGTATGGCTCGACCCAGAAAAAACATCTCCATACGATTTTTATCAATACTGGCGCAATGTTCATGACAACGACGTAGAAAAATGTATGAAGTTGCTCACGTTTATGCCTGTTGACGAAATCATGGAGTTGACTGCTCACAAAGACGAAAGAATGAACAAGGCAAAAATCCGTCTGGCATACGAAGTTACAAAAATCGTTCACGGCGAAGAAGTTGCAAATCAGGTACAAAACCAGGTTGTGGCATCTTTCTCAAACGACAGTTCAAATATGCCTAAAAAAGAACTTTCTGCCGACGTAACAAACATCTGTGACATTCTTGTTGCTACTGGTCTTACAAAAAGCCGTGGCGAAGCAAGACGTCTTGTTGACCAGGGTGGTGTAAAAGTAAACGAAGACAGCGTTGCTTCAAATTACGAAATCAGCGACGAAATCAAAGCAAAAGGCGAATTTGTCCTTCACAAAGGCAAAAAAGTGCATTTGCTTATCGAAATAAAATAAGTTTAAATGAAAGATTTTTTGACAATTAAAGACAAAATTTTCCGACATGAATTTGTAGTGGAAAAATCACGCTTTATTTCATTTGCCTGCCAAGTTTCTACTGTCGGTCAGGCAAATTTTTTTATAGAGTCCATCTCAAAACAACATTATGATGCGACTCACAATTGCTATGCCTATCTTACGGACGATGGACAAAAGTTCAGCGACGACGGCGAGCCACAAGGCACTGCAGGCATGCCGATTCTCAATGCAATCAAAGGCAAAAATCTGCACAACGTTGCAGTTGTTGTCACAAGATATTTTGGTGGCATAAAACTTGGTGCAGGGGGTCTTGTGCGTGCATATGGCAAGGCTGCGAGCAACGTGCTGGAAGAGGCAGAAAAAGTGCAGTTTTTGCAATGCGACGAGTTTAAACTCAAGTGTGATTATACCTACGTTTCTTCGGTAGAGGCAACGGCGTTTTCATACGGAAAAATTATTGAAAGAGAATATTATGCCGACGTAACGTACAACGTCGTTGTGCCTGTTGCAAAGTCAGACGAATTTGCAAAAAAAATCAGCGACGTAACTCAAGGCAGAGTGTATGCACAAAAAATTGCCACAAAAGTTGTGCAGTTTTGACAAAAAAGTGGCACAAAAGTGCAGTTTTAAAGGTTTTTGGTGATAAAATATGCCCATAGTGACACAAATCAAACAAAACGAAAAAAACAAAAACAAAGTATCCGTCTTTGCAGACGGACAGTTTTTGTGCTCTGTCACGGCAGAATCAGTTGCCAAAATGCGTATAAAACAGGGTGACGAAATTGACGAAAAAAAACTTTTGGACACCTTGTTTGAAAGTGACTGTCAGACTGCTTTTACAAAGGCGGTGGACAGTGTGTGCAAAAGCATCAAAACACAAAAACAAATTGAAAAATATCTTTTTGACAAGGGTTTTTCAACCGCAGTTGTGCAAAACGTCGTGCAAAAAATGAAAGAATATCGTTATGTTGACGATGAGGAATACGTTCACATTTTTGTCAGCACCTATCAGCGTGCAAAAGGCAAAAAACGCATTTGTTTTGAACTAAAGCAAAAGGGTGTCGATCAGGAATATATCAACCTTGTTGACGAACTGATTGACGACCAGAAAGAATATGCTCTTGCACTTGCTCAAAAGTTTGCAAAAGGCAAAGTTATGGATCAAAAAACAGTGCAAAAACTCTATCGTCATCTGGCAACAAAAGGGTTTGATTTTGATACCTGTCGTTATTGTGCAAATATGCTTGCGGAGGGTGTTGATGAATACGAATATTGACGGTCTGCAGGTGTTTTTGTACGACAGTGTTACAAGCACTTTTGACGTTGCAAAACAACTGATGACAACACACGAAAAGGGTGTTGTAATATCAAAAACACAAACAAAAGGCAAGGGCAAAGGCACAAGAAAGTTTGCCTCAAACGACGGCGGACTTTATTTTACAATTTTTTTAAAAAACCTGTCTTTCAACCAGTCTTTTTTGTTAAAAACCGTTATAAATGCAGGTTTGAGCGTATATGACGTGCTTGTGTCACTTGGGTTTGATGCAAAACTCAAATGGCCAAACGACGTGCTGATAAAGGGCAAAAAAGTGTGTGGCATTTTGTCAGAATGCACCATTTGCGGTGACAAAGCAGACTTTATGTGTGGCGTTGGCATAAACGTGAACAGCACTTGTTTTGACGAGTTTGACGACGTTGCCACAAGTTTGTATGTGCAAAGTGGCAAACTGTTTGATATTGACGAGTTTGCAAATCTTGTCGTTGACAAAGTGTACAAAAATCTGTTTGACGACAGCGACAATACCAAACGCTTTTTTGATGCAAGCAAAATGCTTGGCAAAACTGTGCTTGTTACAGATGCAAACGAAAGTTATACTGCAAAAATCACTGGCATTTCGCCCGACGGATTTTTGTATGGACAAAAAAACGGCATACAGACAAAAATTGTATGCGGAGATATAAAAGAGGTTTGATATGATAAAAGGCTTTAAAGTGGGGCATTTTTCAAACGAACAACTTGGCACAGGCACAACTGTCGTTTTGTGCGAAGATGGTGCAGTTGGTGGCGTTGACGTAAGGGGCAGTGCGCCCGGCACGAGAGAAACAGACTTGCTCAAAGGTTGCAAGGCCGTGCAAAAAATAAATGCCGTTTGTCTGTCTGGTGGCAGTGCTTTTGGCCTTGAGTCATGCGATGGCGTCATGCAATATCTTTTTGAAAAGCAAAAAGGACATTTTACAGGCACACACTACGTGCCAATCGTGTGCGGTGCCGTTGTATACGACCTCGACTACAAACAATTTGGCTATCCAACAAAACAAGATGGATACAATGCCTGTCAAAATGCAAAAGAACAGGTAGAAACCGGCAACGTTGGTGGTGGCACAGGTGCTACCGTTGGCAAAATTTTGGGTATGGACAACTGCGACAAAGGTGGTGTCGGTTATTTTGAGATGACTTTGGGCGACGTGCAGGTTGGTGCAATTGTCATCACAAACGCACTTGGGGACGTGATTGATATCGAAAAGGGCTGTCAGGTTGTTGCAGGTGCAAAAAAAGACGGAAAATATATCAACACGTCAAAATTTATACTTCAAAATGCAGTTTGTGGCTTGCAGTCGGGCAAAAACACAACAATCGGCTGTGTTATCACAAATGCAAAAATCACTCGTGAACAGGCAAACAAACTTGCAGAGCTTGCACAAAACGGACTTGCTCTTTCAATTTCGCCTGTGCACACAATGATGGATGGCGACACAATGTTTGTTATGGCAAACGGTCAGGAACAATGCGACTTTAACCTTTTGTCCGTTGCAGTTGCAGAGGTTGTACGCAAAGCAATACTTTCGGCGGTGAAAAAATGATTGGTACAGATATTGTAAATATAAAACGAATTGCAAAAATGGACATTAAAGACTTTTGCAAAAGAGTTTTTACAGAGGACGAGGCAAATTATATCATCAGCAAAAAAAATCCGGTATATACTGCTGCGGGCATTTTTGCTGCCAAAGAGGCGGTTGTAAAGGCACTTGGCACGGGTTTTGTGTCAGATGTGACTTACAAAGACATCGAGATTTGCCACAACACGCAAGGCGCACCTTTTGTGTTGCTAAAAAACAAAGCAAAAGCAATTTTGATGGACAAGGGGGACGAAATTTTTGTTTCTGTCTCTCATGACGGCAAC
>JAFTHO010000111.1 GCA_017457385.1 Clostridia bacterium | reverse complement strand
GCTCTTACAAAGGCGCTTTCTTGCTCATGATCGACGATGAAACTGGTAATGCAAAAGCAAGATTCCAAGCAGCTAACAAAAAAGCAGCTGATCTTGGTGTTTCAGTTTACCACTTCAACCCAGACATCCTCGGTGGCTTCAATGATAAAGTTACTGGTACTGGTTTGAAAACAAGTGCTAACGTAATGGATGATTTGTATAGTGTTACAAGATCATCAAACATTAAAGGCATGCAAGAAAACTTGATGGGCTTGCTCAAAATCAACGAAACATCTGCAGTTACAACAGAATTTAAAAACAAAATCGCAAAAGACAATGAAATCGAACTCGATTCAGCATCAAAAATCAAAAAAGATGATTACGACACAGATCCGGCTTATCAAGCAGCTTTGAAAGAAGCTCAAGAAGCAGATAAAGAAGCAAAAGCAGAAGTTGACGATCTTTATGATGATTGGTATAAAGAAGCTGCAAACGTTGCAGAATTCAACGAAGCTCTTTATGATGCAAACGTTGCTGTATTGAACAAATACAACAACAAAGTATTGGGTATTTCTGGTGGCACAGTTGCAAGCAGAAGCTCATACGTTGCTCCAGACGCTGTTCTTGGCGCTGATGCAAAATACGTTAAAGTTGGCAATACTTTCAAAGTAGCAGTAGATCCTGCTGATTTGGAAGTTGCAGTTGCAAACATTGCACTCAAAAAACCAAGCTTTGCTTCATTCAAAGACGAAGATGGTAACATCATCGTTAAAGAAGCTTTCCAATTGTCATCTGTAAAAACATTCAACATCTTTGCAAACCCTAACTATCACCTCTACAACGAAGCAGATCTTGGCGATGTAACTGGTATCGACTACACAAGTGAAAAAACTGACCTTTATGTTACAGTTGCTAACTACGGTATGTTTGCTCACTTGATCGAAAACAACAAAGGTGACTATCCAGTATTCTTCGGTGGTGCATGGTGCCCTAACACTCAAGCTATCGCAAGACGTTCAAATGAAATTTGCGCACAATCTGGCGTAACAAAAATCTTCTTCTTTGACCCACGTCTCGCTGACGGTGCTACTGGCGTTTCAGCTATGAACACTCGTGACAACGGTGACAAAGCAACAGATAAAAACTTCACATACGCTTATGCTGATTTCTTGGATAAATATCTTTCTGATTACAAATCAGCTTGGAACTACGAAGTAAAACTCATTATCGACTCTTCTAAAGGTGACGATAAAGAATACACTAAGATGTGCGTTCCAAACTTGATGCTCTTCAACGGTTCAGCAAAATCGGTGAAAAACTTTATCCAATGATGGCAGAAGCTGAATATAGATGGGCGGCTCACAGCTCAGGTGCTGGTCTCAACATGTCAGACAAAGAAGGTGACACAGATCAATACATCGCTTGGTCAGAATCACTCATCGCTACACTCAACCAAAGTGATTACTTCACTTGGGTAGCTCCAGTTGCAGATGCAACAACTGATGCTGGCTCAACTGGTGGCTCAACTGGTGGCTCAACTGGTGGCGATTCTGGTTCAGATTGCTAATAGTTGACTTTTTTAAAGGCCAACAATCACACTAACAATTAATTAGTGTTATTCTGTTTGGTGGTGCTGTCTACAATCATACTGCTCATTTTGTAAAATATTGTCTTTCTAATACAAGGTTGATTTTTACAATCTTTGTTTGAGATCACCACCAACACAGTTAAACAAACTTAAAGGACGGAGAAATCCGTCCTTTATTTTATCCCTAAAAATAAAAGCTGCCAGTTGCGTTTTGCTAAAGCAAATTTGCAATATTGCAGAGGAGGGCTGTCGAATGCCAGACGGAGGAAGTTGATAACGACAGCAATAGCAGACAACAAGTTTTGCTGCAACAAAATTGCTTTCACAAATGTTGCCAAAGGTTTTTTGTGGTTGTATAATACAAAAAGCAACAAAATTTGCAAAGGATGTTTTTTTATGACTCGCAAAAAATGGTCTGTATTGTTAAAAATTCTCACTTTTGTGTGCGCCTTTGCCGGCACGATTTCTGCATGTATTCTGGCAGAAAGCAGGGGGCATTATCACTGGGCAACAAAACTGATGTATTTTACTCATCAGTCAAACGTGTG
>JAFTHO010000110.1 GCA_017457385.1 Clostridia bacterium | reverse complement strand
TGGGTTAAAGGGTGTTTGTGTGGGTGACGCGCAAATATCACAAAAACACGCAGGGTTTGTCGTCAACAATGGCAATGCAACGTGCAGTCAGGTATTGCAGTTGGTTGACCTTATACAATCAAATTGCAAAAACACTTTTGGCTTTGTGCTGGAGCCCGAGGTTGTTTTGTGTGGGAGTACACATGATTTTAGGCGATTATCATACACATACAGTCTTTAGCCACGGCAAAGACGAAATAATTGACAACGTTGTTGCTGCAAAAAACGCAGGACTAAAACAAGTGGCAATTTCCGATCACGGACTTGGTCACATTGCTTTTGGTGTGCGCCGAAAAGAGATTGCAGAAATGCGCCGTCAGATTGACAATGCACAGGAGCAACATCCGGAAATCAAGGTGATGCTTGGCATAGAGGCAAACCTTCGTTCGTTTGACGGCAGTATAGATATGCGTCCGGAAGAAGACGGATATTTTGACGTTATACTTGCGGGCTATCACAAATTTATCTGGGCAAAAAACGTAAAAGAGGCATTCACCTACGTCATTGGTTCTATGTGGCGCAACAAGTTTGGTTACAGCAAAAAATATCTGCAAAAATATACCGATGCGTATGTCAAGGCAATCAAGTCAGGTCGCATAGACGTGATAACTCACCTCAACTATGGCGTAAAAACAGACGTAAAACAGGTTGCGCAGGCAGCAAAAGACTATGGAGTAATTCTTGAACTCAACGGCAAACGCATCAGCATGACGGACGAAGAGGTTATGGAGGTTGTAAACGTTGGCCCAAAACTTATCGTAAACTCAGATGCACACTCTGCCGACAGAGTTGGTGACTTTAGCGTGCCAATGGGTCTGGTAGAAAGACTTGGCATTGACAAAAAACTTATTGTCAACTGGGATGACGTGCCAAAATTTAAAAACAGAAAAAAATAGTTTTGTGTATAAATAAAAACACACCCAAAAGAAAAACCATATATGGTTTTTCTTTTTTTATTGATATTGACTAAAATGTGTGTTAAACTATAAGGGATTAAATGGGGCATTATCATCATATGACGTTTACACAGACAGTAAAGGCAGAATTGCTTAACAACAACAGAAATTTGTCACCATGTTGCAAGACGGTTTTTTTGAGCTGTTTTATACGCACAATGGGCAATATCGAAATCACTTTTAAGGGGTTTGGTTTTTCACTTTCGTCCGAAAACCTTGCAGTGCTTCGATTTGCGTCAGGCATTATCGAAAAAATGTTTGGCACAACGTGCAGTATCACGCAGGAAGACGGTGTGCGACTCAAAAACAAACCGGTATACAGACTGACTGCGGATGACAGCGAAAGGATACTTTTTGAGTGTGGCGTGTTGTCGCTTGACAGTGATGGTCTCAGGCAAATCAACAACACTTTATCGCAGGATTTGCTTGCAGACGAGTGTTGCCAAAAGGCTTTTATACACGCAATGTTTTTGGGTTGCGGTGCAATCAGCCTCAACAACGGATATCACTGCGAGTTTTCGGTCAACAACAAACAGCTTGCCGACCAACTGCACGAAACTTTGTGTGAGTGCTGGTTTTGTCCAAAAGAGTCCACACGCAAAAACGAAACCGTACTTTATTTCAAGGGTGGCGAGCAAATAAGCGACCTGCTCATATATCTTGGCACGACAAAGGCAGTTTTTCAGTTGCAGAATATCATGGTAGAAAGATCTGTGCGCAACTCTGTCAACAGACAGACAAACTGCATTTCTGCCAACATAGACAAGGTGGTGGACGCAAGCAAAAAACAGCTTGACGCAATAAAGGTTATCGAAGATTTTGCCGGTCTTGACTCGTTGCCACCAAAACTTAAAGAAGTTGCAGTTTTGCGAAAAGAAAATCCATCAGAGTCACTTGACGAACTTGTGAGGATATTGAATCAGCCTGTGACAAAAAGTGGTCTCAACCACCGTTTCAGAAAGATTATCAACATAGCAAACCAATACAGGGAGGAACAAAAATGAAAACAGTTGAATTCAAAGTTGCACCACACGTAATTTACGATGCAAAAATGGCAGGAAAGATTGTTACTGCATTGTCAGACGTTTCTTCAAACGTTTTCATTATTTCTGCAAACGCAAGAGTAAATGCAAAAAGCATCATCGGCGTGATTTCGCTTGCACTCAAACCGGGCGACAAGTTTGCAGTCAGCGCACAGGGTAGCGATGCAGACAAAGCAATCGAAGCAGTAAAAGAACTTATTGCAGAATAACAACAGGAGTTTCATGAGAGAGTTTGTACATTTGCACGTGCACACCGAGTTCAGTCTGCTGGACGGTGCTGCACGCATAAAAGATTTGTTTAAAAGATGTCAAGAGCTTAACATGCCTGCCGTGGCCATTACTGACCACGGCAATATGTATGGTGCCTATCAGTTTTTCAAGGCAGGTCAGGCAACGCTCAAAGAGGAAAAAGACGGCAAGGGCAAGGGCGTAAAACCAATCATTGGTTGCGAGTTTTACGTTTGCGAAGACATCAGCATAAAACAGGGCAAGGTGATGGGTGAGTTCAATCACCTCGTTTTGATTGCAAAAAACAATCAGGGTTACAAAAATCTCGTAAAGCTCAATTCAATTGCGTTTGTAGACGGCTATTATTACAAACCGCGCATAGACTTCAAAACACTTTCGCAACACAGTGAGGGTCTCATTTGTCTGTCTGCATGTCTTGCCGGCGAGTTGCCTCGCCTTATTGTGGACAACCGCAAAGAAGACGCCCGTCTGCTTGCGCAAAAATACAAAGATTTGTTTGGCGAATATTATTATCTCGAATTGCAGGATCACAATATTCCAGAGCAAAAACTTGTCAATGCAGAGCTTATCAAAATTTCTAAAGAACTGGATATACCTCTTGTTGCAACAAACGACGTGCATTATATCAAGCGCGAAAGTGCCGAGGTGCAGGACGTTTTGATGTGCATACAAATGCAAAAAACTCTGGATGACAAAAACAGACTCAAATTTTCGAGCGACGAGTTTTATCTCAAATCTGGTGACGAAATGCAGGAGCTTTTCGGCTACGTGGACGAGGCACTTGCAAACACTCTCAAAATTGCAGAGATGTGTGACGTCACTATCAGCAAAGAAAATCTCATCCCAAGCTACGTGCCTGACAACGGACAGACTCCGTACGAATATCTGCGTGACCTCATTCAGGTTGGTCTTGCAAAAAGATACGATCAGATCACGCCGGAAATTCAGCAAAGGGCAGACTATGAGCTTGGCGTTATTCACAAAATGGGTTTTGTGGAGTATTTTCTTATCGTGTGGGATTTTATCAACTATGCAAAAAGCATTGGCGTAGACGTTGGTCCTGGCCGTGGCAGTGGTGCGGGCAGTATCGTTGCATATGCAATTGGCATAACGGATATCGACCCACTCAGATTTCAGCTTCTTTTCGAAAGATTTCTCAATCCGGAACGTGTCAGCATGCCGGACTTTGATATAGACTTTCGTGATGACAGACGACAGGAAGTCATCGAATACGTAACAAAAAAATATGGTCGCGAAAGAGTTTCGCAAATCATCACCTTTGGTACTCTCAAAGCAAAAAATGCCATAAAGGACGTTGGCCGTGTTCTCAACGTGCCATACAGCGAGCGTGACAGAGTTACAAAACTTATGACAAGTCACCTCAAGTGCAACATCCCTATGGAGTTTGGTTTTGAGCCACCAAAAAAAGACTATCCCGACCCAGACCCAGAGCTCAGGGCAATTTATGACAGCGACTTGCAGATGCAAAGGGTTGTCGACATTGCAATGGGGCTTGAAGGTATGCCTAAAAACACTTCTATGCATGCGGCGGGTGTAGTTATATGCAAATATGACATTTCTGACCACGTGCCGTTGCAACGAAACGGCGAAGATATCACAACGCAGTTTGACAAAAACGAAGTAGAAGAGCTTGGTATGCTCAAAATGGACTTTTTGGGTCTTCGCACACTCACCGATATTGCAAAGGCGGTGGAACTTGTAAAACAAAACAGGGGCATAGACATTTCGTTTGACAAAGAAACGTACGACGACCCTGCGGTATTCGACCTTATTTCAAGTGGTGACACAGACGCAGTGTTTCAGCTTGAAAGTCCCGGTATGAAAAAGCTCATGATGAGCCTCAAACCAAACTCGCTGGAAGACGTTATAGCCGGCATTTCGCTTTTCCGTCCTGGTCCAATGGACTCTATACCTGACTATATTTATGGCAAAGAGCATCCGGACGAGGTAAAATACAAACATCCTTTGCTCAAAAAGACTCTGGACGTAACGTATGGCTGTATGGTTTATCAGGAACAGGTAATGCAGATCGTACAGGACATTGCAGGTTATACACTTGGTCAGGCAGACATTATCCGTCGTGCCATGGCCAAAAAGAAAGAAAAGGATATGATACTTCACCGTGGCTATTTTATACACGGTCAAAAGGACGAAAAAACGGGAGAAGTGCTTATACCTGGTGCTGTGGCGTGTGGTTGCCCGGAAGAAGTTGCCGAAAGCATCTTTAACGAAATGGCAAAATTTGCGTCATATGCCTTCAACAAGTCGCACGCAGCGTGCTATGCCGTTGTTTCTTATCGTACGGCATTTCTCAAAAAATATTATCCTATCGAGTTTTTGGCGGCAGTGCTCAACAACAGGATAGACAATATCGAAGAAGTTACAAAATACATTGGCTATTGCCGTGAAAAGGGCATACGTGTGCTCCCACCTGACATCAATGCAAGTCAGGTAGAGTTTTCTGTAAAGGGTGACGACATACGTTTTGGTCTTATGGCTATCAAAAACGTTGGTCGCAATGCGTTGGAAGTTATCGTAAAAGAAAGAGAACAAAACGGCAACTATACAAGCCTCGAGGATTTGTTGTCTCGTCTGCCACTTGGCACGGTAAACAAACGCCTTGTCGAAAGCCTTATCAAAGCGGGTGCGTTTGACAGTTTTGGCGTATATCGATCTCAACTCATGGCAACGTACGAAAAAATGATGGAAATTGCCATTGCCGACCTCAAACAAAAAGAAAGCGGACAGTTTAGTCTGTTTGATATGCTTGGCGGTGGTCAGGCAAGTATGGTTAAAGTGCCTTTGCCAAAAATTCCGGAGTATGATGCAAAATACAAATACGATCTGGAAAAAGAGGTTTTGGGTCTTTACGTAACGGGTCACCCGCTTGAGTCTGTTGCAGAAGAGATGAAGCAGTTCAGCTTTAACACGGGTATGTTGCAGGATCTGTCTTCTGGCGAAAACAACGACGACGAAGACCATGCAGTTGTGGACGAACTTGCACAACTCAACAACAAGCGAGTTACAATGGGTGGCATTTTGTCAAACGTCACAAAACGACTCACAAAAAGCAACACAACTATGGCAACTGCCAGACTTGAAGATTTGTATGGCAGTATAGACGTGGTGGTATTCCCTAAAAACTACGAGGCACTTGCAGACAAGCTCGAAAACGACGCTATGGTAAAAATCAAAGGTACTCTCACGGTAGAAAGTGGCTTTGCACCAAAAATCAGGGTAGAAGAAGTTTCCGAGTGGAAGAGTGGCGAGCAAAAACCAGTTGAAAAACAAAAACAAACAAAACTTTATATCAACCTTAAAGACGAAAGCAAATATGACGACCTCATCACAATACTCGAGGGTTACGAAGGTCAACTGCCCGTCGTGCTTGTAAAGGGTGGCAAAGGCTATGCATTGCCATACCTTGTGCGTGAGTGTCGTGCTTTGCATATCGAACTTGACGATCTTGTGGGACAGGAAAACGTCAAACTTGTGGAGAGATAATTATGGATAAAATCATTGGACACGACAACGAATATATCTGCATAAAAGCATTGCAACCAGGCACACAGATTATCGGTCTCACTCGTGGCAGCGAAACAAAAAGCCACCATACCGAAAATCTTGACAAGGGCGAAATACTCGTTGTTCAGTTTACAGAAAAAACTTCTGCAATAAAAATTCGTGGCAATGCAGAGGTATATACAAAATTTGGTGTGATCAAGGCGGAAAAATAAATGAAAAGAGATTTTTCACAGGTAAAACGCATTGTTGTCAAAGTGGGTACGTCTTCGCTCACCTATCCAAACGGCAAACTCAACCTTCATCGCATAGACAGACTTTCACGTGATCTTTGCGATCTCGAAAATCAGGGCAAAGAGGTTGTGCTTGTTTCTTCCGGTGCAATTGCAGCGGGCGTAAACAGACTTCATCTTCCAAAAAAGCCAGACTACGTCAGTGGTCGTCAGGCTATGGCGTGCGTTGGTCAGTCTGCCCTTATGGAAATTTATAACAAATGTTTTGCCGACTACGGCTACAACGCAGGTCAGTTGTTGCTTACAAAGGTTGTGTTTGACAACCCAGAGATGAAGCAAAACTTTCAAAACACAATTGACGAAATGATGCATTACAACGTCATCCCTGTCATAAACGAAAACGACTCTATCTCTGTTGACGAAATAAAACTTGGCGACAACGACAATTTGTCTTCGCTTGTGGCAAGGCTTGTAAATGCAGATTTGCTCATTTTGTTGTCAGACATTGACGGTGTGTATGACAAAGATCCAAAAGAACACAGCGATGCAAAACTCATCTCTACTGTGGTGGATCTTGACAATGGTGTCAAATACGACACAAATGCAAAAGCAAGTTTGCTTGGCACAGGTGGCATTGCAACAAAAATCACTGCATGCACAAGCGCTGCAAAAGCAGGCATAGATGCAGTTGTTGCAAACTCTCAAAACCTCAACGTAATTTATGATATACTCGAAGGCAACGAGGTTGGTACTTTTTTTGTAGGAGACAAAAATGTCAGACGCTAAACTTTATCTCGAACAATATGGCAAACAAGCAAAAAAGGCAGTTGTGTCTTTGGCAAACTCACCAGAGAGCCAGCGCAACGATGCTTTAAAATATCTTGCCGAAATAATAGACAACAACAAGGCAGAAATTTACATGGTCAACAAACTTGACGTAGACTATGCAACTCAAAAAGGGTTGTCATCTTCTATGGTGGACAGACTTGTGCTCAACGAAAAACGCATTTTCGATATGACAAAGGGTTTGTATCAGCTTGTTGAACTTAAAGAATATTGCAACAAGACAGAAAGTGTCTATACACGTGACGACGGACTTGTTATCGAAAAAATCCTCGTTCCACTCGGTGTTGTTGCAATCATATACGAATCTCGTCCAAACGTAACGGTAGATGCGGCAGGTCTTTGCATCAAAAGTGGCAACGTGTGCATTTTGCGTGGTGGCAGTGAGGCTATCAACACAAACAAACTGCTCACACAATACGTGCAACAGGCTTTGGAAAAAGCAGGTCTTGACGGAAACTCTGTGCAACTTGTGCAAAACACAGACAGAGCAATTGCAAACGCACTCATGTCACTCAACGAATACGTAGATTTGCTCATTCCACGTGGCAGTGCAAACCTCATCAATGCAGTTACAAAAAATGCAACAGTGCCTGTTATTCAGACAGGTGCGGGCAACTGCCACATTTACGTAGAAAAAACTGCACATTTTGATATGGCACTTGACATCATCACAAATGCCAAAATACAAAAACCATCTGCATGCAACGCGGTGGAAAAAATTTTGGTGGACAGAGATATTGCAAACGAGTTTTTGCCACTTTTGTGCAAACGTATGAGTGACGTAAAGGTTGCGGTATACGGTTGTGACGAGTGTGTTAAAATATCTGGTGTTTTGCAGGCGGAGGAAGAGGACTGGTATAAAGAATACAACGATATGGTGCTTGCAGTAAAAGTCGTTGACGGCATTGACGAGGCGCTCGAACGCATTGCAAAATATTCTACAAAACACTCAGAGGCAATCATCACGCAAAACGACGCACTTGCCAAAAAGTTTTTGCAGTCTGTGGACAGTTCTGCCGTATATCACAATGCATCAACAAGGTTCAGCGATGGTTTTGAGTTTGGCATGGGTGCAGAAATTGGCATAAGCACACAAAAACTGCATGCTCGTGGCCCAATGGGACTGAGAGAACTTTATACTACAAAATATCTTGTAAAGGGCACAGGACACACAAGAAAGTGATGAAAAATTTGTTAAATTTAAAAATAGAATCTATTGGCACAAACGGTGAAGGCATTGCAAAAAATGGCGCAGACACCTGCTTTGTGCCTTTTTGCTTGCCTGGCGAACAAATCACGGCAAAACCAACCTATACAAAAGGCAAAATTGTCAATGCGCAACTTGTAAAAGTGACAAAATCTGTCAATGGTCGAACAAAACCAAAATGCAAGGTATTTGGCAACTGCGGTGGATGTCAACTGCAACATATGGCATACGATATGCAACTTGATTTCAAGCGCAATCTTGTCAAAAACAACCTCAAAAAACTTGGTGGGGTTGAGGTGGACGTTTTGCCAACAGAGCCAAGCGCAAAAACCTATGGCTATCGCAACAAAGTGCAAATGCCTTTTGGCAAAAAAGACGGCAAAACAGTCATGGGCTTTTACAAACCGTCCAGTCACGAAATGGTTGTTACAGACAGTTGCGTCCTGCAGGAAGACTGGGCAGACAAACTGTGCAACCTTGCAAAACAGTTTGCAGACGACAACAACCTTTCGGTATACAACGAAAAAACAAAACAAGGCTTGCTCCGCCACCTTGTTGCCCGCTACGTAGACGGTCAGTTGCTTGCAACAATCGTCATCAATGGCGACAAACTTGACGGCTGGCAGGCTTTTGCGCATACGTTGGCGCAAAATTTTGACCATTTTGGCCTTTTTATAAACGTTAACAAAAAGCACACAAACGTCATTTTGGGTGACAAAACAATCTGGCTTGCAGGTATAAAGCATATCGATGGAGAGTGTTGTGGTGTCAGATTCAATCTGCAACCAAACAGCTTTTTTCAGGTCAACGACGACATAAGGGACAAAATTTACAACCAGGCAATTTCACTTGTGGATACAAACGATTGCGACATTATTGTGGATGCTTTTTCTGGCATAGGCATAATGAGTGGCGTGCTTGCAAAAACAGGTCTGCCAACTTTTGGTATAGAAATTGTGCCACAGGCGGTTGAAGATGCAGACAAACTCAAACAAATCAACAATCTTGACAACCTAACAAACATATGTGGCGACGTTAATATCCAACTCAAAAAACTGTGTGACAAATATCAAAAAGTGGCACTGGTTGTAGACCCACCACGAAAAGGTCTTGACAAACAAACCAAAGACACAATTTTGCAGGCAAAACCAAAAAGCGTGGTATACGTCAGTTGCAACAGCGCAACCCTTGCCCGTGATATCAAAGACTTGTCACAGTTGTATGACGTGACTTATTGCAAACCGTATGATATGTTTCCAATGACAAACAATGTCGAGACACTTGTCAAACTTGCTCGCAAGGTTTGATGATATATTTTTGTTTGTAAAACACTAATAAGGTGTCGTTTGTCTGATATAACGGAGAATTAACTATGACTGTCGGAATGATAATTTGGTTGTTTGTTTTGACTATATATGTAAATGTAGTGTCCGCTTTTAATATATATGATGAAGATAAATCACAATATACGCAAAATGCTTTTGGTAAAATGATTGAGTCCAAGGTGTTTAGATTATTTATTAAATTTGACAAAAAAACAACTCAAATATATTTAAAAACTTGCATTGCTAATATTTTGCTTTTCTGTGGTGCCTTGATTGAAATTACATTGTTTGTTTTCTCTTTGTTAACAACGGTCGAAACAATTAAGATAATTTTAAGTTTAGGAGTGCTTTTATTAGGCTTGCTGGTTGGAGCAATTGTAACTGGCATTTGCAGATATAAACATAAATAAAAATATATCTTTTATACTTTTGAGCATGTTGAAGATATTGTTTGCCCGACAAAAAAGGAGCATTTATGAAATACAAAGTTATCGGCTGGACCTATTATGACAACAGCGAAATTTTAGACAGTGGCAACACAATCGGCTTTGCTGAGCGAAACGCCATCATTGACGAAATAAAAAAACACGGATACTTGTTTTCTGGCTGGCATCATCAGGAAAGCTGGGATGGTGTTGTGCCTGTGCTTAACGATGGCAGAAAAAGGTGCTATTCTCAGCGTGGCTGGGGTGGTGTCATGGCAGAGGCCTATGGCAAAATGGGTGACTATGACTATGCAAGTTTCACTTTCCATCAGTCAATAGACAGCAGTCATCTGCATTTTGCTCCGGACGATTTTGAAATTTTTGACTATGAACCACAAGTTGTAGAAAACGAAGATTTTGTTGTTGAAGTGAACGAGGGGCTGTTTGAAATTGCAAAAACGTCAAACCCATTTTATCTTGATGATATTGACGAGTTGCGGTTTGTTGACAAAAACGACACGATCACTTTGAGTTGCAACGGGGAGGAGTTGTTTTTTGTCGTTAAAGATATCGATCGTGACAAAGCATCAAACGGCTTTAAAAGGGCAGACGAACTGATAACAACAACATATAAAATAATTGTCACTCACAAACCGCAAAGCGAAAGGGTTTTGTCAAAAGCACCACGCATCACCTGCAAAACAAAAGCATTTGAGTTGTTTGAGCAGGCAATGCATGACTATGACTATGACGTAATAAAAGAGGCTACCGAACTGTTTTACGTAGAATATATTGCAGAGCATTTAAAGAAAAGACAAACCAAAAAAAGTCTTTCTTTGTTTGTCGAGCAATATGCCGACACTTGTTTTGATGCAGGCAATTTGCTCCGCATATTAAAATATCTTGACAATTTTGATTTGTTTGAAAAAATTGCAGACAAAATTTTTGACAAAAACAAGTGGATATACGTAGAGTTTGTCAACCACTATCTGTCAAAAGGCAAAAATCTGGACGAGCAGATTGCAAAATTTGCCAACAGCATAAAACCAAACGAAAATTTATACAGTGGCAGTATCAACATTTTGTTAAAGGCAATTTGCCTGAAACCAGACAACAAGGCACTTCGAAAAAAATATTACAAAGCAATCAAAAGCACCCGTCACGAGGGGCTTGCAATTATGGCAGGTGCAGGCTTGTATCGCTATTTGCGCAAAGAAGACAAAAAACTGCTCGAGCCTGACAAGTATGAGAGTTTTAGTGATGAAGAAACAAGGAGGTTTGTTGAGTATGTCACTTTTCCTCATCCTGCCGTCAAAGACAAAACCTATCCATACTATCTGCCAAAAATTTATGAACAAAACGAAAAGGTTGTTGCCGACGGCGTAAAGGCATATCAGCAATATATCAACGAGCGTTTTGACGTTGACGCTATGCTCGAAAAAATGATACTTTGTGGCATAGACAAAAAGTGTTTTGAAATGGATCGTTATTTTTGTGGTGAAGAGCATTCCGCAAAATACGTGCACACAATGGATATGCTCACAAACTTTAAATACAACTTCAAACAACAGGCATTGGACAAATATGCCAGCCAGTATCAAAACTTTGAGCAAGAAGTTGAAGATGTTTATAAAAGATAAATTTTTTTATTAAAATCT
>JAFTHO010000109.1 GCA_017457385.1 Clostridia bacterium | reverse complement strand
GCGGAAGGATAGCAGTCATCACTTTTCACTCTCTTGAAGACAGGATAGTAAAACAAAAATTCAAATGGCTCGAAAAGGATTGCATTTGTCCACCAAAAACGCCTGTTTGCATTTGTGGCAAACAAGCCAAACTAAAACTCATCAACAACAAGCCGATTGTGGAGGACTAAATCGAAAGAAAAGAAAACTCTCGCAGTGAATGTGCAAAACTGAGAGTTGCAGAAAAAATCTGATACAAAAACAAGTTACACAGTAATATTAAAACAGGGGGAAGAATAATATGTTGACAACAACACGCAGAGAAATCGTAAATGATTACGAAGTTTCACAAGAAAGACAAGTGCGCAATTTTGCAGACTATACTTTTGAAGAAAATACAGACAACCGTTTTGAAAACAAAATGGAAGCACGTCCTGTAGAAAACTATATGTCAAGATCAGAAATTGCACAAAAGTTGTATGGTCGCGAATATAACGAGTTTTATGAAGAAGACCACAATGACGAAAATTATTCTGACCCGGATCTCATGCCAAGCATGACAACAATGCAGATTACACGTCGTGTATACACACAACCTGCACAAACACAAACAAAATCTGCTACAAAGCAAAGTTATACAACAAGGAGCAAAATCCTTATTGCAAGTTATGCGGCAGTGTTGCTCGCACTTGCACTCATCTTTACTTTGACAATCGTGTCTATCGGCAGTTTGTTTGCAACTTCTGACAACGTAGAAGTTAAATCAGCACAGCAATACAAGTCAGTTTCTGCAGATGCACCTGCATCAGCATACGTATTCGACGCAGACGCAAATACAGTATATGTAAAATAACTCGTGACTTGTGTGCTCCCAACGGAGAAAAAATGGAAAGTTCCCCATATCAGACATCACAAAGGTTGATTGCATTGGTTTGCTTATCAACCTTTGTTTTTTTTATACTTTTTTGCAGATTGTTTTGTCTGCAGATAATTGACGGATATGCTTTGCAAAAAAAGGCGGTGGATCAATGGACGAGAGATTTGCCAATCATCCCTGCAAGAGGACAAATAGTTGACACAAATGGAAAAATTCTGGCATCAAACAAAACTGCATATACAGTTTATGTCAGGGCAAAATCTGTCACCAATGCAGACTACCTTGCAAAAACGTTGTCACAACTGCTTGACCTTGACTATGACAAAGTTTATCAAAAGGCAACAAACAAAGGTGTGTCCGAGGTGACGTTAAAACGTCAGGTTGACGAAAAGGTGGTGGACAAAATCCGCAGTGAAAATCTTGACGGAGTGTATATTGCATCAGAGCCATATCGTGTTTATACCTACGGCAACTTTTTGTCGCAGGTTTTGGGTTACGTTTCTGTCGACAACGTGGGGCAGACAGGCATAGAGGCATATTATAACAAATATCTCAAAGGCATCAACGGACAAATTCTCACTCAAAGCGATCTGGTTGGTGTGGAACTCAAAGACAAAGAGACTATCTATCAGCCTGGCATTGACGGACTTGACCTTGTGCTTACAATCGACTATACGATACAGGCTGTGGTAGAAGACGTTTTGCAAATGATTATGCACACGCACACACCAAAAAGTGCAAAGTGCATTGTTATGGATGTCAATACGGGCGAAATTTTGGCAATGGGCATTGCGCCTGGCATTGACCTAAACAATCTGCCTCGTGACGACGTGCAGACCTTGCTCAACAATGGTCGAAACACTCTTGTTACAGATATCTACGAGCCTGGCTCAACCTTCAAAATTGTCACGGCAGCGGCAAACGTGCAGGAGTTTGCAAATGGCAATGCAAAGGCATTTTCTGCAAACCACGTGTTTGGCAACTCAAACTTTCGTGTGGTGGACAGTGGCAAAAAAATATCATGCTGGACGAGTCACAAAAACGGCAAACATATCAACCAGACGCTGGCAGATGCTCTCAACAACAGTTGCAACACTGTTTTTACAGATATTGCGTTGAGCCTTGGCAAAGACGTTTTTTATGACTATCTGCAAAAATTTGGTTTTGGTCAGGTGACAGGGGTGGATATATCAGGCGAACAGGCAGGCATACTCGTGCCACAAAATGCCGTTACAAAAGGCGACCTTGCGCGCATAGGGTTTGGTCAGACAATTGCCGTCACACCGTTGCAACTGCTAAATGCCGTCTCGTGCGCAGTAAACGGTGGCTTGCTAATGCAACCATATCTTGTCAAAGAAATCAGGTCAGGCGACACACTTGCACAAAGATTTGTGCCAACTGCAAAAAACAGGGCAATATCTCAGCAGACAAGCGAACAACTGCGCCTGATGCTTGAAGGCGTTGTTACAAACGGCAGTGGCAAACAGGCATATATCGAGGGTTATCGTGTGGGTGGAAAAACAGGCACGGCACAAAAGTTTGTTGACGGACAAATTGCGCAGGGCAAATATGTGTCTTCTTTTGTGGGGTTTTTTCCTGCAGACAAACCAAAATATTCCTGCATTGTCATTGTTGACGAGCCAGCCGGTCAGCACTATGGCTCTACAGTTGCCGCACCATGGGCAAAAATCATTTTTCAGCAAATTATAAACTACAAAAATATCAAACCTGTCGTATAAAAAACCGCAGTTAAAACTGCGGTCACAAGGCACAAAAAAACCACCCGAAAGGGTGGTTTTATCTGATTTAAAAATTACGATACACAATGTCTGGATAATCGTTGAAAGATGGATGTTGTTCGTCGGTTACAAGTGATTTAAAAGACTTTGTTTGTCCATTGAAAGTGATTTTTACAGTTGTATCGCCAAGTTTTGTTAAATCTGCTTGAATATCAAAATCAAATTGCAATGTCGCATTGTTATCTGTACAAAACAACCATCTTTTTATATATTCTTTTGGATTGTTTGCATTCAAAGGTAAAATAAAATCATAGTCAGGGCCATATTTTATTGGTAACAAAGAGCAAAAACCACTTTTAGTTTTGTCCTTATACATTAATTGATTGCAATAAATCATATAGTTATCATCTATAGAAATTCCATATACACAAAATGGACTTTCTTGCTTTGTATTACTCAATTCACCATTTATATAAGTTTCTACAAAATTGCTTGTGGCATTAAAAGTATAAACATTTCTTGTAATATTGATTGTGCCTTTATGGATAACAACACTATTTATTTCTCCAACATTGCTGTTGCCACTAATAAATTCAAATTCATTATCATTTAATACAAGTTTTTCAGATGGGCTTGAATAAAATACCATCTCTTTTTTGCCACAACCAGCAAAAGTCATCATGCCAAACACAAGTACGAGTGCCAAAAGGATGGATAATAATTTCTTTTTCATATTGTGTCTCCTTGTCTTGTCAATATTATCATTATGATAACATCGCGGGGGGGGGGTAAAGTCAATGTATTTTTATATATAAATTATATACTATTTGATTATATAGTCAATATCTGTTTGAATTGTAGTTAAAATAATACAAAAAAACCACCCGAAAGGGTGGTTTTTTTTTAAGAAGCAGTTATTCTTACTGTTATTGTAAAGGTATATGTTTTTCCGTCAATTTCGTGTTCCATCACGATGCTTCCATAAGCAAGAGTTTCTGCTGCAAGTGCATTTTCGTCATACTCAACTACAATTGAGCTGTTGGCAACGTGTTCGACACTTCCGTCTGCAAAAATACGTTCAAGATAAAAAGGTGTCTGATCAAGAACTAGCTTGTTGTTTTCTTTATCAAACCACAAAAGAGTATTTTCTACGTGATAAGTTGCAACGACGTCTTTTGGATCGTCATATACAAAAACACGAGCAAAAGTTTCGTAGTCTGTGCCTTCGTCAAATTTTATCAGGTGCGCACCAACTTTGTTTACGTCAATATAGTCAGTCAACGGCTTGCTGTAATCGTTTGCATCTTCCATAACAAAAGATCCGTCAAAAGTGCTTATTCTTCTTGTTGACCAACCCAACTTTGCCTGAGTGTTGCCTTTTTTCACAAAAAACATTTTGTCGCCACCGCTGTACATATTCTGGTTTTCAAAAAAGTTTTGAATGCAAGTTCCGCCGTTAACTCTGAAATAATATGGATCGATAAATTCTTTTGTTGCAGGCACGGCAGTGAGGGTTATTGTTGTGCTGTATTTTTTTCCTTCAACCGTTGCAGAAAGTTCTGGGCAAAAAACTGCATATTCATCGTCGTCATACCAGTTGTCAACAGAAACGTCATCGGCATCCAGATATTTTCTTTTGCCATCAACGTAAACCATAAAGTTGTTTTCGCCAAGACTGTCAAGCCATTGCTCTGCAGATGCGCCTGCTCTTACTACGCCGGTATTATATACGTAAAGTCTGGTGTCGTTTGTGTTGTTTGGGAAAGCATCTGTCGAATCTACAATCAGCGTATCAAAAACAAACGTTTTGCCAATATAGTTTACAGTTGCAGTTGTTTCGCCAACAGTGCTTGTGTCAACAGTTATTTCAATAGGCACACCTGGACGGTGGCCACCATAAAGATATCCGCCGTCTTTAACAAACTCAATCTCTTCCCAAAGCAGATATTTTATTTCGTCAAGGGTAGAGTCTTTCATCAGCACAAGTTCGTGTTGAGTTTTGTTAAACAGTGCATATTCCGAAAAAGCACCGCCTGTTTTGTCATCTTTAAACAAAAGCTGATCTTGGTATACACCATTATGATATTCGTTATATACAAAACAAAAACCGTCGTCGCCAATGTTTGTGCCACGCACAACGCCTGTTTGTTTGGTTGTTGTTTGTGCAAGTTTGCCAGCAAAATATTCTGTCGTTGTTTTTTCGTCAAGCTCAAACTCGTACAAATTGCCGTCAATTTTATAACTGCCAGTCATTTCCGTCACTTTTTTGATGAGGCCTTGTTCGTCAGTCATTTCAAACTCAAATTCGTCGTCATACATTTTGAGTATTTTTGTTCCGTCACTGCTTTTATATTCGGTATAGTCACCTTTGCCACAACCGGCAAAAGTCATCATGCCAAACACAAGCACGAGTGCCAAAAGGATGGATAATAATTTCTTTTTCATATTGTGTCTCCTTGTCTTGTCAACGTTATAAAAAACGTTGTGTGTGGGGGGATAGAGTCAAGATGTTTATATAAATTATATACTATCTGTTTGTATAGTCAAGACAAACGAGTTATCCCTCTACTAAATATGCTCCTGTAATGTATTTAAAGGTATATTCCTTGCCATCAACAGTTACACAAAAACTTATTGTCACACGTGCATGTCCCAATTGGCTAAGTTCGTCCTGATTGTAGTTTACAGTGAGTTTGTTTTTGTCTACAAATTCCACAAACTGTCCATCCATACCAATCATCACAGGCAAAGTCATATGTTCATTGCTAAGCAGGAGTTCGCCATCAATCACAGGTATTGCATTCAGTGGGATATAATAATAGTCAGATGCAACAGTAGTGTTTTCGTCATATACATAAATGAAAAAGTTCTGTTCAAAAGGAGTGTTTTCATTTAGTGTCAAAATTTGTGCTCCTGTCTGGTCAAGATTGATCAGGTCAGAAATTTGTCCCGGAGTGCTTGAAACAAGCGTGTTGTCACTAAAAAGTGATTCCACTGGTTTGACAATATTTATGTCAATCTGCATATTTTTTGATTTGTCGATTGCCAGATAGTTAAAGTCATACTTGCTCGTACTCGTATTAGGCGAGTCATCGCCAATGTGGTTTCTTATCGGTGGATTATACAGGTTGATGGTTGTATAAGTAACGTCTTCGTCAAATGTATTTACGTATCCAAAAGTGACAAACTCTTCGCCATCTTTTTTTGCAGTTATTTTTGGGATAAAGTTTATCCTATCATTTGTTCTGTCAGCTTTCCAGCCTTCGACAGAAACTTCGTCTTTGTCAAACTCTATTCTGTTGCCGTCTACGTATGCATAAAATTTGAGTGGCCCGAGGTCAGGAACTTTTTCCAATGAGAGTTGTTCACTTTTTTCAAGCCATTGTTCAGCGGTAGTGCCAAGTTTTACAGTGTTTGCCAGTATGTGTGATGTCCTTAATTCGTGGTCATTTACAAGATAGTTTTGGTTGTTGTCAACAAAAACAACAATTTCATATTGAGTGTCACCATAGTCAAATTTTACTGTCTGACTGCCTGTGGCAGAAGGGTTAAAGCCTTTTATGCTGTTTTCATCAACAGTGCGCAAGTAGGCAGAACTGCCATATTGTGTCAAAACTCTCAGATATTTGATCTTTTCTGCAAGAGTTTCAACAGAGCAGTTTTTTGACACAACGATATCGCAACATGCATGGTTGCTCAACGCATTGACAGAATAAATGCCTGTTTCATATCCATTTTTAAAAAGAGGTTCGTTGCCTTCTTTGCTGTTTGCATTTGTCAAAGAAAGTACAATGCCGTTTTCACTTGAGCGTTCGCCATAAAACGAACGGTGCTTTGTATTTCTTTCATTTGTGCTTTTGTCAAAAAAGTTTGTTTTGGTTTTTCCTGTGCCAGTCAAAAATTCAACAAATTTTCCGTGTTCAATAAAATTGCCGGATATTGTTAATGTTTTTTCAAAATAACCATAAGCAGTTTTTTGAACAAGGGTATATTCGTCATCCTGCAAAGTCAACTGCATTGTGTTGTCAACGCTGAAAAATTTTTCGGGGTCACCTTTGCCACAACCGGCAAAAGTCATCATGCCAAACACAAGCACAAGTGCCAAAAGGATGGATAATAATTTCTTTTTCATATATCTTTCTCCTTGTCATCAATATTATATTTAAATAATACAATGCGGGGGGGGGGGTAAAGTCAATATATTTATAAATAAATTATATACTATTTATTTTTATAGTCAATATATGTTTAAACTGCGGTTATCATAATTTGTCACTTTTTTTAATATATTTAGTCCATAAGGAAATAGTATGGACTTTTTGTTTTGAGGTGATAAAAAATGGAAACAAAAAAACTGACGTCACGTTTATAAATCGACATGGTTGTCAACACTGTTCCACACGATATTTCGGGTGTGTGCTGTCACACAAAAGATGTGCGTGACGGTTGTGTTTTTGTGTGCATAAAAGGTGCAAATTGCGATGGTCATGATTTTGCAAAACAGGCAGTGCAAAAGGGTGCAAAAATGGTTGTGTGCCAAAAACCACTTGACCTTGACGTGTGTCAGATTGTGGTGGAAGACACTCACAAAGCAATGTCTGTGTTGTCATCTGCATGGCACGACTATCCAGCGCAAAAACTAAAAATCATTTGTGTTGTTGGCACAAACGGCAAAACGTCCGTTGCAACGCTCATTTACAAAATCATGTCGCAATGTGGTCACAAATGTGCGCTTGTTTCTACCAACGGGATTTATATCGACGGCAAATATATTGATAATGATATGACAACGCCAGACCCAATGGTGCTAAACAAACTTTGGGCAGATATGGTTGCGTGTGACACAAAATTTTGCATTATGGAGATGTCTGCCCACGCAATAGACCAGCAAAAAACTTTTGGCAACGTGGTGGACGTTGCGGTGTTTACAAATCTGTCGCAGGATCATCTTGACTATTTTGGCGATATGGACAGTTATGCAAAAACCAAAACAAGTTTTTTTGACAGACAATATACAAAAATTGCCGTTGTCAACAGTGACGACAAGGTTGGACAACAACTGATAAAAGACAACAAAATACCAACCGTTTCTTTTGGTATAACAAACGTTGCTGACGTTTTTGCAATAGATATCGATTGCGATGGACAAACGTCTTGTTTCGTCATCAATCTGTATGACGAAGTATGCCGTTTTTGTTACAAAATGCCTGGCATCTTCAACGTATACAACCTGCTTGCGTGTGCAACAGTATGTCGCATTTTTGGTGTCAAAGCAAACCAGATTGCAATGGCTTTAAAAGAGATAAATGGTGTAGAGGGCAGAAACCAGACTGTGTTTTTGCCAGACAGAACAAAAGCCGTTGTCGACTATGCACATACACCGGATGGACTAAAAAACATTTTGTCACATCTCAAAAAAACAACAAAAGGCAAACTCATTTGCGTGTTTGGATGTGGTGGCAATCGTGACAAATCCAAACGAAAAAT
>JAFTHO010000108.1 GCA_017457385.1 Clostridia bacterium | reverse complement strand
TTTAAAGGTGCGATACTCCACAAGATATTGCATAATTGAAAGGTCATATGCAACGTTGTTGATGACAGCACCAAAATATGCAAGTTTGTGTCTGAGTGATTTGCTGTCGTATACGATTTTTTGACTGTCGCCTGCAAGCACATCTGACAAAACTTCTATCGCACTTTGCAACGAAATGCCACCGAACAAATCTTTTGCAATTTCGATTGTATATTGTGTTTTTTCGTCACAACCGATATAAATATTTTCGTCAAAATAAAATGCAAGTTGTTTTTTGCCATCAAGTTTTGTTGCAAGTTGTCTGAGTGAATCTACGTCTGCAACAACCTTTTCTTCAAAAACTTCTTCGTCCTCTTCTACATCCAAATCGCCGTCGCAAAACTCTGCAAGTTTTTTAAACAGACTGCGAAACTCAAGTTTTTCGAACTCGCCTTTGACAGATGCCGGTATTGGTCTGAACACAAGGTCGTCAATCGTGCAGTCAACCTCTACGTCAGTTTTGATTGTGGCAAGTGTTTTTGAAACAAAAGCCATATCTTTGCCTGTGAGCAGTTTTGTCTGCATTGCACCCTTGATGTCTGCAATGTTTTGATACACCCCTTCTACCGTGCCATATTTGTCCAGCAAGGTCATTGCGCTTTTGTCACCTATGCCTGCAACGCCAGGGATATTGTCTGACGGGTCGCCTTTGAGCGCCTTAAACTCCACAACCTGCGACGGAGTCATGCCATACAACTCTTTTATGTTGTCAACCGTCACTTCTTCTACGTCGGTGATGCCACGTTTTGTAAGACATACGGTAGTGCTGTTGTCAACAAGTTGCAACAAATCTCTGTCGCCCGAAAAAATAACAGTTGGCACACTGAACCTTTTTGCAATTGTGCCGATGACGTCGTCTGCCTCTACACCACTTTCGCCAACACGTTTGATTTGCATTTTGTCAAGCAGGTCAAACAAAATTGGCATTTGCTGTGCAAGGTCGTCAGGCATACCTTTGCGGTTTGCCTTGTATTGGTCATAAAGCGCATGCCTAAAGTTTTTGCCCTTTTTGTCAAAAGCAACTGCAAGGTGCGTTGGTTTGATTTCGCTGAGTGCTTTTAGCAAAATGTTGACAAAACCAAAAACTGCGTTTACATTTTTGCCCTCGTGATTGTTTAGTGGCGGAATTGCATAATATGCTCTGTTGAGCAAACTGTTGCCGTCAATGATAATAAGTTTTTCGTTAGCCATAATTCACCTGCTAACATTATACCCCAAAAAAAATTTTAAAACAATACAAAAGCACAAAATCACCCACACTCTTTGATTGTTGACAAAGCATGTTTTTTATGCCAGAATTTAGCTATATTTTTGCACTTGTGCATATATTTTACAAAGGATTTTTATGGGTATTTTTGATATCATTGTTATTGGCGTGGGCTTGTCTATGGACGCATTTGCCGTTGCCGCAACAGATGGCATTGTGTCAAAACCAAACTTTAAACAGGCATTTAAAATTGCATTTGCTTTTGGTCTGTTTCAGGCACTTATGCCATTGATTGGTTTTTTTGCAGGCAGTTTGTTTGGCGACGTTGTAGAAAAATACGACCACTGGATAGCACTTGTTTTGCTGAGCATTATCGGTGGCAAAATGATTGCCGACTTTTTTGACAAAAACAAACAGAAAGAAAGCACCTACCTGCTGACTTTTAAAGCATTGTTTATGCAGGCGGTTGCAACAAGCATAGACGCACTTGCCGTTGGCGTTAGTTTTGCCGGACTGACCTTTAACATCTTTTTGGCAGTTGGCATAATTGGCATTACAACCTTTGCCCTTTCGCTCGTGGCTGTTTTTTTGGGCGAAACGTGCGGAAAGTTTCTGGCAGACAAAGCAACCCTTGCCGGTGGCATAATACTGGTTGCAATTGGACTAAAAATTTTTATAGAAGGTATAATTTGAAAATAATTGTTTTATAAAACAATCCCTCAGTCTGGCATTTGCCAGCCAGCTCCCTTTACACAAGGGAGCCTTTTTAAACTTAAATCAACCATTTTATCGCAAAAAAATAACCCACGGTTTGACCGTGGGTTTTTTGTTTAAATTATTTAGAAAGCTGACCTTTGATTGATTTTGCAATGTCCTCTTTGCGACCTTGCTTTCTCCACTCCATATATTCGGCAGTTGCAACAAACATTGCATCGCCAGATGAGTTGAGGGCTGTTTCGAGAGAGTCCTGAATAACACCGATGATAAAGCCGATTGCAACAAACTGCATTGCCACGTCTGCCGTAACACCCAAGAGTGAACATGCCATTGGGATGAGCAACAATGAGCCACCCGCAACGCCAGATGCACCGCATGCACCCAAAGTTGCAAAGATGCAAAGAAAAACTGCCATGCCAAAGAACACTTCGGTCCCGGTAGAAATTGCTGCGGCAAGTGACCTGATTGCAATTGTGATTGCTGCA
>JAFTHO010000107.1 GCA_017457385.1 Clostridia bacterium | reverse complement strand
TTGAGTTTTGACAAAAAACTGTCGTTTGCATCTATCACCACGTCTTTTTGAGGGATATACAAACATCTTTCAAAACTGTCGGCATCAATTTCAAAAATAGTCCAGCCGATGTTTTCGTCAAAATCGTTGCTTGGCACGTTGCGACCGTCAAACAATGCAAAGGTATCCCCTGCAGGTGTTTTGCCAAAAAATCTTTCTATTTTGTATTGTTTGTCGTCAAGTGTAAAACGGATATATCCACCAAATTTTTCGTTGCTTTCCCATGGGGTATATCTTTTTCGTTCGTTGTCGGCAAGTTTGCCTGCACGTGATTTGCCAAAACCAAAAAACATTGCCTTTATAAAAATTGCAATTGTAGTTTTGCCATATCCGTTTTGTTCGCAAATGCCGTTAAAGCCACCGTTGAGTGCAAGAGAAAAATCTTTCAGTTTGCCAAAAGAAAAAATAAAAATTTCGTCAATCCTGATCATCTTCTATCCCCCTGCCATCCATAGCGGCAAAACCAAACCTCAAAACCTGCTGTTTTTGTTCGGCAGGCAAATCGAGTGATGACACCACGCGGAAAAACTCCCCACGAAGTGACTGCTCGCTCTCAAGTTTTTTTACGTCAAATTTTGCACTTGTTTTGTCCACCACTTTTGCATAAAACAAGTCGTCAAGTTTTGCAGTGATTGAAGACAAGTCCACATGTGTGCCAGGCTCGACCTGCCCCACAAGCACAACCTTGAAGGCATCGTCTTTTGAATATGGTGCCAGTTGTTTTTTGATTTTGTCCAGCTGAGAAATATAGCTGTCAAGACCAGTTATATCAACCTTTATTTCGTGAAGTTGTCTTTTGCAGAAAGGCACGAATTTGTGATTGCCCAAAGTGTCAAAAAGCACAAAGCCTTTGTCACCCGTTTCGTCAAAACCACGACCCTCCGGACAACCGCAATATGCCCAACGACCACGTCTGTCAATTTTGCCTTCTTCAAACTTGTGTATATGCCCAAGTGCAAGATAATCTATATTTTTGCCGGCAAGTCTTTTTACGTTGATGCCCTCGCCGTTGCCAGACACAACCTGACCGTGCATAACAGCCACGTTAAAGGTGTTTTCTTCAAACACGGGCACCTGAGCAGGATCGACCACGTCCCCCTCAAAACCTGCAACAACCACGTTGCCGGAGCGATATGCCACACCGTTTTTGAGCATAACTGCATTTTTTGGCAATGCAGACAAAAAGTCGTCGTCAAAAGCCTTGCCGTCATGATTGCCACCCAAAAGATAAAAGGTGACGTTGCCGGCACTTTTAATGACGTCGATAACCTGTTGCTTTACCACAGGAGAAGCATTTTTTACGTCAAACATATCGCCTGCGACAATGATGCCACACACGTTGTTGTTTTTTGCAAAATCTGCCATACGTTTGAAACTGTCTGTCAGTTCGACACGTCTTGCTTTTGCTTTTTGACCATTGTTGATTGATGACAGAGCGCTGTCAAGATGCAGGTCTGCCGTGTGAATAAATCTATAGACTTCCATACAATTTTATTATAACACATAAAGCAAAATTAGCAACAGTCAATATGCTGACAAATGGGCAAAAAAATGACCGTCCATTTTTGCAATGGACGGTTTGAGCAAAACTACCAAAAATACACCCGAATGATTTTTGCCCGTGGTTGCTACAAATACTGCAACTCTCTTGTTCAAGAACTGCCGGGAATGGATTTATTATATTATCCCCTGCACAAAAGGTCAACAAAAAAAGCCCCTTCTTTGCGAAAGGGCTTTTTGTTTTTTTGTGACGTCAACAATTGCAAAAATTATTCTGCAACTTCGTTGAGTTTTTCAATAAGAAAATCCACGTCGATATTATGCACTTGTGCAGCCTGCTCTACGCTTTCGCCTTTTGCAGCAAGGCAACCTACGCAACCCATACCAAATGCCATAAACATTGGGATTGTTTTTTCGTACTTTGTGATAATGTCGACAATGAGCATATCCTTTGTGATTTTCATAAAAAATGACCTCCGTATTTTCAACTGCCAAGCAACAGGACAAGCCCCACCAAAACAGCAACACCCACAAGGCAGGTTAATGCAACTTTGAGTGGTGACACAGGCACTTTGCCAGTGACTTTGCCTGTCACACCGTTGACGTATTGATTGTATAATTTATTTTTATAATTTGTTGCAGAAATATACACCGGCAACAAAAGATATTTGAATGATTTGCTGTGATGCGTGAGAGAAAGGTTGAGATATACAACCTCGTCTGCATTATAACGCCACACGATTTCCTGACGGCACTGGCTTTTGATCATATCTTCTGCCGTGTGCCATGCATCTATCGGTTGTATAGTATAATGGTTTGCTTCAAATCCTGCAAGCAATTTGTCGTCATATTTGACATAATCTTTCATATCAAAAGGTTGAATGCGTTGCAGATATTTGTCGTTGACAACCTCGCTACCCTTTACGTAAATGTCGTTGTAACTTTTGTCAAGTCTGCCAGATACGTTAAAATATCTCACTTTTGTGCGTGTCATTGTTTTGCCGTTTACAACGTAGGTTTCGGTATATCTTTGACCAAGCCTGCCCTCATAAAACACAGTTGTTTGGCAGTCAAACGTCCAGGTTGGCAGATAGCAACCTTTTACCGAATTGAGTTTTACGTTCTTTTTAAAGTGTGATGGCGCAAAAAACCTTGATTTGAGCCATTTGAGGCATTTTGATGCGGCAGATTGTTTTTGCAGTTTGAAAGGAATTGCGCTGTCTGGTTTTATGCCTGCAAGCTCGTCCTGTTCAAGCACAGACGGAGAGCCACAAAACGGACAGGAAGAAGAAATTTCGTTTTTGTCCAAAACCTCTTTTGCACCGCAGTTTTGGCATTGAATCACTTTTATGCCACCCTGCCATGGCTGACAGTCAAACAGTTCTTCAAAACTGCGTTCGTTTACAGACGTGTCAAAATCTATTTTGCTTTCAAGTCCGCAATGACTGCAACGCAAAGATTGTGTCTGTGGGTCAAACTCCACAGGTGCACCGCAACCCTCACACTTGTATCCTATTGCCTCGCTGAGATTTTGCATTTGTTCAAAGTCTGCCATAAGTCACCTCTTGTGTTAAACCTTTGTGCCACACTCCGGACAGAATTTTGCACCTGCACTGAGAGTTGCACCACAATTTGAACAGTTGTTGCCCTGTGCCTGTTTTGCACCGCACTCCGGACAGAATTTTGCAGACGGAGAAATTTTTGCTCCGCAATCACTGCAAAACTTGTTTGCCTGTTTTGGTTTGTCCTCTGCATTTTGGATGTTGCTGAACACACCGTTCAAAGCGCCACCCATATTCTGACCAAGACCAACGCCCATAAAAGCACCCACACTGCCAGGGTTTTTTGCAGCGTCACCTAAAGCATCGGCAGCTTTCTTTTGAGCGTACACACCCATTTTGTCCCCCAAAATGCCAAGAGTTGCTCTTTCGTCCAAAGCCTTTTCGATATTTTCTGGGAAAGAAATGTTTTCGATAACAAGGTTGCAAAGCTCAAGACCCAAAGCCTCAAATTTGCTTTGCATGCTGTTTTGACAAAGTACGTTAAACTCTTGCAGGTTGCTTGCCATATCAAGTGCAGACACTTTGCTTTCGGCAATGGTATCTGTTATGCCGGATATAAGCATGCTTTTGAGATATTCGTTGATGTCATCCACAGTAAACAGACTGTTTGTGCCAAACAACGCCTTGAGGAACAAGGCAGGGTTGATGACCCTGAAGCTGAACGTGCCATAACCACGCAGACGAATGACGCCAAAATCGCTGTCACGCATTGTGATAGGGTTTGCAGTGCCCCATTTTTGGTTGGTGAATTGTTTTGTATTTACAAAATAAACTTCTGACTTGAATTTGCTGTCGCCGTCATAAAAAACGTGACCGATAGCAGTCAAAAGTGGCAGGTTGCGTGTGTTCAGTTTGTACAAACCTGGTGCAAACACGTCTGCAATCTGACCTTTGCAAACAAACACGGCTGCCTGAGACTCACGAACTGTGAGCGAAGATCCTGTCATAATTTCTCTTTCTTTTTTGCCATCGTGCATAGGAAAGCGATAAACGATTGTATCTTGGCTGTCGTCTTTCCACTCGATGATTTTAAGGAGTTGACTTTTAAAAAATCCCATAACGTCCCCCTTTGTGACATATTTTTGCTTTTTGCACAAATTTCACTAAATAATTTTGTTATAAAAAATATATCACTAATATCAACAAAATGCAATATGCAACAAAAATTTAAAAACAAAAAAAGCCCCTCAAAAAAGGAGCTTTAAAAATTTGCCTTGATTTTTGTCACACCTGACGCACAAAATCAAAACTGAGCGTTGCGTTTGTTGCGCCAGAAGAAACCACCACGTTGCAACACAAAGTTTGTTGTGGCAATATTGCACTGCCCACGTTTGACACAGTTGACGTCACCTTGTCTGACCTGACGCCACCAAGCACAACCTCGCCAGACGTATTGTTAAAAAAAGTCACCTCAAACACCTGAGGCTCGTCGTTGACAACAAAATCACTGCACATTGTTGCGACAAGATTTTTGTTGTCTGCACCAAGCACACCGTTTTGGCATGCATTTGCAGATTTTGGCACAACGTTGCAGATATACACACTGCCGTCAAAAAAGTTTGAGTTGCCAACACCCACACCAACACTGACAGACACCGGCTGGATTTTGCCCGGTTTTTGCACAAACACAACGTTGTCACCCACACGGCAAACACACAAAATGTTTGCCACGACCAAACACACAAAAACACAAGGCATGACATACTTAAAAAATTTTTTCATAAAGCACCCCTTGGATGTATCAAAAATGAATTCTAAAATGAATATATCACTTTTAATTTCATTTTTCAAGGGGTTTTTAAAAAAATGTTAATTTATTGTCGAACAATTTTGCATTTTGTTCATTTTTAAAATGAAACTTTTTTCACGGATTTGTTCACTATTTTGTTCATTTTTCTGTTCATTTTTGATTTGCGTTTGAGTGCAAAAAAATTCACTCTGTTTTATGATATTGAACCACGGCAAAAAAGGTTTTTTGGGCAAAAAAAGAGGCGACTTTTGTCGCCTCTTTTTATTGTGCAGTTGTTTTCATCACATTATTGTGCAGTTATTTCCATCACACCGACAAAGCAGTTTTCACGTGCATCCAGAGTGATGCGCAAACCACTTGTGTTTACGTTTGCAAAAGAAATTGTTGTTTGCGGAGCAATTTTGTTTCCCGAATTTGATGCAAAGCTCACGTTTGTATAAGACGCTCCTTTTGTATCTACAAGGTCCATGCTGTATACCAATATGCCTGAGCCAACAGAAATGTCTCTGCTTGCATTTGACCAGTTTTGACTTATTGTCGCTCCGGTTGAAGAAGTCACGTATTCTACCGGATCACTGCCACTTAGCGTGAGTGTTGCGGTGCACAACTCTACAAACTGATTTGAATTTTCGTCAAAATACTCAATTTTTATCAACTCTGCAAAATCACAAGGTGCAGGGTTGCCGGCATCAACAAAGTGATACACCGTCACAGAAGACACGTCTTTTGCGTCGTTAAATGCAAGCATAAGGGTGCTTGGCTGACCTCTGCCACTTGCCTCGCTTGTCCAGTTTGTCCAGCGCTGATTTGTGTCACTATAGTTGAGTTCTGTATTGCCGTCGCCAATTGCATCAAGACTGTCTGCCGTTGCGCCTTGTGTCACAGTTGCCGTCAGGTGTTTGCTTGTGTCTATCTCTTTAAAGGCAAACGTCACGTTTTGGTTTGTGCCACTTGAAAAAATTGTCACGTCGCACGCAAGCTTGTCGTGTGCATCAATGCGCATCATTGCGTGGTCAAAATTGTCTGTCTGCACCGAAAGTGCCGAGTTTGTGCCAGCCAGCAACAAATCGTTGCTGGTCACGTTTGCAAACACCACACGATACACAACCTTGCTTTCATCACCCAAAACAACCGTCACAGGCATGGTTGCCGTCAAAGCACTTTCGTCGTTAGAAAGCGTGCCCACAGACGAGCCTGATGTTACAGACACAGGCGTGACACTCAAAATATATACACCCGAGCCAAAAAGAAATTCGCCCAGGCCAATATCCAAAGTTTGCTCCACCGGGTCAACAGGGCCATCAGAATACACCCATGTGGCGGCAACGCCACCCACACTGCAAATGCCCACAAAAGCCAACACCAGTGCAACAATTTTTTTGCAAAAACTTCTTTTCATAAAAATCCATCATTCTGCCAACATCAAGTTGACACCAACAACTAAATATAGACATATTTTATCACTTTTTGTTGCCCAAATCAACATTTTGTTGCATTTTGTGCAAAAATGAAAATAAAAAAAGGACGACGTTTTGTCGTCCTTTTAATTACGTTGTAAGTGTAATTTTGATTGCATGCGGATTTGTTGGTGACGGATCTTCTCCACTTGGAGTATACGTCAGGGTTGCATATTGATTGTTTCCACCAACACCACGTGTAAATTTATATCTGCTGTCTACAGCTTGTGTCGTCACGCTTGAAACTGATGGTGTTGTTGCAGTTGCCGCAGGGAAGTTCGCCCCTGTAAAATTACCATTCGCTGCCAGATTGCCATATCTGAAATAAACAGTCTGCTGAGCCTGACCTATATCTGAATAAATAAAATATTCTTTATTGTTGTCGTCAAGCAATACGGCATCACTTTCCGTACCCTCTTTCCATTGAGTTACGTCAAATGATCTGATTGTGTTACTTGGGGTATTATAATCTTCATAATATCTGATGCAACGAGAATATCCAACCGTAATTTTATCTTCTACAATGCTTGTCACTTGTTGTCCATCAACCGTTTCTGTCTTTTTTACAAAGGTTGTTTTGTTTACTGGATAAATATAATAATTTTCTGCTTCTACGTTTTCCCATGGTATAAAATTTTCTTCGCCATCATCTTGCACGCCATCTTCGTCTTTATCATCAAATCCATTTACGTCAATACGAGTAGTATACAATTCGTATCCTGGATTTGTTGTGCTTTCAGTAGTAAATTTGATAACGCATGACAATGTTGAATCGTCTTTTACACCAAGCAATGTTTTCAAATAAGCCGTATCCGGATCATCAAGACCAACTTCTTTAGCCCCATAACCCATCCACTGCATGATACCATTTACATTCTCGGTTTTTCTTTCTTCAATAATGGCTTCAAATGCCTGTTGTTTGGTCATTCCATCATACTCACTGCCATCAGTTATTAGAGTATCATTTTCAACACCATTCAAAATATCTGCAAATGCATCACGCAAAGCAACTTCTTCTTTTGTTTCATCACCTTGGTCACCGCCTGGTGTTTCTGTCCACGACCACAAAACAATATCCAACAACTGTTGAATTGGGCTGATTGGGCCGTCGGCATAAGTCCAAGCGGCTGCTACGCCACCAACGCTCATCAAGCATACGAAGGTGAGCACAATGGCAACTATTCTTTTAAATCTCATCAAAATACTCCTTTTGTTGCAAAGGCAAAAACACAAACTGCAAAAAGGTGTTTTGTTTTTACCCTTGCTCACCTGCTTTTGCTTGCGCAAAGCACGTTTTGTCAACGCACTTTGCGTGATTTTTTTGCTTTTTTAGATTTTATTGTCGCCACAGTTTGACCTGTGAGTTTGCGCACCACAAGTGGTTTTTGCTGTGGCTCAACTTTTTGTTGTGGTTGTTGTGCAACCTGTTCAACAACTTCTTCAATTGGTTGCTCTTCTTCCTGTTCAACGACGTCTTCAACTGTTTCAACCTGTTCAACAGGTTGTTCGATAGTTTCGTCAACAACGTCTTCCATACTGTCAGGCTGCGCCTGTTCTGTTGCAGGGTCGACGTCAATCACGTTGTCAGCCGTTTGATTGTCGTCACAAACCACGTTGTCGTCCTTGTCAACTGCAAGTTCGTCCAAATCGCTTGCCTGTTGTGGCTCGTTTTGTGACTCTTGCTGATCAACGTCTTCTGCTTGTTCTTCAACAACATCCTCAACTGGCTCTTGTTCAACGTCTTCGCCAACACTAGCAGGCTCTGCCTGTTCTGCACGTCTTGCTTGTTCATTTGCCACAATAAAGTCAGCAACAAGGTCAATTCCTCGGTCCGAAACGTCTGCATCTGGGTCGGCAAAACTATCAAACTCTGCTCTGTCTTGTTCGCTCAAATTGTTACGATATTCACGCAAACGTTGCAAATCTTGTTCAAGCTCCTGTGCCTGTTCGTCATCATTCGACAAATTTTGACATTCTTCAACAATTTCTGCTACAGGCTCTTGCTCAACGACGTTTGCCATACTGTCAGGCTGTGCCTGTTCGACAACGATTGTCACGTTGTCATCAGTTGCCTGCTCAATCAACGTCCAGTTGTTTTTTGCAACAAGGTCCAAAATCAACTCTTTTGCCCATTTTGTTTGACGATCACTTGTGAGTTTGAGTTGCATTGGTGTTTTTTGATAAGTTTTGTTGTCCGTTTGGTCAACAAACTTGTATTTTGTGTCGATATATTGTTTTGGGTCAAGTGCGAGATACACGTTGAGAGTTTTGCCACGGATGACAAGTTTTGCAACTGCCATGCGTCCTTTAGAATAACTCTCTCGTTTTTTGCCACGCAACACACGCACTTTTTTAATTCTGCCAAGCAAAGCAGAAATTTGTGCATATCTGCCTGCAAGTGGCTCTTGTGCTTCGTCCAGTTTTTGAGCAAAAGTTTTGCCCGCACCATAACTGCCAAATCTGTCTGTTTGAGTTGCAACAACTTCTTCTGCCTGCTCGTCATCAACGTCGTCTTCCATACTGTCAGACTGTGCTTGTTCTTCGGCAGACTCGTTATCAACGACGTTTGCCATACAATCAGGCTGTGCCTGTTCGTCAAGGAGAGTCCAGTTGTTTTTTGCCACAAGGTCCAAAATCAACTCTTTTGCCCACTTTGTCTGCCTGTCGCTTGTCAGTTTGAGGTGGACCGGAGTGTTTTGATACGTTTTGTTTTGGCTTTCGTCAACAAAAATATATTTGCTGTCTGCATAGTCATTTGGGTCAAGCGCAAGATATACGTTGAGAGTTTTGCCACGAATTGCAAGTTTTGCAACTGCCATGCGTCCTTTAGAATAGCTCTCACGTTTTTTGCCACGCAACACACGCACTTTGTCAATGCGCAAAAGCAACGCAACAATTTGTGCATATCTGCTGGCAAGTGGCTCTTGTGCCTCGTCAACTTTTTGAGCAAAAGTTTTGCCCTCGCCATAACTGCCAAATCTGTCTGTCTGTGTTGCAACGACGTCATCTGCCTGTGCGTCCGCTATAGGTTCTGCGTCTTCCACAGGTTGGTTATCAACAACGATTGCCATACAATCAGGCTCTGCCTGTTCAACAACGTCTTCTGCCTGTTCTTCGGCAGGCTCGTCAACGACGTCTTCCATACTGTCAGGCTGTGCCTGTTCGTCAACAGGTGTGTCATCCGTTGGGTTGTCATCCGTTGGGTTATCATCTGTTGGGTTATCATCCATTGGGTTGTCGTCACTTGGGTTGTCGTTTTGTGGTTTGTCTTCCACAATCACGCCAATTTCAACCAGACGTGCATATTTTGTTTGTGCAAGTTTGCGTTCTGCAAGTGGTGTTGCAACAACGGCAAACAAAACCAAAAGCACGCACAACCAGCCGGCAGGTGATTGAATAAACAAAACAAACGTGCCAACGTATGCAACGTGTTCACCTTTGTATATTGACTTCATCTGGCTGTATCGCACAGGAAATCTGTCTGGTGTTTCGTTGGCGTCACCCATCAGCAAAAAGTGTCTTTCGTTTGGATGCTTTTCGTTTGGCTCTTCGATACCAACGATACGGTGGATGAGGAACGAACCATCAACTTCGTATACAACGACGTCACCCACCTTGAGGTCCTCTTCTGCAGGCAACTCGTGTGTGAGGACGATGTCAAACTTGTCAAACTGGTCGGTATAGTCACCCTCGTCGATATAGTCATTTTTTTCGTTTACGTATGACATACTGCCACTTTGCACAACGTTCAACAAAGGCAAGTCTGTGCAAACCCTGCCCTCGTTGAGTTGTACCATAAGGCTGAACACAAGCGCAAGCACCATTACAACTGCAATGATTGCAGAAACAGCGCCATAAATTGTGTTGCCCACACAGCCAACACAACCGTGTTTTTTGCTGCCATACTTTAGATATTCTTTTGTTATCTTTTTGTCGTTGCCACCAAGCCTGATCAGTTTGAGGTCCATTTTCACCAGATATACGATAAAAACGGCAAACGTAACTGTAAGGATAGTGAATACTATTGCGGCAAGCAAAAAGTTGAACATGTTAAATTGCGACATAGTATATTTTCCTTATTAAAGGGTTGTTTTCAATTTGGGGTTGTGCAAAAAAAGTTTTGCCGTGTGCATTGCACTTGCCACGGCAGGTGCAAACTTTTTTTGCGGGGCATTGCCCCTGTTATTAAATTTTGTTTTGTTTTGTTTCTAAATAAAGGATAGGTCAAATTTGCAAACAATGTTT
>JAFTHO010000106.1 GCA_017457385.1 Clostridia bacterium | reverse complement strand
CCCATTTCTTCCAGAATGTGACCAACACTGTCACCCATTACAGGTGTAGGTGCAAGAGAGAGGTCTATGATACCAAAGTTTGCATTGAGTCGTTTGCTTGCTTCCTGTGCAACCATCTGACCAACACGAGTGATTTTGTATGCAACTTTTTTTACAGTTTCGGCAACTTCTGTCAGGTCGCCGTCTTTTATTTTTTCCAAAGCAACTTTAACAACACCAGGGCCACTTACGCCAACGTTGATGACTGTGTCAGCTTCGCCCACGCCGTGGAAAGCACCCGCCATAAACGGGTTGTCTTCTACTGCGTTTGCAAAAACAACAAATTTTGCGCAACCAATGCTGTCCTGTTCACGAGTGAGATATGCAGTTTCTTTAATGATTTCGCCCATGATTTTTACTGCATCCATGTTGATGCCTGTTTTTGTAGAGGCAACGTTTACAGATGAGCAATGCCTTTGTGTGTGTGCAAGTGCATGTGGAATGTTATACAAAAATTCTTTTTCAAAATCTGTCATACCTTTTTGTACAAGCGCGCTGTAACCACCAATAAAGTCAACGCCAACTTCCTGTGCACATTTGTCAAGCACTTTTGCAACGTCAATGCTGTTGCCTGTGCGTGCAGTAACAAGGCTCACAGGGGTTACGCTTATGCGCTTGTTTACGATAGGCACACCAAATTCGTTTTGAATATCGTTGCCAACCTTTACAAGGTTTTTTGCTTTTGTAGTTATTTTGTCATAAATGCGGTCGCAGGTTTCGCTTGTTGTGTCTGCAATGCAATCGAGCAAAGAAATGCCCATTGTGATCGTGCGCACGTCAAGGTGTTGCGAACTGACCATTTTTATGGTTTCAAAAATTTCATCTTTAGACAGCATGTGTCACCTCACACTCTGTGCATAGCATCAAAAATGCTTTGGTTTTGCATTTTAATGTCCATACCAATTTCTTCGCCAAGTTTGTGCATTGCCTGCGAAATTGTTGCAAAGTCAGAGTCACTCTTGCTTGTGTCAACCATCATGATCATAGTAAAGTATTCCTGCATGATTGTTTGCGAAATATCTTCGATATTCACGTTCATTTCAAAAAGTCTGCCACTGACTTTTGCAATGATGCCAGGTCTGTCTTTGCCGATTACAGAAATTATTGCTTTCATAATTTATCTCCAATAGTATAGTTGTTCAATATTTAACGTATTATAGCACAATTTTGCGCATATTACTAACTTTTTGTGTGATAAAGCGCAATTTTTAAACTAAAAAATAAAAAATAGTGGTTTACTTATATAAAAAAAAGATTTATTATATATAAAATACAGAAATAAAATGCAAAATCTTTATCTTTTGGTTGTTATGGCAAAAGAAAGGGGTGATTATATGACAAAAATAGACTTTTCAATTGAAGTTTTTCCACCAAAAGACAGTGTTGGTGTAGAAGAAATTTACAAATCATTGCGACAGTTTGCACAGCTCAAACCAGATTTTATCAGCGTAACTTATGGTGCTGGTGGTTCAAACCAACGCCTTACTGCCGAAATCAGCAGTTTTATCGCACAGGAACTTGCAATTCCAAGCGTGGCGCATCTCACTTGCGTTGGCGCTACCAAAGAAAACATAAACAGCGTTTTGCAACAACTCAAACTATATGGTGTAAAGCGTATACTTGCTTTGCGTGGCGACTTGCCAGAGGGTCACAAACTTGGTGATTTTAAATATGCAACAGACCTTATCGAACATATCAATTCTTTCGGTGGGTTTGACGTATATGCCGCTTGCTATCCAGAGGGTCACAGCCAGAGTCCGTCATATGACTTTGATATAGAGGTTGCAAAAATGAAAGCCGACCTTGGCGTAAAAATGTTTGTGTCACAACTGTTTTATGACAACGACGATTTTTATCGCATGCGTGACGAATATGCAAAAAAAGGCATTTTTGTGCCGGTGAGCGTTGGCATTATGCCACTTACAAATGCAAAAAACATTTTGCGCACAGTGTCTTTGTCAGGTTGCAAACTGCCTGCACAGGTTACAAAAATGATTGCAAAATTTGGCGACAATCAAGAGGCTTTTTATCAGGCGGGCATCAACTATGCAATCAACCAGATAACGGACCTTATCTCTCATGGTGTTGACGGCATACATCTGTATTCTATGAACAAACCAAAAACGGCAGAAGATATTTACAAAAACATAAAAGTCTTTTTGCAGGGAGAGGACAATGAAAATTGATGCCAGCGAAGTAAAGAGATATCTTCGTATACACGGTCAGTTTGACGGCATAGACGATCTGATACAAAATCTGTCACAAAAGGCATTGTCACTTTTGTGTCCAAAAAGCATAGTGGGCAGATTTGGTATCACTCATTTCGGTGACGGCATAAAACTTGACGGCACAGACGTTTGCTTTACCGGCAATTTAATAAAAAAAGTGTTTGATGGTTGCGACGAAATTTATTTGTTTGTCGCAACACTTACTTTACAGTCCGAAAGCCTCATTAAACAATCTTTTGCAAAAAGTTCGGTCGATGGTGTTGTGTGCGACAGCGTGCTCACCACTATGATCGAAAGCTATTGTGACGATATAGAAGAACAAATTGATCAAAAAATTGGCGAGGATGGCAAAACCGCAACAAAAAGGATAAGTTGTGGCTATGGCGATTTTTCTATCACGTCGCAAAAAGATATACTCGGTTTGCTTGGTGCTCAAAAATATCTGGGCATACAACTCAATCAAAACAATATGATGTTTCCTAACAAAAGCGTGACTGCAGTTGTGGGTGCAAAAAAACGGGATTTTGCAACGGTTGACAGTCAGCACACTTTTGGAGTCAAAAACAAATGCAACGATTGTCAGGCAAACTGCGATTTCAAGAGGGATATATGCGAATAAAAATTTCTCAAAAAATAAGACAAGGACGTTTTTATCTTGACGGTGGCATGGGCAGTATGCTCATTGCAGGCGGATACTCCACAAACAATGCCGAAATGATGAACGTCACTCATCCGCACGTTATTGCGGATATACAAAAACAATATATCAATGCAGGCAGCAACATTGTGTATACAAACACTTTTGGTGCAAACTGCAAAAAACTCGGGGCAGATGCAGACCTTGTGTCAATCATCACTCAGGGCGTAAAAATTTCGCGTCAGGTGGCTGGTGAGGACAACTACGTGGGATATTCCTGCGGACCACTTGGCGAACTTTTGCAACCTTTTGGTGATTTGTCTTTTGACGAGGCATACGACTGCTTCAAACAACAGGCAGATATTGTAAAAAATCTTGACGTCGACGTGGTTGTTATCGAAACTATAACAGACCTCAAAGAACTAAAAGCGGCGGTGCTTGCGTTTAAAGAAAACACAAATCTCCCTGTGTGGACGAGCATGTCTTTTGAGCAAAACAAGCGCACGTATACAGGCACAAGCATTGCAGGATATATCCTCACAATGCAGGGGCTGGGTGTTGATGCAATTGGTATCAACTGTGGTCTTGGCCCTGACCTTATGTATCAAAATGCGCAGGAGATGACAAAGTATGCAAACGTGCCTTTGTTTGTAAAACCAAATGCGGGTATGCCATATTTTAAAGACGGCAAAACGTGTTATGACGTAGACAGCAAACAGTTTGCAACACAAATGCAAAAAATTGCTTCTCTTGGCATTTCCATCATGGGTGGTTGCTGTGGCACTACGCCCGATTATATAAAGCAGACGGTTTTGGCAACAAAAGATGTGCCTTATACTTTGTTTGACAACAAGTTTGACGGTGTTTGCAGTGCAAGCAAAACTGTCGAAATAAAACCAACCACAGTCATTGGCGAAAGAATAAACCCAACAGGCAAACCAAGGCTCAAACAGGCTTTGATTGATGGCGATTTTGACTATATCGTGTCACTTGCAGTCGAACAGACAGAGCAGGGTGCGGATATCCTGGACGTAAACGTCGGTATGGGTGGCATTGATGAAACTGCCTGTCTTTCAAAAGCGATAGAGTCAATACAGGCTGTGTCAGATTTGCCACTCACAATAGACACAAGTCGCAAATCTGCACTGGAAAAAGCATTAAGATACGTTGTGGGCGTGCCTGTGATAAATTCTGTCAACGGCGAAGAACAAAGTATGCAAAACGTATTTCCGCTTGCAAAAAAATACAGTGCATACGTCATTGGTTTGTGCCTTGACCAAAATGGTGTGCCACAAACTGTGGATGAGCGTATACAAATTGCAAAACGCATTGTAAAAACTGCGGATGAGTATGGCATATCCAAAGACAAACTCATTATAGATGCACTCACAATGGCAGTCAGCGTGGACAAAAACAATGGTGTCATCACGGCGGATACAATAAAACGTCTGCATGACGAAGTTGGTGTAAAAACCGTTTTGGGCCTTTCAAACGTGTCTTTCGGTTTGCCTAACCGAAGTGTCATTAACGGCACTTTTTACGATATGATGGCAAAACAGGGGCTCACAAGCGCAATTATCAATCCAAGCCTCAAAAAACAATGCAACGAATATGCAAAAAATGCGCTTTTGGGTCTTGATGACGGCTGTGCAGACTATATTGCAAACGTTGGTGGCATTGCAGAGCAACAGGTTGAAAGCACGCAAATCACAATTTACGATGCCGTGCTCAAAGGGTTGAAGGGCGAGTGTTTAAATTTGTTTAAAACTTGTGTCAGCAAAGACAACTTTATGTCTGTCATTGACAACGAAGTTATCCGTGCGCTCAACGATCTTGGTCAAAAATACGAGCAGGGCAAAGCATTTTTGCCACAACTTATTGCCGGAGCAGAAAGCGCAAAAACAATACTTGACGAAATAAAAGCAAACTATATGTCGCAAAGCCAAAAATCAAAAGCAACAATGCTTTTGGCAACGGTAAAAGGCGACGTGCACGACATTGGCAAAAACATTGTAAAAGCAGTTTTGTCAAACTATGGTTACAAAATTGTTGACCTTGGCAAAGACGTGTCTTTTGACAAAATAAAACTTGCAATTGACGAGCACAATCCACAAATTGTGGGTTTGTCTGCGCTTATGACGACAACGCTTGACAATATGGCAGATATCACAAAACAAATCAAAAATTACAACGGCAATATCAAAGTTGTGGTTGGCGGTGCGGTGGTATCACATGATTTTGCAGACCTTATTGGTGCGGATATATATGCAAAAGACGCACAGGATGCAGTCAAAAAACTTGGCAAAATTTTTGACTGAAAGATTAGTTAAGACGAGAAAAGAAAAAGAGGAGATGAGATTATGGACGAAAAATTTTTCACTCCACCAGACCACGTTGGCTTTAAGGCAAAAAAACTTTTTTGTGTTGAAAGCAAGGGTATAGACGGCTCGATAGCATATATCGACAAAAATGGTGGTGGACCAACAAAACAGCATACTCACGAACACAATCATTTGTTTTTGGTTACGCAAGGTCAGGCAAAGGTGTTGCTTGACGACGAGGTTGTGGTCATCAAAAAGGACGAAAGTTTTTTGGTGGACGGCAAAAAGCCACACTCCGTATGGAACGATTTTGACGGCCAAACTGTTATGATTGGCATTACGATAAAATAAAAAAGACGGGTTTTTAATCCGTCTTTTATTTTACTTTAAAATACATAAATTAAACTGTATAAGTTAAATGGAATTGATGGCTTTAGAATAATCATCATAATAAACAATATCCAACTCATAAGTTTCTTTAATATAATTTTCTATTTCTGGTTTGTATGGAATTATATTTGTTGTGTCGATCCTTTTTATGGCAATGTTGTTTTCTTTAATTTTGTTTTTTAGTGCTGTAGCGGATGGAATTAATATCGTTTGTATTTCGTCAATATTTATAACAATGTTATTTTCGTTGCCATTAATGAAAATTATCTTGTCTTCTTTTAATTCTACAAAATGTTTTTTTAATATATTAGAAAGCACAAGATACAATGGAAAAACAGGACTTAAAGTAATGATTAAGTCCAGTAGTCTATCGTAATTGGTTGTCAGGTATACTGCAATCAATATTATCTCTGCAATCAATGAAAGCAGAGCAACAGTACGAAATAGTTTTTCTTCTTTTATATTTCGTCTAAATTTCATAAGATTCGTTCTCCATTAGAAAGTTTTAAATAAATTCTGTGCAAAAAGGATATCCGTTTTTTTCATCCCCGTTTGAAAGGTAGCAAATCTTCGTCGTCTTCATACGGCTTGTCACTTATAAAGTCACTGCCAAAATAGTTTGCGCGAGATATGGATGCAAAACCATATTTGCCACGTATAACGTCCATTGCGTCGTCAATTTTCTGGCTTTTTTCGTCCTTTTCAAAAAGGTCCTGTTGCTGGTTGCTTTTTTCTGGCTCAAGGTTGCTCACCGCCACGGATATTGTGCGCAGGGCAACGTCTTTGTCAGGTTGCCAGTTTTGTTTCAGCAAATCTATTGCAACTTTTGCAATGTCTTTTGATACGGCACTTTTGCGAACCATTGCTTTTTGTCGTGTCACGTGGTTGAGCAGAGTGTTTCGCAAATCGAGTGACACAGTTTTGCCAATCACGCCATATTTTCTCATTCGTGTGGCAATCATCTCACACAAAAAATATATTATTGACGATGCGTCTTCAATGGTTTCTACGTCTTTCATTGCAGTTGTGCCGTGACCAACGCTTTTTATCTCTCTGTCTTCAAAAACGCTGTTGACAGGGGTGTTGTCACGACCGTTTGCCGCATCAATCATTTTTATGCCGTTTATGCCAAAGGTTTCTTTCATCAGCAGGTCGTCTGCTTTTGCAAGATCACCTATGGTGAATATGTTGTATTTGTTTAGTTTTTCTGCCGTGCGCCTGCCAATCATTATCATATCGGCAACGTCAAGTGGCCACACCAGTTTGCGAAAGTTTTGTTTTGTTATCACGGTTGTGGCATCCGGCTTTTTCATATCAGAGCCAAGTTTTGCAAACGATTTGGTAAAGGACACGCCAACGGATATTGTAAGACCAATTTCGTTTTTTATGCGTTCTCTTATTTCGTCTGCAATTTTTTTGCCGTCACCAAAAATATTCTGGCTTTTTGTCACGTCAAGCCAGCACTCATCCAAAGAAAAAGACTCCACAAGGTCGCTGTATTGCATATAAATTGCTTTTACCCTGCGGGAGTATTCTGCATAGGCGTTGTGATGCGGTGGCACACAAATCAGATCGGGACATTTTTGTCTTGCCTGCCATATTGCTTCTGCAGTTTTTACACCGCATGCTTTTGCTTCGTTGCTTTTTGCCAAAACAATGCCATGGCGCATATCTGCATCACCCGTCACCGCAATAGGATATCCCTTCAGGCTTGGGTTGAGCAAACACTCTACCGATGCATAAAAGTTGTTAAGGTCGCAATGCAAAATCACTTTTTCTTCCATAATACAAGTGTGGCAAAAAAATACAAAAAAGTCAATTGCATGGTGGGTATATTATTTGACAAAAAAGCCTTTTTCAAAAACAGTTTTTGTTGTATACTAAAATAGTTGGAGGGTTTTGTATGCAAAAAATAGCAAAATTTTCAAAGGTGAGCAAACAACAGTTTGTCAAAGACTATACCGACACTTTCGGTTGTGACGAGCAAACTGCACAAAAAGTATATGATCAAATAAAGTTGCCACAACGTGCAACGACAGGCAGTGCCGGATATGATTTTTGTTGCACGGCACAAATCACTCTGCAGCCTGGTCAGGGGGCAAAAATCCCAACAGGCATCAGGGCAGAAATTGCAGCTGGATGGCTTTTGGCAATTTTTCCTCGCAGTGGTCTTGGTTTTAAATATCGTCTTCAGTTTGACAACACAGTTGGCATAATTGACAGCGACTATTTTTTCAGCGACAACGAGGGACACATATTTATCAAAATCACAAACGATAGCAAACAGGACAAGGTTGTGTCACTTGATTGTGGCATGGCATTTGCACAAGGTATCTTTTTGCCATTTGGTGTGACTGTTGACGACAACGTTACCGCAACACGAAACGGTGGCTTTGGCAGTACCGACAAAAAATAATATTTTGATTGATAAAGGGGCAGTTTATATTGCCCCTTTGCCGTATATAAAGGAGTTTTATGGACAAAATAAAAGTTATGT
>JAFTHO010000105.1 GCA_017457385.1 Clostridia bacterium | reverse complement strand
TTTTTGCGATTTGATGATTCTTTCCTGTGAATTCATCCAAAGCACTTTTACTAAACACAGGTAAATATGCAAATCCTATCTGTTTATCAATGCATATTCTTATCAAATCTATGCCATCTATTACAAAAACAGGTTTATAAGGATCCTTAGAAACTGCTTGTTCTTTTGCTTTTTCGGACACGCGAGCAGTTGTAATCAACAATCCTTTCTCGTTATACCCCAAATTTCCTCTTAATGCGTCTATTTTTTCTGGAGAAATAATGCTTGAAGGCGAATTGCGTTTTGCTTGAATCCTATATTTAACGTTATCGACATTATTTATATCTTGTAAACCATTTTTAACAGCAGTTAAATCCACTCCTCCATCATTTGTCTTTTTGGTAACAACAACCTCTGTAAGTCCAATGTTTTCTAAAAAAGGCTTTAAAAACTCTTCAAATTCAAATCCTGTGCTAAAATATTGATAGAAATCCTTTAACAATGATTGAAGTTTTTCATTTTCAAATTCTTGAACAATTCTCATCTTTTCCCTAATTAAATATACCTAAAATTAAATAATCTTAACAGTTATATTTCGTTTTTATTTATTCTACTTCAATAAATTAGTAATGTCAATATGCAACAAAAAAAGACTGCTCGGTTTGAGCAGTCTTTTGATTTTTAACCTCATCCGTCTGACATTCGTCAGACACCTTCCCCTTTAAAAGTGGAAGGCTTTTTGTTGATTATTGCAGGTCAGAAAATTTTACAACTTCTACACCGGCTTCGTTGAGCATTTCGAGTGAAAAATCGTCTGGATAACCTTCGTTGTAGATGACTTTTTTGATGCCACTGTTGATGATGAGTTTTGCACAGATAACGCATGGCTGATGTGTAACGTACATAACGGCATCTTTGATGTTTACGTTGAGTCTGCCGGCCTGAACAATTGCATTTTGTTCGGCATGCACGGCATAGCAAAGCTCTGCATGAGTGCCACTTGCAATGTTGAGTTTGCGTCTGAGACATTCGCCTTTGTCTTTGCAACTTTTTACACCGCTTGGTGCACCGTTGTATCCTGTCGTTAAAATGCGTTTGTCTTTAACGATGATTGCACCAACCTGTCTGTTTTGCTGATAGCAACTTGACCATGTTGAAACAAGTTTTGCCATATCCATAAATCTTTGATCCCATTTGTCCATAGTAAAAAGTCCCCTTGCTTTGATAGTTGCATTTTAACACAGTAATGCAAATAATTCAATAGCAAATTTTGTATTGGCGGTTTATATATACAAAAAGGACGTTTTTTTGCAAAAAACTACACTTTTTTTAACTTTTGTATAACAATAGTGTCATTTTGCAACCATTTATATTAAAAATGTGCTAAAATAGTGACACTATTTTATTGACAAATTTTAAAGATGATTTATAATAAATTTAGCACTCGAACAAACAGAGTGCTAAACAAGGCAAATCATAACCGCAGGAGGTAATATAATGAAATTGAGACCTTTGTTTGACAAGGTTGTACTTGAACCTGTTGAAGCAATTGAAAAAACAACCGGTGGCATTTTGCTCCCTGGCACAGCACAGGAAAAGCAACAGATTGGCACAATCGTTGCAGTTGGCAACGGTGGCGTAATGGATGGCAAAGAAATCGTTATGCAGGTAGAAGTTGGTCAAAAAGTGCTTTATGCAAAATATTCTGGTTCTGAATTTAAATACGAAGGAAAAGAATACGTAATCATCCGCCAAAGCGACATTTTGGCAATCATGGAATAAGGAGATTGTTTTTAAATGGCTAAACAAATCAAATATGGCATTGAAGCAAGAAAAGCCCTTGAAAACGGCGTAAACATCCTTGCTGACACAGTAAAAATTACACTCGGCCCAAAAGGCAGAAATGTTGTTTTGAGCAGAAAATTTGGTGCTCCACTCATCACTAACGACGGTGTTACAATCGCAAAAGAAATCGAACTTGAAGACGCTTGCGAAAACCTTGGTGCACAAATCGTTAGAGAAGTTAGCACAAAAACAAACGACGTTGCCGGTGACGGCACAACTACTGCCGCTGTTTTGGCACAGGCTATCATCAACGAAGGCAGCAAAAACGTGGCTGCAGGCGCAAACCCTGTTATCCTCAAAAAAGGTATTGCAAAAGCAGTTGAAGTTTGTGTTGACGAACTCAAAAAAATAAGCAAACCTATCAGTGACAAACACTCTATCGCGCAGGTTGCAAGCATTTCTGCCGGTGACGAATCTATCGGCGAACTCATCAGCCTTGCTATGGAAAAAGTTGGCAACGACGGTGTTATCACTATCGAAGAAAGCAAAACAATGAAGACAGAACTCAAGGTTGTAGAAGGCATGCAGTTTGACCGTGGTTTTGCTTCTCCATACATGGCAACTGACCTTGACAAAATGGTTGCAGAACTTGACAATCCATTTATTCTCATTACAGACAAAAAAATCTCTCACATTCAGGAAATTTTGCCTGTTTTGGAACAAGTTGTAAAAATGGGCAGAAAACTCCTCATCATTTCTGACGATATCGAAGGCGAAGCCCTTGCCACACTCGTGCTCAACAAACTTCGTGGCACTTTCACTTGCGTTGCCGTTAAAGCTCCTGGTTTTGGCGACAGAAGAAAAGCTATGCTCGAAGACATTGCCATCCTCACTGGTGGCACAGTTGTGAGCGAAGAACTTGGCTATGAACTCAAAGAAACAACTGTTGATATGCTTGGCAGTGCAAGACAAATCCGCATTGACAAAGACAACACTGTCATTGTAGAAGGTGCCGGCGCAAGCGAAAATATTGCTCAACGCGTAAAACAAATCAAAAACCTTTTGGCAGAGTCTACAAGCGAATATGACAAAGAAAAATTGCAGGAAAGACTTGCAAAACTTGCCGGTGGCGTGGCAGTTATCGAAGTTGGTGCTGCAACAGAAGTTGAAATGAAAGAACGCAAACTTCGCATCGAAGACGCTCTCAATGCAACTCGTGCCGCTGTAGAAGAAGGTATTGTTCCTGGTGGTGGCGTTGCCCTCCTTTCAACTTACAACGCTGTAGAAACATACGTAAATAGCCTTGAAGGTGACGAAAAAACTGGTGCAAAAATCGTTTTGACTGCACTTCAGGCCCCTATCAAACAAATTGCAACAAATGCAGGCGTAGACGGCAGCATCGTTATCCACGAACTTTTGAAAAACGAAAGCGCAACATACGGCTACGATGCACTCAACAACCAGTTTGTTGATATGATTGAAGCAGGCATCCTCGACCCAACAAAAGTAACACGCAGTGCTTTGCAAAATGCAGCAAGTGTTGCGGCAACAATGCTCACAACAGAATCTGTTGTTGTTGACTTGCCAGAACCACCTGCTCCAGCAATGCCAGGCGCAGATATGTATTAAGCCTGAACCTGATATTAAACACAAAAAAAACAAAAGCCACTCTTTCGAGTGGCTTTTTTGTTGCAAATCAAACGAAAAAACCTTGCAGAAAGCAAGGTTTTTTTGATTTTTGTGCTGTTTTTTTATTCAAACTGAGTCATATCAATGATATAAACGTCGTTTGCTCTTGTGATAAAAAACTTGTCTTCTGATATCTTTGTTACACCATCGGCATAGATATTGTCTATCCATTTTGCAAAAGAAATTTCTTTGTAGCTGATGA
>JAFTHO010000104.1 GCA_017457385.1 Clostridia bacterium | reverse complement strand
CTTCAAAGAAAACAACAACGTAGTCAACACAACAACATGGCTCGATGTTGGCAACCATACAATCACAGCAGTTGTGACAGAGATTGACAACTACACATTCAGTGAAGCTTCGCTTGCAGTCAACGTATCAGCAAAGACAATTGCTCTCTATATGGTTGCAGGCTCACACGAAGTTGGTGCAGAAAGTGTAGAAAACAACCCAGAAAAGATAGTAAGTTTCTTTGCAGATGAGGCTTACACAACAGCTATTTCTTATGATGAAATGGCAACAAAATATGGCATCAGTTGCGGTTTGCAAAATTACAACAACACAGTGGTTGGCAATTATACAATCACAATCAGTTACACAAACACAAACTACAACATCACTCCAAGCAACTATATCTGGAAAGGTGGCGTAGATACTTTTGCAGTAACACAAATTCAAATCGAAATTGATGTAAAATTGACAAAAGAATACAACGGCAATTACAACTTTGCATACAGTGCAAACAATGACGATTGCGAATTGACAACGTTCAAGGCAACTCGCACAAGCACAGGTGCCGATCTTACAAGTGAATTCAAAGCAAAACTTGCAACAATCGAGTTTACTGCAAACGACAAAGATGTGGTTGGACGTGACAGCACAGTTCAACAACAAACTATCAGTTTGACTTGGACAGACAACACTGCAGACAGCTATTACATAATTGTCAATGCAACGGCAAAAATCGTAGCAAAAGAAGTTGTTCTTTCAGTTGCAACAACAAACAACACAGGTGTGATAACAAAAGACTACGATGCAAACAATACGTTTAAGTTTGCTGTTACAAAAGCAGACGGAATGATTGAATCTGCACCAGAAACAATCGACCTTGCAGTCGCAGGTGCAACAAACGTTACTACTGCAAACGAGGGCAAATATGCCGTAACAATCAACAGCTTTAGTGGTTTTGCAAGCGTTCTTGGTGCAAACTACAACGTCAAAGAAATCAAACTTGATTTGCCAGATGGTGCAACTGGTGTATACGCAGTTACACACGTCAAAGTTGCTCCAAAAGCAGTCACAGTGACAATCACTGGCAGCAAAACTTATGACGGCACAAAAGACTTTAAGTATGATGCAAGCGGAACACAAGGTTGGAAGGTTGTTTCTGCAAAAGACAGCAACAAACTTGACATCAGTGCTGCATTGCTTGCAGACTTGCTCACAAACTTTGATAAAGATGACATTGCGGTTGCAAGTGACAAAAACGTTGCAACAGCAAACAAAACGTTCGCAACTTTCCCTGGTGCAAGTGCATACAGTGCAAACTACACAATCGAGTGGGTGAGTGGTGCTGTAACAATCAATGCAAAAGACGTTGTGATTACACTCACTGCAGGCACAAGACCATATGGTTATGCCGATGGTTATACAACAAGTGCAAACGTTATTTCTGCAATCAGCTGGAACTCTGACGTAGCAAATGACAGTGTTGATCTCGCAAAATTGTCTTACAGCAGAGAAACAGACCAATCACAAACACGCAAAGGTTATGATGATGTTGGTGCATATGACATTATCAATCTTAGCTACAGTGACACAAACTACAACGTTACTGAGTTTATCAAAAACAAATACACAATCACAACAAACACTGATACAAAAATCATGGGTAATGTGAGTGAGCATGTTGGCGTTGTTACTTGGGATATTGCAAACAAGGCAACTTCAATGGATTACAAAAACGTTGCATACCTTGCTTTCTGGAATGGCAGTGAATGGATGAAATATTCTGATATCACAATACAAAAAGGACAGAAGGTAGGCGGCACGTTTAAAGAGACAAATCTCAATACAGAAACATTGCTTGCAAGCAACACAACAATTGGCAGTGAAGAAGGTGAAAACATCAACGTTGTTCACGCAACAAAAACTTACTTGTACGTAAAACTGCAAACAGTCGAGCTTGATGGCACTTTGTATACTCTCGAAGATGCTCTCAACAAGGCTACAGCAAGTTCAAAAGTGATTGTACGTCACAGCACTCAAACAGCGGATAGTGATGCAGCCACAGCACTTTACAACAACGCAAACTACCGCACAATCAAAACAAGCGCAATGCTCATTTTGCCATATGATGCAAACAACAGCAACAATGGTCTTAGTTCGCCAAGTGGCTTGAGTTTGTCTGGTGGACTTGGCACTGGCGTGCATGCAGACAGGCAGTCAAATGCAAAACCATACGTAGAGTTGATACTCAACACTGGTTTTGTGCTCACAAACAATGGCACAATCAACATTGGTGGCACAATACATGCAAATGGCAAGAAGGCTGCAACAGGTCATACTGGTGGTGCATATGCCCAAATCACAATGGAAACAAATGCACGCATCGACAACTATGCAACAATGAACGTATACGGCTACATTAAAGCCGCTACAAAACAAGCGTTTGACAGCGACAAAGACAGCGATGCAAATACAACAACACCACAAGTTGTTTCTCACGGTGGTTCAATAACAGTTCCATTTGTAATTTACGATTATCGTGGTGGTAGCTTGAGTTCAAAATTGAACAGCCAGAATCCAAAGGTGTTCCCATTCAATATGTACGACTTCCACAACGTGCAAATACCGTTGACCATCAAACATGGCAGTACGTTAAATGCAATGGCAAAACTTTTTGCGTCAGCAACATACCAAGGTGGCACAGTTGCAATGATAGACTCATCAAGTGGTATCTTCCGTCTCGGTGCTGGCTCTAGTCTTACACTCAAATATCAGCCAGACTGGTCAACAGGCAAGAGCCTCACTGTTGTTGGTTGCCCTAATGTGGGTGGAAAGCCAACTGCGGGTTATACATAGTTTATCTTTGATGGTGACATTGCAATCAAATCTGTAACAGTAAACATTGGTATTTCTGCAAACTCTGCAGACTACGTGTTCCCAATTTCGTGGAAGCAACACCTTATCATCAAAGGCAATGTTACTATAGAAAACGACTTCAAGATTTTGCCAGGTTCTAAGATAGAAATTGCAGAAGGTGGAACACTCACTTCAACTGGCAACATTGTTGCGTACGAACAGTTTAATACTTACTACTATACTTCAAAAACAGCAACAGAAGGTGCGGCGGAGTATCCTGTTGGTCTGGTTCCTGCAGAAATACTCATCAATGGTGTACTTGACATTGCAGGCGGAAAAATTGGCGGTTATATCACAACAGCAAGTCCAATTGCGGTTGTCAACATTGGCTCAGGTGTTACTACAAACATGCAGACATCTGAATACAATACGTATTATGCTAGTTCTTCTGACAATGGTATACACTCAACAATTACGCATAATTACAATTTGACTGCCGATATTGAAAACAATGGTGCTATTGCAACAAAACAACCATTGTCAGCAGGTGTTACTTACGTCAGCACAAAAGTTGGCGACAGCTACGTCTTCACTCCTGGCAGTGCAAGCACTATCGAGTACTACATCACTTATACAGACGGTGCTACAAGCGAACTTAAAACAGAGTTGTACCGAAAAGCAATATTGCCAACAGGCTATACTTCAGCACCTGTAGGTGCTCCTGCTGGTTATACTGGATGGTATACAGACACAACATTTGCAACAGCAGTGGGCAATGAGTTTACTGCAGCAGAAGGCACAACAAGATTCTATGCAAAACTTAATGTTTACAACGTTACTTATGTTCTCGTTAACGAAGGAAACAATACTCCAACTGTACAGTTTGTAAAAACAACATATACAGTACGTGACAGTAATGTCCAGATTGATGGTCAGTTTACTGATTGCAACTTGCTCGGTTGGTATATCAAAGATGCAAGTGGCAAAGAAATCCGCGTACATACGTTTGGTGATTTGTTCAATGCTAACAACAATACGGTATACTGCAAAGTATCAAACAACGTATACATCGTAACGTTCAATACAACAGAAGCTGCAGAAGACGTTTCTTTCAGTGGCGAAATCTACGTAGACAAAACTACTGTTTCTGGTTGGAATCCAACTACAGACGAAGGTCTCAAACAACTCCAGCAAGACATTGCTCAATATGGCAATTCTGCAGATAATCCATACGTATTTGGTGGCTGGTATTTTGACGAGGCTCGCACTGTTGCTTACTCTGCAGGCAGTATGTCAACTTATGCTAATGCAGAAAGCAAAGTTACATTGTATGCAAAATGGATCCATAAAGACATTGTTTATATGCACACTAACAGCACAAAATACTACAACGTAGATACAGATGCAAATGGTGCAAAACAGTGGAACAGTGTTAAATCACGCAATATGTCAGCACAAGATGGTACGTATACTGTTTGGTTTACAAATGAGGCAAAAACGTCAACAACGTACTTCCTTGAGTATCTGGTTGAAACACATGACTTTAGTTCTCTCACAAAAGCAACAGACAAACTCAACAATGCGTCAGTATTGATTCTGTATGGTGAAGACTATGCATTGCTCACAGACGAAATAATGTCAATGTCTATGGATTCAACTGGTCAATACTACGAGTATCCAAAAGGTGCATTTGGCAACATAATGCTCTATGGCGACTTTGACCTTAGTAAAGTTTACTATTCTATTGCAATACAAGGAAGTGAAGGAAGTGTCGGATGGTTTTGGGATGATCCAACATCTGTTTCAAGTGCTGCAGGTACCTTTGTAAACAAAGATATCACAAAACTTATTATTGACAGTACGGTGCAAAAAGCCGGTGTTAATTACACTTGGGGTTCTTCTGGATACGTTCGTGCTGGTAAATCGGGCATTGGCGATAGACATAAAAACACAGTCATTTATTATGCGGGTGCATTTACAAACAATGCAAACATGACTAACTACATTGATGCCGCAGGTGTAATTGAAAATCCAGCATACACGTTCTCTGGCACAAAAGCCAATAATGGTTCGTCTTATGCAATAAAAGGATCAAATAACACAGATTCAACAAATTGGAACAACAGCGCGGGTCAACTTGTATTGAAAAACATTTAACAACCCCTAACCAAAACACAAATTCAAAAGCGAGCATGGCAGATGCGTTTGTTCGCTTTTGAGTGATTTGGTTGACAAAAACGCTTGTTTGCAATTAAAATATAAAGGTTGGCGCTTTTTGGCGTGTTTTGGCAGTTTTTGCCACAACCTTGCACGCAAACGGCAACAAGCCCCAAAACAAAAAGGGGACAACAAAAAACTTTATCTGAGGGGAGAGATAGCGAAAGCAAACGCAAACAAAGCAGTTTGCACAAAGTTTGCATTATCGACTCTTTCCGTCTGGCATACGCCAGCCACCTCTCTCATCCGATGGAGGCTTTATCAAAAAAAACAAAAAAGTCTGCAAAGGCTTTAACAAAAACAAAAAAGTAAAAACAAAAACACAGGAGGAAAGCGGACATGGCTGTTTTGAAAGTGGATTCACTTTGCAAAAAATATGATCCGAAAGCGACTGAATACACAGTCAAAAACATCAACTTTCAGGTTAACAAAGGCGAAATTGTTGGTCTGATTGGTCACAATGGTGCAGGCAAAACAACAATACTCAAAAGCATAATGGGTATGTATGCCTTTAACGAAGGTGACGTAACTATTTGTGGCAAATCTATCAAAGACAACCCGGTCGAGGCAAAACGCAATTTTGGTTTTGTAACAGACAACCATGCGGTTTTTCTCAAAATGACAGGTTTGCAATATCTTGCGTTTATGGCAGACGTTTATCAGGTGCCTGCGGAAGAAAGACAAGCTCGTGTTGACGAGTTGCAAAAGATTTTTGTGCTTGGTGATGCTATCAACAGGCTCATCGGCACGTATTCTCACGGTATGAAACAAAAAATCTGTATGATGGGCAGTCTCATGCACCAGCCTGATTTGTGGATTTTGGACGAACCTATGGTTGGTCTTGACCCACGCACTGCAAAAGCCGTTATCGACTATATGAAGGCTTATGCATCTTTGGGCCATGCAGTTTTGTTTTCTTCTCACAACCTTGACACGGTTGAAAAAGTTTGTGACCGTGTTGTTATCATCAAAAAGGGCGACCTTGTTGAAAATCTTGACGTAAGTTCATTTGCTAAAACAAAGGATGCCAAAGATCTGGAGGAATATTTCTTGCATGAATAAGGCTCGTTCACCTTTCTTTGCGTTGTTGTCAAAGCAACTCAAAGAAGATTTCAACCTGACTAAAGGCAAAAAATTTGACCTTTTTGGCATGTTGATCAACCTGATCATCACAGTTGCGGTTGTGGCTCTTGTTGTGTTGGTATTCAACAACTTTATTGGCACTTACGTCGGCATCGAAGTCGACAGAGTCATTGATACTGCATCTCGTCAAAAAGAAATTTTGACCTTTGTATACGCTTTGGTTATCATTGCCGGTGTGCTTGGTGCAGTGGGACAGATTTCTCATGGATTGTTTGAAAACGACGATCTCAAAATTTATATCTCTTTGCCACTCAGTCCAAACACAATCGTTTTGGCAAAAATCATTGCGGTATATCTCAAACAAATCGTTACTTCTGCCGTGGTTCTTGTTCCTTTTGCCGTTATGATTGGCATGGCAGGGGGCAATGGCGCAATGTTTTACGTCGTCATGGCGGTCAGCTGTTTGTTTGTGCCTGTCGTATCAGTTGCTCTTGCAACTTTGCTCGCTTTGCCATTTTATGTGGTCAAAAGATTTGTTCGCAGCAGATTTACCGTCAACTTTATCGTGACAACTGCTTTGCTTGCCTTGTTGTTCTGGGGCTATTCTTTCATCCTTGGCCTTTTGGAACAAATTCTTGGCGCAGGCGAACTCAAATATATCTTCACGGCAGAAACCGTTGCCGTGATTGCAGGCATTGCAAACGTGCTTGTGCCTGCAACAAACTTTGCCGCAATTTGCTTTGGTGGTGACGTTGTTGTCAACGTTGTTATCATTTTGTGCTTTATCATGTTCAGTGGCATCGTTGCATTGCTTGTTATCCGCTGGTTGTATACTTACATCACAAACAGCCGTCTCACTCGTGCAAACAGCAACCGTGCTCTCAAAGCAAGCATCAAAAAACACAGCATTTTTGCAGCACTCATCAAAAAAGAGTTCAACGAAGTTTATCGTTCGTTCAACTACAGCTATCAATATTTTTCAGTTGCAATTCTTATGCCACTTATGGTAGTGCTTTGCACAAACGTTGCCTCTGGCCTTTTGACAGAGTTGTTGTTTGTAAACGTCAATTTTGAACTTTGCATTTTTGTTATTGCAATTTTTGGCGTGCTTACAAACACTTTCTGTGCAACAAACATCAGCCGTGACGGTCAGTTGTTTATGTCAATCAAGGCAATGCCAATCAAGCCACAAACCGTTATTTATGCAAAAGTTGTTTTCTGCATGATAGTTTCTTTCGTGTCAGAACTGCTTGCCGCAACTGCTTTGTATATCTTTGGATTTATTACAGTGGTGCAGGCTGTCATCGTTTTGCTCACGGGTTCTTGTCTGGCTTTTGCTCAGGTGTGCTTTGCAACAAAACTTGACTTTAAAAATCCTCAGTTTTCTTCTGATGATGACGTAGAAATCAAAGAATCAAACTCAACAATCTCATCAATTTTGTTCGTGGGTCTTTTGATCGCCGTTGCAATGGGTTTGTTGATTGTGTTCTTTGCACTCACAAGCAAACTCCAGGGTGGAGATTCTTCTCTTGCAACTTCTTTGTGCAGTCTGGCTTTTGCTGTTCTTGTTGCGGGTGTGTCTGTGCTTTATCTGCACCACAACCTCAAAAAGAACTATGCTAATTTTACAGGAGATAAAAAATGAAAAAGAAGATAACAGCCCTCATATTGGTAATTCCGCTTATCTTTATGTTTACCGTTTTTTCTGCCGGTCAGGCTGCGGCAATCAACGTTCCTGTCTCTGTAAGTTCTATCAGCATAGACAACAAACCAGAAGACGACACTCTTCATGCAGATATTAAAGAGTACGAAAAAAATCCATACGTGTTTGAAGTTTCAGTTGGTCCGACTGCAGCTGCAAACAAAGCGTATACTTTTGTCAGCTCAAATCAAAACGTTGCAACGGTGGACGACACAAACACACTTCGCCTGCACGACGTTGGCAAGGCAGAGGTAGAAGTTCGCTCTGTTGACGGTGGTTTTAAAGACAAAATCTCAGTTGTAGTAACAAGCAAAGTGGTTTTGAGATATGGTCTTGAAATCAAAGACAGCGAAAAACAAAACGTAACACTTTCTTCTGCTCAGGGTGATGGTTATCAATATTCTGCAAACTTGCAGGTTGGCAACTATACTTTCAGAGAAAAAGACGTTCATCCATCAACAATACCAAACTATGGTGCAACTTATGCTTCTTCTGACACAAACGTAGTAACAATCAGCCCTATTGGCGAAGTTGTTGTTCGTGCAAAGGGCAGAGCAGTTCTCACTTGCACAATTCATGGCATCACAAAAGGTGTTCTTATCAATGCAGAGTCACTCAACACTGCAAGTGGCATTGTGGCAGAGGGCAAAAACAACGCAACTGTCACTTTGTCAAAAACAGGTGCAAGTTATTCTTGTCTGGTAGAGACTGTTCTCAATCAGCAACCTGTGTTTACTTGCGAAACAGCAGGTGTAAACGTTACTTTCGAAAAAGTGGCAGATGCTGTTGACGGTGTTTCCAACACTTTGTGGAAGATGAAAGTCACTCTCCCTGCAGGTGAAAAAGAGGATACTGACCAGATCCAGATCGAATTGAAAATAGGCAACAACGAACCATACGTTTTGTCATTTATCTTTGCAGAGTCTGTTGTTGCAGTCATCAACAAAGATACAAAAGCATTTGCCGGCGAAAATGGTGTAGAAATGCTTAAAGCAGGCGACTCTTATGAGTTCTATACACAGATTTTGCCATATTCAGAAGATGCAGAATATACTTACAACTGGACTACAAGCGATTCTTCCGTTGTTGTTTCTGCAAATAACGATGGTTCTGCAACAATCACTTCAAACTCACAGGTTCAAAACGTAAACGTTACTCTCACTGTAAAAGAGGGAAACAAAGTGATTGGTCAGCCTTATACGTTTGCAGTTACTTTCATCACTTATTATGCAAACATCAATATAGAAGACAGTGGCCGTGGTATCGAAAATGTGCTTGCTGTCGGCGAGTTGCAATACAATGGCAACAATCTCGTGGCATACAAACACGAGTTTAAAGTAAAAATTGATGCACAAAATATTTCTATCCCAAGTGACAGTTTTGCGGTGACTTCTTCTTCAAACGTTTCTGCAAAAATCGTTGACGGCAAACTCGTTCTGGACGAAATCACAAACAACGATATTTCTGCATGGGTAAAACTCAGATGGTCATACGACTATCTCATCAATTCAGAAGTGTCTTATACATTCAATTTCAACGCTATTGACAATGGTGTTCAGATTGGTATGGGCAAAATTACAGAAAAAACAAAAGAAGAACTTGGTGAAACTGCATACAACAAGCAACAGGCTCGCATTGCGCAAATCACACAAACAACAAGTGCTCAGCTTGCAAAAGCAACAGATGCAGGATATCCTGTTGTTCTTGTGGGTGACGTTTATCTTGACAGCGCACTTGCAGAAAAATCAATGTATACAACTGCAGACTGGACTCACTTTGCAAACAAAGGCGAGGGTCAGCCAACGGTAAAATATCTCATCGAGTTTAAAAACAATGTGTTTGGCAACGGATATTTTATCAATGCACACAACAAAACAACAGACGAAAATCTGTTTAAAGGTCCGCTTGATTTTGTAGAACTCAGTGGCATGGCCGCAGTAAAAGGCCAGGACAACATAGCCTTCCTTGTTCGCAACGACAACGTAATTATTGACAACGTAGAGCTCTGGGGTTGCAAAGACAGCTATCTCAACGTTACAGAAAAGGTTGGCAACGAAGAAAAAGTAAAATACGAAATCAACAAACTCAACAAAGTGGGTACAGTGCTTGAAATTATGTCTGATGCAAAAGTCATCAACAGCCGTATCAGAAATGGTCGCACTTGCATCAGAGCCTTTGGTCGCTATCTCGGTGATGGTATAAATCCTGTTGTATCATCTCCATTGTCAGCAAGGGTTGTTGGCGAAGAGCGTATCAATCCTGTCATTTCAAACTGTCTGGTTCAGCAGGCACGTGAGTTCCTTCTCAAAATCGGTTCAAACAGGGCGCTCAACAGATGTGGCAACGGCATTGTTTCTCCGGCATTGGGCAACTATGATTTGCCTGCAAACGGTGTTTCAAACGTAAACAATCCGTCTTTCTATAACAACTACGTCATCACAGACGTGACTGTAAAAGACACAGTGTTTGAGACAAGCGGTTTGTTCTGTATTGGTGTAGAAAGTCACTTTGCGGGTGTGTTCCTTGACAATGCAGTTAGCGAAAGCGATCCATTGTGGAGCATTCCTCCGTTCAGCACAACTTACAACTATACAACAGTTTCAAAATTGCTTTCAAACTCAAAATGGGACAATCTTGCCGCTACAAGCTATGCTGCAAAAGTCAACCTTGAGGGCGACGTAGAATTTTTGGACTGGAAAGTAAAAGAAAATATCGACAGCTCAACGCTGATCGAAATGGATTCTGCATATATTTCATTCCTTGATTTGCGTGTAAGCGAAATGGTTACACGTGCTGCAAACAACGACGAGAACAATGCTCTTGACGATTTGTTTGATCAAGGTTTTGACAAAGTAGAAAACAAAGAGGCGCAAGTGCTTCACGGTGGCGTTTGCTTCTATGGTGGTGGCAAAAACTACAGCGAAGTTCTTGGACAAAATGCAGATTTCAAGTCATTCAACGTAAACTTGTCAATTCTTTCAAAAGGTCTTGATGCAACTGCAACGGGCAACGATCTCGATGCCTTCAGACAGGGCAAATTCCTGCCATATGCAGCCGGCACAGAAGACTTCCGTTTCCTTATGTATACAAACAACGGTGGCCACACTTATCAAAAGGTTGAACAAATGATTCAACAGGGCATCGTTAACGAAATTGTATATTCAAATCCGGCAAGCCCGGTATAATCAAAAAAAGCATCTCGCAAAGAGATGCTTTTTATTTTTTGCAAAAAACAAAACCCCACTCGGTGGAGTGGGGTGATTTTTATTCTACCAGCAAATCATATATAGAAGAATAAACCTGTGTTGCTTTTTCTTCCCATTTTTGATAAATCCATTTTGCTGTGGCACGGTTTGGAACGTTTATGTTAATTTCAAGTATTGCCTGCGTTGGCTCAAGAATTTTGAGTGCAACGTCATACGTGCCGTCTGCATTTTTGTGATAGTCCGAAAAATATTCCTGCTTTCTGCGATATGTCATTCGGCTCACTTTGATTTTTTCTGACACAATTTCACGCAGACTCGAAGGAATGCGCACAAAAAAGTGGGCAAGACAAACACGACCTTCAGGCGTGATTGTATAAAGTGGTTCGGTAGTGGAGTTGTTGTTCATTCTGAAAATAAAACTTGCTTCCATCAGTTGAATCAGCGCCTGCTTGCAGTCTATATAGGTTATCCAGTTGTTAGAGTGGCAACACAAATCAAGTATTGTATCTTCTGACAAAGGGATTTCCATCTTGTCAAAAACAAACAAAAGCAACAATTTGTTTTGTGTGTTGTCAAGAGCTATTGGCATTTGTTCCCCCAAAATCCTGTTTTTCTAAAAACAGGGGATACTTTTTTCTATTATACTACAACAAAAACAACAATTCAACACAAAAACACAAATATTTAAAAATAAGAGTTGTTGTCAAAAAAACAAAATGTCGTTCACAAAACACAACAGGTGTGTTATAATTTATATATGGAAAACATTGCAGAACAAAATAAAACTCAAAACGACCTTTATATTTTTGCAGAAAGGGCAAACGCTCTTATAGAAAGCAAGTATATCATTGCTGCAAAAAAGATTTCTTCTTTGCTCAAAGGCGTTGTTTCTATACCGTCTTTGATGGACAACGTTGCACATTGCCTCAAGAGTTTTTCTTATCCGGCAGAGTTTGCGCGCAACCGCATGCTTGTTTCTGACGGCAGTCAGGTCAAAACAAAAATGACTTTGCCTGTAGACAAAGTCAGATTGTTCACCTTTGTTTTTTGCCTGCTTGCAGAAATTGACTCCGGTTCAAGAGATCTTACAAAATTTCTCAACGAATATTTCGAGAGTGAGTCACTCAACGACAGTTTTAAAAAGTTTTGTGCAGACATTATCGTTCCTTTCAAAAAAGCGGGCGAAAATATTCTTAAAGAAGTCGACCCCGATTGTGTTGACCAGGTTTCAATTCAAAAGGGAACGGAATTTTTTGATGCAGAAGAAATTTATATGTCTCCTGCAGTCAATGATGCTGTGCTCACAACACTGGAAAAAATCCGTCTGCGTCTTGACAACGATTTTCAGGGTGACGGACATGACAGGGCAGAGTGTGTCGAAATGACAGATGCGTTCATCAATGCCGTTTTGTCAAAAAACCCAAAACTTATCAATATTATATGGATAGGATTTAAAAATACTTTCATTCTGGTCAAAGGTTTTGAAAAAGAAATTGAGGGTATCAAAAACGTCCTGTCAGAAGCCAACCTTGTATAATTTTGCCAAAAACAAAAAGCCAAAGGTTGGTTTTTTGATATTTGACACAAAAAACAAAAGTGTATATCACAAAAATCAAAATTACTCTTGACAAACAGACTTGAAAGGGGTATTATATTGGTGTCATAAAGTGTACTGTCATTGCGTGCTTTGTGACGTGTTACATAAGACTTTATTGCTGGTGGCGTTAAATCAGTTAAATAGGTTGCGTCCGAGGCATAAAGAATATATTTTTTTGGAGGAACATTTATGTTCGCTAATGCTTTTACATGGCTCGGTCTCGTCATGTTGCTTATTATCGCAGGCTGCTACGTTCTTGTACACGTCCTCGGTAAAAAATTGAGCTTTGGTATGTGGATGTTCGCTGCCTTGATCGTAGGTCTCGTAGTTGGTGCTATTCTCCAACTCATCTTCGGTACAGGTTCAGCTCACATGAACTTTGCGTTCGAAATCGCAAACATCGTTAAGACTGCATACACTAACTTGCTCAAACTTATGGTTATGCCTTTGGTTATGGTTGCTATCATTACTGGTATCACAAAGGCTGGTCAAAAAGGTTCTGACGGTTCAGAAGGTACTAAAAACCTTGGTAAAGCAATGGGTATCACAATCGGCACATTGCTCGTAACTTGCGCTGCTGCAGTATTGCTCACAGTTATCGTTACAACTATCTTTGGTTTGTCTTCTGCAGGTCTTGCACCTCACTCAAGCAACAAAACTTCTACAACTTTGACAGACACAATTGCATCTATCTTCAGTTCACAAAACATCCTTGCAACTTTGTCTGCTAACTCAGTATTGCCAATGATGTTCTTGGCTCTCATCTTCGCTATCATCATCCTCGGTATGAGAAAAGATGACGACTACAGAGAATCAGGCGTTAAATTGGAAGCTGCTATCGACGTTCTCTACGACTTCACAATGGGTCTCGTAGATATCGTTATCGGTCTTGCTCCATACGGCGTATTGGCATACATCCTCAGCTTTGCTGCACAAACTTCATTTGCTGAATACCTCACTCTCGGTGTATTCGTAATCTGTTCTTATGCAGCATTGATCGTTGTATTTGCAATGCACCTCATCATCGTAACTCTTTGCGGTGTTGGTCCAGCTCGTTTCTTCAGAAACGCTTCTAAAGCCCTCATGATCGCGTTCTCAACTCGTTCATCAATGGCTACACTCCCTGTTACAATTTCTTCTATGGAAAACATGGGTGTTGAATCTTCAATTGCTACATTTGCTGGTACATTCGGTACTTGTATCGGTCAAAACGGTTGTGGTGGTGTTTACCCTGCAATGCTCGCAACAATGGTATATGCAGCACAAGGCACTAACCTCCTCCTCGCTCCAGACAAACTCATCATGCTCATCATCATCGTTACACTCTGTTCAGCTGGTATCGCCGGCGTAGGTGGCGGTGCTACAATGGCTGGTTTGATGGTATTTGGCGTTCTCGGTTTCGACGTAGGTCTTATCGGTATGCTCTTCTCAGTAGAAGCTCTCATCGATATGGGTCGTACATTCGTTAACGTATCAGACGGTATGGTAGCTGGTATCGTTGCTGCTAGATTCTCTGGCAACCTCGGTGCTGAAAAATCAGCTGACGAAAAAGCAGCAGCTCAAGCTTAATTTTAGTTTAATAACGGATTAACAACTGCTTAACTAAAATATGATTATAGTGGCGTTCCAGCAAACGTTGGAGCGCCATTGTAATATAAATCAAAAATGAAATTTGACAATTAAATATTATTATCAAGGAGATACTGTAATGAAAGTAGAAATCTTTTATGACATCAGCTGCACATGGTGCCGCGTTGCTAAGGCTAATTTGCACAAAGTAGTGGACGAACTCATTGAAGCAGGCAAACTCAAAGAAGGCGAAGTAGAATACGTTTTCTGTGGTTATGAACTCCATCCAGAAGTTCCGGTTGAAGGTGGCGACTACAAAGCTATCAAAATTGCGGACGACGACACAGATGACTGGAAGCCTGAAAAGAACACTCCAATACACCGTGCTGCAAAACGTGCAGGTCTCAACTTTGACTTTGACCGCATTACTGTTATGCCAAACACAATGAAGGCTCACCAGTTGCTCTACCTTGTAAGAGATATCAATCCTGACGCAGTAGAACCACTTCTTGGCGATATGCAACAAGCATATTTCGAAGATGGTCTCAACGTAAACGATCTCGACGTACTTTGCGCACTTGCTAAAAAATACGTTAACGACGTTTATCCATTGAAACAAAAAGTTCTTGCTGGCGAAAAGATTGACGAAGTAAAATACAGTACTGAAACTCTTGGTGATGATAAATACGATTTGCAACTTTGCCCAATGCTCGTATTCGACGAAAAAGTTAAGTTGGAAGGTATGATCAGTACAGTCCACATCAAAAAAGCTCTTCTCGGCGAACTCGAACCAAATTGTCCAAATGCAAAGTAAGCAATTTTAACAAAATATTTTGAAAAGAGAAAGATACCTTTACATTATAATTTTTGACAGTTTTCTCTTGTGCCAAACAATTGAACAAAAATTGTAATGGACTAATTTTCTTGCTTTTACATCAAATATTTTAAAAATTTTGAGATTAAAGTCCTTGTGGACTAGATCATAAACTTTTTTAAAAGGAGACATTACTACTATGAAAATTGAAGTCTTTTATGATTCATTGTGCAGCTGGTGCCGTGTTGGCAAAGTAAACTTGCACAAAGCTATTGACAAACTCGTTGCTGCTGGCAAAATCAAAGAAGAAGATATCGAAATCATCTTCCGTGGCTATGTTATCTATCCTGACTATAAACCAGAAGGTGAAGACTACAAAGCTATCCAAATTGCTAACGACGATACAGCAGACTGGGACCCAGCTAAAAACACTCCAATTCACCGTTGGGCAAAACGTGCTGGTCTTAACTTTGAATTCGACAGAATCACAGTTAAACCTAACACTTTCAAATCACACCAATTGCTTTACCTCGTAAGAGACATCAAACCAGAAGCGTTTGAACCACTCCTTAACGACATCCAACAAGCTTGGTTTGAAGACGGTTTGAACATCAGTGATATCGACGTTCTTTGCGCATTGGCTAAAAAATACGTTAACGATATTTATCCATTGAAAGAAAAAGTACTCGCTGGCGAAAAACTCGAAGAAGTTAAACGTGACACATATGAAATTGCAGAAGGCAAATACAAAATCGACCTTTGCCCAATGTTCGTATTTGACGAAACAGTTACTTTGGAAGGTATGATTCCTCCAGCAGACTTCGAAAAAGCTCTTCTTGGTCAACCAGTTGGCGTTCCTGTTTCAGAACGTAAATATGACGAATAATCAGAAGTCGCTTAATTTTTAAAACCAATAAAAGGCTTGTTTTATACAAGCCTTTTTTATTGGATATACGATGAAGGATAATTATGGGTAATACAATATCAAAAGAATTGTTTACGCCTGTCACACTGGAAGACAAGCAACTGTTCGAAGACATTTTAAATTCTTGCGAACTTTACAAAGATCTCGCCGCCAGCGAATTTTCATTTCAATCATTTTATTGCTGGGGCGCATATGACAATCCGTTGAAATGCGTCATTGATGAGGGTATTGTCATTTTTTACGAACATTCATTTGGCAACGACAACGTGTTTTATGCACCGTTGGTAAAAAAGCCGGAGTATCTTGTGCCGGTAATGATGAAAATCGTTACTTTCTGTCGCAAAAATGGCATGAAAGTGCACATGGAGCGTCTTACAAACAACATGGCAGAGCTTGCTCGCAAGCATATCGATTGCCGTCAGTGTGCAGTTTTGGAGAGCCGTCGTGATTTTGAATATCTCTACGACCCAACCGAACTCATCAAACTTGAAGGCAAAAAGTTTAAAAACAAGCGCAACTTTGTGCATGGTTTTAAAGAAAGATATCAATATGAATTTGTGCCATACGACAACTCTATGAGAGAAGAATTGCTTGACCTTGTAAAAGTATGGGGAAGCACTCACGACGAACTTGATGCTCAAAATGAATACAAAGCAATAGAACGTTCTATTGACAACGTTGAAAATCTTGATTTGTTCTGTGACGTTTTAAAAGTAGATGGCAAAATCATTGCATTTGAAATCGGTTATATCAACCCTGCAAACGTGGGCGTAGTTTTGTTTGAAAAGGCAAATATCGATTACAGGGGGAGTTATCAGGCAATATGCAATTTCTTTACAGAAAAGCATTTTGCGGGCTGTAAATACGTAAACAGGCAGGAAGACCTCGGCATAGAGGGTTTAAGAAAGGCAAAAATGTCTTATCATCCTGTTGGTTTTGCAGAAAAATTCATTTATACCGACAAAAAAGACGTGATTGAAGAAGTACATTTGCTCGAAGAACAAGAAGAACAACAATCTTAAATAATAAAAAGGACCTGAAAAGGTCCTTTATTTTTTTGTCAAAATCAAAGTATTAAAAAAGGGGATTTGACAAAAAAAGCAACAAAAAAGGGACCTTAACAGGTCCCTTTATATTTTGTTTGTTATCAGATGAGTCTTGCTTTAGCAACGCCAGGAATAGTTTCAAGATCAGCAACGAGGCTTTCATCTGCAACTTTGTCCAGATTGAACAATGCAGCAGAAGTAGCTTTGCCTTGTTTGCAGATAGAGTCAACTACGCCAACGCCTGCTTTTGCAATTGCGCCTTTTACAGCGTCACATGGGCATTCAACTGTGTTGAGCAATACAACAAGTCTTTGTGCGCCACCTTTTGCCAAAGAAACGTTAGGATAGTTTACGCTGTTTACGATGTTGCCAGATTCAACAAATTCAACAAGTTCTTTACCAGCCATAACCGCACAGTTATCTTCTGCTTCTGGAGTAGAAGCACCAAGGTGAGGGATAGGGATGATGCCGTCGCAACCCAAAGCTTCGTCACTTGGGAAGTCAACAACGTATCTGTTGAGTTTGCCACTTGCAAGAGCAGCTTTAACGTCTTCGATATTAACAAGTTCGCCACGAGCAGCGTTTACGATGCTTGCGCCATCATTGAGTTTTGCGATAGTTTCTGCATTGATGCAACCTCTTGTGTTGTCTTTGAGAGCAACGTGCAAAGAGATATAGTCGCAACCTTCGATGAGTTCATCAAAACTGCCAACGAGTTTAACACGTGGGTCAAGTTCTGCTTTGATTTCTTCGCGAACAGTGCGGTTGTATGCAACAACGTCCATACCGAGTGCAACACATGCGTTAGCAACAAGACGACCGATAGCACCAAGGCCATAGATACCAATCTTTTTGCCCAAAATTTCGCCACCAACAAATTTGCTCTTGCCTTTTTCTACAGCAGGACCAACGTCAGCGCCTTGACCTTTAAGGCTTTGTGCCCATTCGATACCAGGGATAATTTTTCTTCCGCAAAGGAGCAAGCTCAAAAGGACAAGCTCTTTTACAGCGTTTGCATTTGCACCTGGAGTGTTGAATACAACGATGCCTTTTTCTGCATATTTGTCGCAAGGGATATTGTTTACGCCAGCACCTGCACGGCCAACGCAGAGGACAGATTTTGCAGGTTCATATTCGTGCATTTTAAAGCTACGAACAAGAATACCTACAGGAGCTTCTGATTCGGCAACCAATTTGTATTTGTCGCCAAAAACTTTATCAATCAATGGACTGATAGGGTTCAATCTCAAAACTTCTTTCATAATTTCACCTATACTTTAAATTTAAAAAGACCTTATTTGTTTTCAGCAGCAAATTTTTTCATAAATTCTACAAGCT
>JAFTHO010000103.1 GCA_017457385.1 Clostridia bacterium | reverse complement strand
TTTACAGCACAGGAACTTGCTAAAAAAATAAAATTAAAAATAGTTTATGACCCACAAACAACTTTGGTTATTTCAACTCCAAACGTAAACCGTGTTGGTTTGCAACTTACTGGTTATTTCGAATATTTTGCAAACGAACGCGTTCAGGTGATTGGCCCAAGCGAAGTTCATTTTTTAGATGCTCTCACGCAGGAAGAAAAGCAAAGGGTTGTTGGCAACTTTTTTAAAAATTCTTTTCCTTGCATAATTTTCAGCCGTGATTTAAAGGTAGACGACGTTTTTATTGAAAATGCAAAACAAAAAGGCGTTGCAATTTTCAGTTCGTCACTTTCTACGTCAGAGCTCATCAGCGAGGTGGTAGAAAACCTCAAAGAAATGCAGGCACACACTATTCAGGAACACGGCGTTCTTATGGATATCGATGGTGTTGGCGTTATGATAAAAGGTTCAAGTGGCATTGGCAAAAGCGAAATCGCTCTTGAACTGTTGCGTCGTGGGCATCGTATTGTTGCAGACGACATTGTGGTCATCAAACGCATTGGCAATATGCTTGACGGCAGTGCCAACCCACTTGTAAAAAACTTTATGGAACTGCGTGGCGTTGGTCTGGTAAACATCGTCAGGTTGTATGGTGCATCTTCTATCAAACTCAATCAGGAGATAGAACTCATCATTCAGCTTGAGCACTGGGATCAGTCAAAAACGTACGAAAGACTTGGTGGTGAGCCGGAAAAAGAAGAAATCCTTGGCATCCCACTCACAAAAATGACAATACCTGTTTCTCCGGGCAGAAACATTGCCGTCGTTGTAGAAACTGCGGCAACCGTATATCGTTTGTCACAAATGGGATACAACGCAATGGACGACCTTACAGAAAGAATGAAAAATCAATAACAAACACTAAAAGCACTCTTTTTCAAGGGTGCTTTTTTTGTGCAAAAAATCATATGTTGTTTTATGTTTAAAAAATATATATCAGGCATTTTGTTTGTGGTTTTTATGGCATACGTGCCATTGTTTGTGTTTGACAAACTTGATGCAAAAGGTGAGGGTGGTGGCAGTTATACAGGGGTGCTCAATCTTTGGCATATCGAAACGTTTGAGGGTGGGCGTGGCAGCAGAGCAGAGTTTTTAAAAAAGCGTGCGATAGAGTTTGAGTCAAAAAACAAAGGTGTGTTTGTGAGTGTGCAGACTTATACCTTGCAACAGGTGGAAGAAAAGTTAAAACAGGGCGACAATTTTGATCTCATCTCTTTTTCTTTTGGTGTCGGGTGCAAAGTCAAAGAGCTGCTGTCGCCTTTTACAGGGCAAATAAACGTGCGTGACGATTTGCTTGCGGGTGGTGTGTTTGACGGTGTGGTTTTGGCTTTGCCGTGGGCATTTGGTGGCTATACGTTGTGCTGTTTTGACGACATACTGGCAAAAAAGGGTGGCAAACTGTCTTTGCAAAATGCATTTGGTTTTGGGTATACAAAAAAAGACAAAAACAAAACAAAAGTGCCATCACTTGCCGTTGGTTTTGCTCAATATACCAACCCAATGCAGTTGCTTGCAGACTGTGGTGCAAAAGGTGTGGCAGACGAGTGGCAAAATGATCTTTCTGTCACACCATATCAGGCATATCAGAGTTTTGTGCAAAGGGACTATGCCTTGTTGCTTGGCACGCAGAGGGATTTGTCAAGGGTGCTTGTCAAACAATCGCAGGGCAAAATGACAGACGTGACTTTTGAGTTTTTGGGTGGGTATACCGACCTTGTGCAGTATATCGGTTTTTGCGACAACAAGGACAGGGGTGCTTTGAGCCAGGCTTTTGCGCAATATCTCACAAGCGATCATAGTCAAAAAAAACTTGCTGGCATCGGGATGTTTTCGCCTTCGCTTGATATATATTCGGATGGGTTGCAGGACAAAATGGAAAAGGCACTTTCGTCCGATCTTAAAGTGCCATGTGTTTTTGATGACGAACAAAAACTGCAACAGGCAAAACAAAAAGCAATGGAGATTGTTGGTATATAAATGGATTTTTTAAACATACTGAGCAGGCAGGTGGGTTTTGCTCAAAAAGAGGTGTTGCTGTCGCCACATACCACCTTTGGCATAGGTGGCAGATGCAGGTTGTTTGTCCAGCCTTGCAGTTGTGACGAAATTTGCAAAACTGTTGATTTTTGCAGGGATAATGGTGTATTATATACAATAATGGGCAATGGCTCAAACCTGCTTTTTGGCGACGATGGTTTTGACGGTGTCGTGATAAAACTCGGCAATCGTTTTGCAGACCTTGTCGTCAACGAAAACAAGGTGATTGCACAGGCAGGTGCCACCACCAAAAGGTTATACAACCTTGCAAAAAAACATGGTCTTGGCGGTATGGAGTTTTTGGCAACTTTGCCTGCAAGCGTGGGTGGGGCAACCGTTTTAAATGCAGGGTGTTTTGGCAAATGCACGGCAGACCTTGTCGAAAAGGTGTGGGCAACGGATGGCAAAAGCACAAAGGTTTTTGACAAAAGCGATTGTCGTTTTGGCTATCGTGACAGTGTGTTTAAAACAAACGGTTTTGTCGTCACAATGGTGCAGTTTTGTCTGCACAGGGCAGACCCATGTGTGACAGAAAAAATTTATCTGGATACAATCTGCAAAAAAAGGCAATCACAGCCACTTGACAAAAAAAGTGCCGGATGTTTTTTTAAAAAGCACGACGGCATATCGGCAGGATATTTTATCGACAAACTTGGGTTAAAGGGTGTTTGTGTGGGTGACGCGCAAATATCACAAAAACACGCAGGGTTTGTCGTCAACAATGGCAATGCAACGTGCAGTCAGGTATTGCAGTTGGTTGACCTTATACAAACAAAATGCAAAAACACTTTTGGCTTTGTGCTGGAGCCAGAGGTTGTTTTGTGTGGGAGTACACATGATTTTAGGCGATTATCATACACATACAGTCTTTAGCCACGGCAAAGACGAAATAATTGACAACGTTGTTGCTGCAAAAAACGCAG
>JAFTHO010000102.1 GCA_017457385.1 Clostridia bacterium | reverse complement strand
TATAGTGGTGCATATATCTCTTGAAAGTATCTTCATCAAGACCTTCAAGTTTTTGAACTTCAGAAATTGTACCGAGTGTTGCAGTTGTGATAACTTGAGTCATACCACGTGTGAACACGCCAGTACCGTGTACTCTTGGCATAATGCCAGCTTCACACCAGATTTCTCTGATTTCATCTGTTTTTCTGCCGTCTGGACGAATGCCATGGTTGATGATTTTTGCTCTAACCTTTTCTTTTGTGAGTGCATACAAAGCATCGCCGATGTAAGGAAGATAATCAGGGTTTGTTTCTGTGTAATATGCAGTTACCTTTTCGTTAACTTCGTCTTCGTTGCGTTGTCTTTCTGCTCTGTCAAAAGTTTCAAGCGCTTTGTCGAGCATTTCGCTTGCATAAGCTTTGATTTCTGCTTTGATATCTTCTGGAACAAGGTTCAAAACAGGTACGATTTTTTCTTTGCCAACTTCTGCGGCAACTTTTTCGATAAAATCGCACAATTTTTTGATTTCTTCGTGACCAAACAAGATTGCGCCGAGCATTTCTTCTTCAGAAATTTCTTTAGAACCAGCTTCTACCATCATGATAGCATCTTTTGTGCCGGCAAGGTTCAAAGCCAAAGTGCTTTGTTCTCTTTGTTTGCAATCTGGGTTGATAACGTATTGACCATCTACAATACCTACTGCAACACTGCCTGTTGGACCTGCAAATGGGATATCAGAGATTGACAATGCGATTGAAGAACCGATCATCGCCAAAACTTCTGGTGAATTGTCGCCGTCTACTGACATTGCAGTTGCAACAACAGTTACGTCATTGAAAAATCCTTTTGGGAAAAGTGGTCTGATTGGACGGTCAATAAGACGTGAAGTCAAAATAGCTTTGTCGCTAGGTCTGCCTTCTCTCTTTTTAAAACCACCAGGGATTTTACCAACTGCATACATTTTTTCTTCAAAATCAACACCGAGTGGAAAAAAGTCAATTCCAGGTCTTTGTGATTTTGCGAGCGTAGCGTTTACCATAACCGCTGTTTCGCCCATTCTTACTATACAAGAACCGTTTGCCTGTTCAGCATATTTGCCGATTTCTACAGACAAAGTCTTTCCGCCGAGTTCAGTTTCGAAAATATAATATTTTCTGCTACCGATCTGGCATTCACGTTTTTCAAATTTTGTCATTTTTCTTCTTTCTCCTACCTACAACTACCAATATATCTAAAAAAATGGGTGGAAAATGATATTCCACCCCTGTTTTTTACTTTCTGAGTTCGAGATCAGCAATGATTTTTCTGTATTTTTCGAGGTCTGTGCTCTTGAGATAGTCAAGCAAACCACGTCTTTTACCAACCATTTGCAAAAGACCACGTCTTGAGTGGTGATCTTTTTTGTTTGATTTAAGGTGCTCTGTCAAGTGATTGATACGAGCTGTCAAGAGAGCGATTTGAACTTCTGGTGAACCAGTGTCGCCTTCTTTACGACCGAACTTAGCAATGATTTCTGATTTTTCGATGTGTGCCATTTTTTGTTTCCTCCATAAAATAAATTCGCCTGATCACTGGGTAAAACGTCGGAGAAATCGTTTCACCAAGCAATCGGTACCGATATACTATATCACAATGACGTTTTTTTGTAAACTGATTTTAATCTAAAAACAAGCGTTTTTTTCTTTCTGTCATTTCTTCAATTCGCTCTATATAATTGGTAAAATCTTTTACGTTTGGAGCCCTTTCTATACGGTTTTGAGAAAGAAAAACTCTTTTAGAAATTGCATTTGCACCACAGGCAAAAATATTTGCAACTTCTTCCATCATATCAATGTTATATTTGCATTGTTTGCCAGGCAGACAATAACCAACGTTTTCAAAATTGCCTATAACGTATTTTTGTCTGTACATATAGTATGGAACAAATCCGTTTTTGCCAACCGTCTCACTTGCATAGTCAAGCATCTTTTCAATTTCGTTTTCGTTGTCAGACACTTTGCTTTCTTCTTTCATTTGTGATCCTGATTTTAAAGCAAGTGTATGCACGGTGATATTTTCTGGTTTTAGTGATACCGCACTGTCAATACTGCTTTTAAAATTTTCAAACGTTTCACCAGGCAAACCAGCAATCAAATCCATGTTTATTTCAAAACCAAACTGCCTTGCAAGCTCAAATTTAACATATATGTCTGTAATAGTATGTTTTCTATTGATTAAATCGAGTGTTTTTTGCTCAAAAGTTTGCGGATTTATCGAAATTCTGTTTACACCGGCCTTTTTAAACAACTCTAACTTTTCTTTTGTGATTGTATCCGGTCTGCCTGCCTCTACAGTAAATTCGTCCACTTTAAAATCAACGTGTGACAAAATTTTTTCAAGATCTTCCACACAAAAAGACGTTGGGGTTCCACCGCCGATATAAAGATGATTGATTTTATATCCGCCTTGTTTTATCATCTTTTTTGTTTCTTCTATCTCAAAACACAACGCCTCGATATAAGGCTCGATAAAGCGTTTTTGTTTTGATATATCACCACTCACAAAAGAGCAATAACTGCATCTGCTCACACAAAACGGAATGTTGATATAAAAGTCTGCATATTTGTCATCGTCAAAATTGATAAGCCCACTTTGATTTTGCAAAATATCATCAACAAGTTTTGCCTTTTTGTGTGGCACTTTAAAAATGTTTTCAAAAGCTTCAAGCGTGTTGTCATGCCCTTCTTTTTTAAGCTCATAAGCAAGCTTTGTAGGACGTATTCCCGTGAGCGAACCCCAAACCAAAGTTTTGTTCATAGCCTTGCTCAGACAATTGTACACGCAAATTTTTGATTTTCTTTTGGTAAAACGCTTTTTTTGCAAAAGAGTCCAGTTTTTGTCATAAAAAATCTCGTCTTTTTCAACTGTTTCACCAAATTTGCAAAGATATTCTTCTTTGTCATCAAAAAACTGCACAAAAAAACTGAGCTGACAATTTTCATCAGCTTCAGCCTTTTCTAATTTTTCATTTGGAAAATATTCTCTTATAATATCTGCACTATCTGCAGAAAATTCGCTGTTGGTAAAAAATTTCATCTTAAATATACGTGATTTTCCTGTTCTTCTTTCAAAGTCGTGTATTCTTCGTGACCCGGCAAAACTTTATAGTCTTTTTCTATTTTTGCAATTCTTGCAAGGCTTTTTTGCATTTCTGCAGGATTGCTTTCTGCAAAATCAGTTCTGCCAATGTCAGCATGAAACAAAGTATCGCCCGAAAACATGATATCATCTGCAAAATAACATACACTGCCCATTGTATGACCCGGCGTATGCATAACGTCAATTTCAAAATCACCCAAAAGGATTTTGTCACCGTCGTTTATAAAGTTTGTGATATCACAATCTTCAGCTCTCACTCTCCACTTGTTTTTAGATGCATTTTTGGCAAGGTCAATATCGTTTTTGTGACCATAAACAGGCACGTCAAACTCACGCAAAAATGCAGCAACACCACCACAATGATCAAAATGACCATGTGTAAGCAAAATTGCAAGTGGTTTTATGTCGTTTTGTTTTAAAAAATCCGCAAGTTGCTCACCTGTTTCGTCTGGCAAATCAACAATAACAGCATTGTTGTCTTTGTCTACCATGAGATAACAGTTTGTATTTACCCTGCCACCTGCAGTTATATACAATTTTTTTTCCATAATCAAATAGTTGTTCTGAATACGTCCAAAGTGTTTGGATAAGACCTTATTTTATCAATAAGTTGATTGAGTTGCTTGTGATCTTTTATTTCTACTGCAAAAACTGCCACAATATTGTGATTTTTGTCTTTGCGCGCATTAAAAGATATGATTGGCAGGTTTTGATTTGTAATAATTTTTGTGAGATCGGCAAAAACAACGCCTTTGTCTTCACACAAAACCTGCAAACTTGCAGAAAAGCTTGCGCCTGTTACTTCATGAGACCATTCTGCCTCTACTAGACGTTCTTTCTCAAGTGTTTTTACTGCCTGACAATCAGCCAGATGGATTGTTATACCTCTGCCACGTGAAATATAACCAACGATTTTGTCCCCAGGTACCGGAGAACAGCATTTTGAAAATCTGATGAGCAAATCATCATAACCTTTGATTATTACACTGTTTGCCTTGCTTGATTGTTTTGGTTTGTATACAACTTCGCCGTCAATAACAACCTTTTCTACGTGCTTTTTGTAATAATCTATCAGTTTTATCAAAACCTGGTTTGTTGTGATGCTGCCATAACCAACTGACGCATACATTTCGTCAATTTCGCTGAACATATAGCGCCTGTAAACAGTTTCCAGCGCCTTTGGAGATATGAGCTGAGACCACACAAACCCACGACGTCTTGCCTCTTTTTCAAGCATAGAACGACCGTTTTTGATATGCTCTTCTTTCATTTCTTTTTTGAAGAACTGTCTTATTTTGCTTTTTGCACTTGAAGAAACAACAATTTTGAGCCAGTCTCTTGATGGTCCTTTTGAGTTTGAAGACGTGATAATCTCTACAATATCACCGTTTTCAAGCACGTGACCGATTGGAACAAGCTTTGAGTTGACTTTTGCGCCAACACATTTGTTACCGACTTCGCTGTGCACCGCATAAGCAAAGTCAAGTGCAGTTGCTCCTGTCTGCAAAATTTTTACTGCACCCTTTGGAGTAAAGACAAATACCTCGTTGCCAACAGAAATATCTTGCTTGATTGAATCCAAAAACTCTTTTGAGTCTTTATTTTCGGCGTCGTTTTCCACAACTTCTTTAATCCAGCTGATTTTATCTGTTACACCCTTTTCAAACGCACCTTCTTTATATTTCCAGTGCGCTGCGATACCATATTCTGCAACCTTGTGCATCTCTTTTGTTCTTATTTGAATTTCAAACGGAGAGCCAAGATTTGTGATGACAGTTGTATGCAAAGATTGATACATATTTGGTTTTGGCACGGCAATATAGTCTTTAATTCTGCCAGGAATTGGTTTCCAGACTGCGTGAATTGCACCCAAAACGTTATAACAATCTTTTACAGAGTCTACAATGACTCTTACTGCCGTCATATCATATATTTCATCAAGGCTTTTGCCCTGATTTTTCATCTTTTTGTATATGCTGTAAAAGTGTTTTGTTCTGCCCGAAATTTCACCAACAACTCCAAGCTCTTTGAGCATTTTTGACAACTCAAAAATAACGGTATCAACCAAAGACTGGCGTTCTTCTTTTTTCATTGCGATATTTGTAGACAAATATTCATATGCCTCTTCATCAAGATATTTGAGGCACAAGTCTTCAAGCTCGCATTTGATTTGAGAGATACCAAGTCGGCCTGCCAATGGAGCAAAAATATCTATGGTTTCTTTTGCCATTGCCTGTTGACGACGCTCTGAAAGATAATGCAAAGATCTCATATTGTGCAATCTGTCTGCAAGTTTGATAATGATTACACGGATATCTTTTGCCATTGCAAAAAACATTTTTCTGATGTTTTCTGCCTGTTCTTCTTCTTTGCTGGCAAATTGAAGTTTGTCAAGTTTTGTTACACCTTTGACAAGGTCTGCAATTTCATCGCCAAACTCATTGCGCAACTGCTGATCAGTAACGTAAGTATCTTCTACCGTATCATGCAACAACGCAGCACACAAAGTTGCCACGTCAAAACCAAGGTCAATGAGAATATCACAAACAACACATGGATGTGTTACATAAGGTCTGCCAGATGCTCTGAATTGTCCCTCGTGTGCATCCTGAGCAAGTTTAAACGCACGCAAAATGATGGCAGTATCATTTGGATAATAATGCTTTATTTTTGATTTGAGATTTTCAATTGTAATTTCAGCCGGTTCTTTATAAGCCATACCACACCCAAAATCACTCTGTCGCAATCATTTTGAAAAGTTGCGAATCAGCAAGATTTACTTTTATTCCTTTATTATAAATCAATGTGAAAGGTTTTTCAATAATATTGAATATTTTTAATTCTTCAAACACCTTCAAAACATACAAAAACGTGCCAAAAGTATACTCAAACACACCACATTTAATATACAACTCATATGCATCTATGCTTTGTGAATTGTTTGCCACTATTGCTTTGAATATTTTAGCACAAGCGTCTCTGCCAATTTTCTGTCCGCTGATATACGCAGGAACGTTGTCAGAAAGTTTGCAATAGAAAGCATTTTCACTAAAATCAACTTGTTCTACCTTTTGATTATAGACATTAAAATAAATTATATTGTCAAATTTAGATAAATCTGCCCTTTTGTCTGGTGAAATCAAAACTGTATTGCAATATTGATTTGGCCAGAAAAAATCGAGATAAAAGTCGTCAAAATTCAACTTGTCCTTCACTTGTTCAAACTCAAGCATACTGCCAAAAACACAACAGCATTTTCCTTCTTTTGCAAAAGAATCCACTCTGTTCAAAGGCATAAAATCAATATTTTCGCTTTTTTCGTCAAAATCAAGCCCATCAATATAATTGCAAAGATACATTTCGTCAAAAGAAATTGAGTTGAGCAAGTTTATATCAGACATCAAACCGACGTATGTGCGAGAAAACTCATCATAATCTAAAGTAAACACACACTCAAACTTGCAGTTTGTTTTGATTGCAGAAATCAAATGACTGCAATCCATAAAGGTTTTAAGTTCAAAACCATCCTGTGTGAGAATTTTTAGATAGTTTTTGTTTTTTCCAAACAACGCACTGCTTTTTACAGAAAATCTGCCATAAAAAACAACTTTGTTGTTTGGCGCAATTGGTTCAAATCTCTTTGTTTTTTTAGCAAAACTGTCTTCTGCATATTGCATACAAAACTCTGCATCAAAAAATCTTTGCACGCTGTCGATATTTTGGTCTTTTATTTTGTCAATAAACTGCTGATAAAACTTGCCAAAACCATCTTTAAACAAAGTCACACCGACAGACATTTTGTGGCCACCAAAACGCAAAACGTATTGTTTGAGTTCTGATACAGTGGCATGCAGATTTATACCTTCTGGTGTACGCATAGAGCCAATAATGTTGTCACCTTCTGGCATAAATGCACCAACAGGAACTTTAAACTTTTCTACAAGCCTGCTTGCAATAAGACCAAGAATACCATGCTTCCAGTTTTCGCCATACACAAAAATTGCAGGCAATGATGCAAGATTGTGCTGATTGATATATTCCAATGCCTGCTGATAAGCTTCTTCTGTCAATGCTTGCCTTTGCGTATTTGCCTCTGCAAGTGCTTTTACCTTGTTTTTTGCAATAACATCACGTTGATCAAGAAACAAATCCCATGCAATCCTTGGCTCGTCCACTCTGCCTGCCGCATTTATTTTTGGACAGATTTTTATCGCCATGCTGTTGCAATCCATCTTGGCAAGGTCAACCTTGTTAGCCTCAAGCAAAGCTTTAAGTCCCAGATTGTTTATATTTCTGCATGCAATTTTGACAATCGCCCTGTTTTCGCTTTCCATAGGCATAATATCTGCAATTGTGCCAATGCTTGCCAGGTCACAAAAACTTTTTGCAACTTCTTCGCAAGACAATGCCTGCACAAGCTTTAATGCCACGCCAGAACCTGACAAATCACGGAACGGATAACCAAGTTTTGGATTGACACATACGCAATCAGGCAACTTTTCACCTGCTTCGTGGTGATCTGTAACAAGTACGTCTACATGAAGAATTTTTTTCAAAAACTCTACCTCGTCAACTGCAGTTATGCCACAGTCTACAGTAACCACAAGGTCAAACTTTTGCTGACGATACAAACGTATGAGAGTTTCTATCTTCAGACCATATCCCTCGCTTCTTTTTGGCAAATACACAAAACTGTCAATACCAATTTCGTCAAAAAACAACTTCAAAATAGCAGATGCCGAAATGCCATCTGCATCATAATCGCCAAAAATCAATACTTTTTTTCCATTTTCTTTGGCAAAATTGATTTTTTCTACTGCAAGATCCATATTCTGCATCAAAAATGGATCAAACAAACCGTTTTCGCCATCAGAAAAAAACGTGTCGGCATTGTTGCTGTTGACACCAAATTTTTTGAGCAAAAAGTCTGTTTGTTCATCAAAACCAAATTTTTCAGACACAACCTTTATATCATTTATGTCACAATCAAATTGTCTTTGTTTATATCTGCTTTTCATGGATCTCCTGTAATAAAAAACAGCCTTCCCGAAAGAAGGCTGTCAATCTTATTTTTTACTCATTTGTTTTCACTTTTTTACCATCTTTGTTAAAGACTTTCCAGAGATATGGAGAGATAAAGAGTGATGAATAAGTACCTGCAATCAAACCAACCAAAATCGGCAATGTGAATTCACGCAATGCTGCGATACCCAAAATTGTCAATACCAAAATTGCAATGATTGTTGTCAAAGAAGTAAACATAGAACGTGTGAAAACGTCTCTTATAGATCTGTTTGCAATCTGGAGATTTGTCATATTTACAAAACGTTTTTTGTTGTCACGAATTCTGTCAAATACGACGATTGTGTTGTTGATTGAGTATGCAACGATTGTTACAACCGCCGCAACAAACGTACTTGTAATTTGCAAATCAAACAACCAGCCAGTAACAAGAATAAATGAGAACATAATCACAACGTCGTGTACCAACGCAATGATAGCTGCAAGACCACTCTTGAGACCGCTGACAAAGTTGTTTTCTGCACCCAAAGTACGGAATCTGATGATGATATAAGCCAAAATCAAAACCAATGCTACTGTCAATGCAATCAAAGAAGTCTGCAAAAGTTTTGCACTCACTGACGCACCAACAAGATAGATAGATGGAGTTACAGAAATACCATCTGTAACGTCACTTACTACAGTATCAATTGATTTAAAACCTGCAAAATCAAAATCATTGCCGAGATAATCTTTCAATACTGCAACGTCGTCGTCTGACAATTCACTGCCACCTTTTTCGAGCATATCAAACATTACACCCATAACGTCGTCGCCATCTTTTACAGCTTTGTTTTTGATTTCGAGTTTATAGCTGAATTTTACGCCATCAATAATATCACCTTCTGAAATTTTGCTGCCGTCAGATACAGACAAACCAGCAGATTCGAGGTGATTTTTGATTTCTGCCCTGATTGTATTATATTCGCTTTGAGAAACGTCGTTTTCGTTAAAGTCAACAGTAAGTTCTACACCACCGGCAAATTCGATACCAAGTGGCAAACCATTGATGCACAAAGCTGCAATACCAAATACAATGATTGCCAAAGAAATTGCAATACAAACTTTGAAGGCTTTAACAATGTTCCATTCTTTATTCATGAGACCCATTATTCCACCTCCAATCTTTTCAGCTTATACAACGCAGGTTCTTCGCCTGTGATTGGCATAAGCAAGTTTGCAAACAATCTTGTAAGGAAAAGTGCTGAGAACAAAGAAATTACCACGCTGAATACCAACGTTACGGCAAAACCTTGTACAGAACCTGTTGCAAGAGCCCACAATGTGATACCACCAATCAAAGTAGTAATGTTTGAGTCGATGATTGCTGACAAAGAACGTTTAAAACCATCCTGATAAGCGCTGCTGAATGATTTTCCGTTTCTGTATTCGTCTTTGATACGTTCAAACATAATGATGTTAGCGTCAACTGCCATACCGATACCAAGGATAATACCCGCAATACCAGGCAAAGTGAGTTGGACAAATGGCAACAATGCCAATGCCAAAATCATAAGAATTGTATATCCAAGCAATGCCAGACATGCCGCAACACCAAAAGCGCCATAGAAAATCACCAAAAAGACGATAATCAAAGCAAGGCTGACAACACCGGCGATCAATACTGTCTGAATAGCTTCTTCACCCAAAGTTGCACTTACAACACGTCTTTCGATTTGATCTTTAAAGCTGATTTCATATGCACCACTGCTGATTTGAATAGCAAGTGCTTCTGCCTGTTCTCTTGTCATCTGACCAGAGATTGTGCTGTATTCACCAGTGATTTGTCCTTGTACTGTTGGCTGGCTGATAACTTCGCCATCCAAAAGGAAAAAGATCTGATCTGTGCCGTGTGTGATTTTTGATGCAGAAGTTGCATAAGCCATATCACTTTGACCTTGTCTGTTGAGTTGCAACTGAACAGCATAATACTCTGTATTCTTTTGGTCAATAACCGCTACGGCAGATACAATGTTTTGTGAATCTGTTGCAAGTTCACCTGTTTCTGACTTGATTCTGATTTCCAAAGAAGCTGGTTTTGACAAAATTTCAAAAGCTTCGTCAGGATTAGAAACGTCAGGAATTTCTACACGAATGTTTTTTGCACCAGAAGTGCTGTTTACTGCAGTAACAACTGCTTCTGTATAACCTTTTGCAGCAAGACGATCCTGCATAATTTTCGCAGTGTTAGTAATTGCTGCGTCTACGTCGTCAACGTCTTCAAGGCTTTCTTCGTCAACTTCAAACGTAACGTAAACACCACCTTTCAAATCAAGACCAAGTTTTATCTGACTCAATGGTGACTGATAATCATACAAACCAACTTCAAAACTTGGCATGACAGAAAACACTGCAACAAAGAGCATGACAAAAACTAATATTGAAAGGCAAATGATTGATTTCCTTTTTGACATTAGATGTCCTCCTAATAAAATACCTTATCTATTGTATAATTTTTTATCAATTTCGTCAATTAAATGATGTTTAAAATTAGACAAATGATGTTCAAAATTGCACAAATTAAAGGTTTTCTTTCGCAAAAATATACATAGAGCATTCAAGCCTTTTTCTCATCATTTCGCATGCAATTTTATATGGCTTGTCCATATCACCGTTAAAGTGAATTGCATTTGCATTGCAACCACCACTGCAGTGATATTTTGCCCAGCAATTTTGACAATCTGGTTTTGTAAAAATACTGCTTTTTGCAAATTTGTGCCTGATTTCGTCATTCAAACCGTCTTTTTCCACAGTATGAACATTGCCAAGCAAAAATTGTTTTTCACCAACAAACTGATGGCAAGGATAAATATCACCGTTTGGAGCAACTGCAATATATTCACTGCCTGCACCACAACCAACAAGACGTTTTTTGTAGCAAGGACCATCGTTGAGATGCAAAACAAAATGGAAAAAGCTAAACCATTTTTCGCTGTCCTGACGTCTTTCGAGATATGCTTCTGCAAGTTTTTCGTATTCCTCAAAAACAACAGGCAAATCACTCTCTTTAATTGCAAGTGAGTGGTCATCAGGCAACACGACAGGCTCTATAGAAATCTGATCAAAACCAAGGTCGTTCATAAACAAAACGTCCTGAGAAAAGTCAAGATTTTTGTTTGTAAAAGTACCCCTTACAAAATAGCTTTTGTCACCACGGATAGAACGGAAATATTTGAAATTGTCGATAAAATAGTCAAAACTGCCCTTTCCGTTTGCAGTTTTTCTTACTGCGTCGTTAACTTCTTTTCTGCCGTCAATACTCAAAACAACGTTGTCCATCTCTTTGTTGAGATAGTCACTTGTTTCTTTGTTGAGCAAAACACCATTCGTTGTCGTTGTAAACTTGAATACTTTGCCCTTTTTTGCAGCCTGTTCTTTTGCGTACTCTACAGTTTGTTTAAGCACGTCAAGATTCATGAGTGGCTCACCACCAAAAAAGTCAACTTCAAGAATTTTTCTTCCTGCACTGTTGTCAATCAAAAAATCCATTGCCTTTTTTGCAGTTTCAAGACTGAGCATTTCTTTTGGTCCGCTATAAGTACCTTCTTTTGCAAAGCAATAGCCACAACGCAAGTTGCAATCGTGACAAACGTGAAGACACATTGCTTTTACGTCAAGGCGTTTTTCTTCCATTGTATATTCTGGTGCAGACGCATCGAGCAAACCTTGTTCTTTGAGTGATGCAATTTCTGCCTTTGCTTCTGCAACTGCATTTGCATCATAAGCCGACAAATCATTGTTTTTCAAAATATCAAAAATCATTTTGTCAGTTTCGTGCAAAGAGCCACTTTCTACGTCATATACAAAATAGTTATCTTTAAAATTAAATGCGTGTATCATACTTTCCTTTTCAAAAAAAAATGCCGATTGCTCGGCATCGTTAAAAAAGAGCAGGAAAACCCTACTCTTTTTTGATATTAAATTTATTTACCAGTGTTTCTTACCAAAACTTTTTGTTCGCAAACCTGGTTGCCTACTGTACAGCTAGTTTTGCAAGCAGATTGACAGCTTGGACGGCATTCGCCACAGCCACTGTTTTTAGCAATTTTGTTGAGTTCGGGTTTAGCAATAGTTTTAAAATGTTTCATAATTTCATCCTCCAAACTTACAATAAGTATACTATTTTTTAGTTTGATTGTAAAGACATTTTATAATTTTTTTCTGTTTACAGCAATTATACCTGCAATTACACCTGCAATCACACATATTGCAAGGTCTTTAAACACGTCTGCAAAAACAGATTGACCACCAAGCAACAAAAACAACAGGTCAGAGAGCAAAACAAAACCAACGGCAATCAAAGCACCTTTCAAAAAGCCTGACTGCGGAGTTTTTATCGCAACAAAAACGGCAATAAAAACACTCAAAATTTTGATAACAAGGTTTATCGCGGGTATCATTGTTGCTCCAATGCCAAAAATACGCATTACCAGCGCAAAAGCAAGCACAAACAACACGGACAAAAAAGTTGCAACCACACTCCCTTTTGTCGTTTCGCCCACAAAACTTTTTGTTTTTATACTTTCAGACATAAAAAAACCTCCGAATATTTATACAATATATTCGAAGGATTTTTTCGTTATTACTTGTTTTCTTCTTCTTTAGCTGAAAGATAAGAGCTTGAAACAGGGCTGTTAACAACACTGTGAATTGCTCTTGCAGTAAACACAATTTTTGCACTGCCTGATTCGATTGTGATAGTGTTTTTGCTGTTGTCCATTTCAACAATAGTGCCAATAACACCACCAATTGTCATAACTTCTGCACCAACAACAACCTGATTGCGCATTTCTTCCTGTGCTTTTTTGTTTTTCTTGGCGTTTCTTGACTGCATAAAAAGCGTACCACCAAAAAGAACAACCATAACTACAACCAATACTATAGGATTCATTGTTTTTTCCTCTTTTTATAGATTTTTTATATTATATCATTTACAAAAACGTTTGTAAAAGCATTTTTGCAGTATGAAAATATTTATTTATTCAAAAAATTTCAACCAAAATTGTACAAAGTGTGAGATTTGTAATATTTTGCATAAAACTCTGTGACAAATTGTTGCAAAGTATCGTTAGAAATTGCTTCTCTGAGATTTTTTGTAAGATCAAGCAAAAACTTGATATTGTGTATACTCAACAAAGTAGAAGCCAAAATTTCGTTGCAGTTTACAAGGTGTCTCAGATATGCCTTGCTGAAGTTTTTGCACGTATAGCAATCACACTCAGGATCAAGCGGAGAAAAATCTTCTTTATATTTTGCATTTCTTACCACCACTTTGCCTTGTGACGTCATTGCAGTGCCATTTCGCGCAATTCTTGTTGGCAAAACGCAGTCAAACATATCCACACCACGCAAAACACCCTCGATGATATAGTCAGGAGTGCCGACACCCATAAGATATCTTGGCATATTTTCCGGATAATATGGTGCAAGCGTATCAAGCATATCCACCATAACTTCTTTTGGTTCACCAACAGACAAACCACCTATTGCAATACCCATTTTTGCATAAGGAATAGTTTCTTTGGCACTTTGAATACGCAAATCTTTATACATATTGCCCTGAATAATCGGGAACAACATTTGATTTTCGTTTTTATGATGGTTATAACATCTGTCAAGCCAGTTTATAGTTCTGCGCAAAGCCTTTTTTGCATAGTCTTTGTCACTGCCATAAGTGCTGCACTCATCAAACGCCATGATGATATCTGCACCAAGTGCATTTTCGATGTCCATTACCTTTTCTGGTGAGAAAAAGTGTTTTGAGCCATCAATGTGAGAAGAAAAATAAACGCCTTCTTCTGTAATTTTTCTCAAATCACCAAGAGAAAAAACCTGAAAACCACCGGAGTCTGTCAAAATAGGCTTGTCCCAGTTCATAAACTTGTGCAAACCGCCTGCTTTTTGAACAATTTCTTCACCTGGCCTGAGATAAAGGTGATAAGTGTTAGAAAGCAAAATTTGTGTGCCAATTTCGTGAAGTGTTGTTGGCAAAACACTTTTTACAGTTGCCAAAGTGCCAACAGGCATAAATGCAGGTGTTTCTATCACACCGTGTGGAGTATAAAACTTGCCTCTTCTTGCAAGTGATTTTCCATCTTTTTTTTGTATTTCAAAAGAAAATTTCATATCGTCAAATTATAAATGTAGAGTCGCCAAAACTAAAAAATCTGTATTTTTCTTTAACTGCAGTTTCATACATATTAAGAGCGTTTTCTCTGCCCATAAGTGCAGAAACCAGCATAATCAACGTGCTTTCTGGCAAATGGAAGTTTGTTATCAGACTGTCCACTACCTTGAATTTGTATCCGGGGTAAATGAAGATTTTTGTCTCACCCGCACCGGCTTTGAGCACACCGTTGCTGTCAGAGCAACTTTCCAAAACGCGAACGCTTGTAGTGCCGACAGAAATTATTCTTCTGCCCTGTTTTTTTGCATTGTTGATTGTATCCACAGCCTGTTGAGAAATTTCAAAATATTCGCTGTGCATTTCGTGATCAAGAATATTTTCTTCTTTTACTGGCCTGAATGTACCAAGACCAACGTGAAGCAAAACTTCTACAAATTCCACCCCTTTATCCCTGAGTCTTTGCATCAACTGTGGAGTAAAATGCAAACCTGCAGTAGGTGCCGCAGAAGATCCCGTATGTTCGGCATAAACTGTGTTGTATCTTGCCTTGTTTTCTATTTGTTGTTTTATATAGTGTGGCAACGGCATTTCGCCAATGTCATTGAGGATGTCTTCAAACACGCCGTCATATTCAAACTCAACGACACGCATACCACCTTCGATTATATCCACAACTTTTGCAGAAAGTTTGTCACCAAAATGAAATTTTGCACCAATTTTTGCAATTCTGCCCGGTTTTAAAACAACTTCCCACGTTTTGAGATCAATTCGTTTGAGCAACAAAAACTCAATTTTGCCACCGGTTTTGTCTTTTGTGCCATAAAGTCGCACAGGCAAAACTTTTGTATTGTTTATAACAAGCACGTCACCTTTTTGCAAAAAGTTTTCAATTTCAAAAAAGTGTTTGTGTTGCATTTGGTTTGTTTTTCTGTCATAAACAAGCAATCTTGAGCTGTCGCGTGGCTCAACCGGATACTGAGCAATCAATTCTTCCGGCAAGTCATAAAAAAAGTCACTTTTCTTCATCTTCTTCCCCAATCAAAACACTGAGATACTGGCTCTTTTGTTCTGATATTTTTCTGCCAAGATGGTTGTAACAAGCAGGCAGACAAACCCTGCCCCTTGGTGTTCTTGCAATAAAACCAAGTTGCAACCAATATGGCTCGTATACGTCTTCGATAGTGTTTGCATCTTCGCCAGTTGATGCGGCAATGGTGTCAAGACCAACTGGTCCACCATTGAATTTGTCTATCATTGCAGTCAAAACGTTTATATCAACGCTGTCAAGACCAAGTTCGTCAACACCGATAGTTGTGAGTGCAAAATCTGCAATTTCTTTTGTTATTTTGCCTTCGCCTTTTATCAACGCAAAATCTCTCACTCTTTTGAGCAATCTGTTTGCAATACGTGGTGTTCCTCTGCTTCTGCGTGCAATTTCAAATGCACCGTCCTGTGTGATTTCTGTTTTGAGTTGATTTGATGCACGATAAACTATACTGCTGAGCTGTTTGTCATTATACAACTCAAGTCTTGCCTGCACACCAAATCTGTCACGCAAAGGAGATGCAAGTCTGCCCGCTTTTGTTGTTGCACCAACAAGAGTAAACGGACTGATTGAAATGCGCACACTTCTTGCACTTGGGCCTTTGCCAACGATAAAATCAAGCGCATAGTCTTCCATCGCAGGATACAAAATCTCCTCGATAGAGTGATTGAGACGATGTATTTCGTCAATAAACAAAACGTCGTTTTTTTCGAGATTTGTCAAAATCGCAGCCAGATCGGCAGGTTTTTCTATTGCAGGACCACTTGTTACAGTGAGTCGACTGCCCATTTCTGTTGCAATAATGTGTGCAAGAGTTGTTTTGCCAAGTCCCGGAGGACCATACAAAAGCACGTGATCAAGTGCTTCGTCACGTGATTTTGCCGCCTGAATATATATTTCAAGATTGTTTTTAATTTTATCCTGACCAACAAAAGACGACATTGTTTTTGGACGCAAAACGTTTTCTACTTCGTTGTCGTCAAACTGCATTGTACTTGTAATAAGTCTGTCGTCCATTTTTTACCTCTGATTTTTCAACGCAAAGTTGATAAATTCTTCTGTCTTTTTCAATCCTTTTTCCACTGCTTTTGCAATTCGTGATTCTGCCTCGTTTTTTGCAATACCCAAAGAAACCAGCACAGAAATTGCATCCATTGCCTCTGCAGAAAACACAGTTTCCTGAGCAACTTTTTTTTCTGGCTGAGTGCCCATATTTGCAGGTGGAACGATTTTTTCTTTAAGTTCAAGCACAATTCGCTCTGCCGTTTTTTTGCCAATGCCCTTTACACATGCAAGACGCTTTGCATCTCCAGTGAAAATTGCCGTTGCAAGTTCGTTTACACTCACGTTGGACAAAACACTGCAATCCATTTTGCAACCAATGCCACCAACCGTGATGAGTTGCAAAAATATCTTTTTTTCTTCCAGGGTAGAAAAGCCATACAAAGTGAGACCATCTTCTTTTACCTGCAGATAGGCAAAGATTTTTACGTAGTCACCAACGTTGCAATCAATGGCAGTATAGTCTGATACACAAAGTTCAAAGCCAACTTCGCCACTTTTTAGCACCAATATTCCTTCTTCTTTGGCGACAACTTCACCACAAATAAAATTGAACATAAAACCTCACAAAGAAAACTTACTTGTCATTTTGTTTGTCTGCGCATGAGTCAGCGCAATTGCCAAAGCATCGGCAGCATCGTCCGGCTTTGGAATTTTTGGCAAATTGAGATATAGTTTGACCATTTCCTGAATTTGTCTTTTTTCTGCCCTGCCATAACCCGTCATTGCCTGTTTGATTTGCAACGGAGTATACTCATACAACTTGCCACAAGCATGCACGCTTGCAAGCAAAATTATTCCTCTGGCATGAGCAACGTTAATGCCGGTAGTTATGTTTTTTACAAAAAACAATTCTTCCACAGCAATTTCGTCCGGCTTGAATTTTTCTATAACGGCAGTCATAGAGTCATATATCATTGCAAGCCTTACCGCTATATTTTCTTCTTTTGGGGTTGTTATTACGCCATAATCAACTACTTTGTGTTTGTTTCCGTTTGTGTCAATCACGCCGTAGCCAATTGTTGCATACCCCGGGTCAATTCCTAAAACTCGCATACATTATAATAATAAATTCAAACGACTTTTTAGTCAATCTTTTGGGCAGGTTAAACGTCATTATGCACCCTTTTTTGACAAAAAAATAAAGGCAGATTTCTCTGCCTTTAAGTTCACGTTATTCAGCGTCTTCTGGGAGTTCTACGTTGTGGTATACGTTTTGAACGTCATCGTTGTCGTCAAACATATCCAACATTCTTTCAAACTTAACCATTTGTTCTGCTGTGAGCACAACTGTGTTTTGTGGCACCCACTCAACTTCTGCATTGATAAAAGAAACACCTTTGTCTTCCAAAGCTTTTCTTACTGCAGAAAAATCAGCAGGAGTTGTCAAAACCTCAAACATATCGTCTTCTACCTGAACGTCGTCTGCGCCACATTCCAAAGCCATTTCAAAAATTTCGTCTTCAGAAAGACCGCCTTCTCTGTTGCAGGCAATTACGCCTTGTTTGTCAAACATAAATGATACGCAGTTTGTTGTACCCATACTGCCACCGCATTTGTCAAAAGCACATCTTACGTCACCGGCTGTACGGTTTTTGTTGTCAGTAAGAGTTTCTACGATAACGGCAGAACCACCAATGCCATAACCTTCATAAGTCATGCTTTCGTAGTTGATTGCGCCAAGTTCACCGCTTGCTGTTTTGATACTGCGTTGGATATTGTCGTTTGGCATATTGTTTGCTCTTGCCTTTACGATGATATCATAAAGTTTAGAGTTGATGCTTGGGTCAGGACCACCAGCTTTTACTGCAACGGCGATTTCTCTGCCGATTTTAGTAAAAATTTTGCCTCTGATAGCATCACTTTTGCCCTTTTTGTGCTTGATGTTAGCCCATTTGCTATGACCTGACATATTACCTCCATTGTTTACGGCTGAGCTGATACATAATTATACCGCCACTTACCGCAACGTTAAGCGATTCGAGATTGTTTTGCATAGGGATCATAACGGTGCTTTTTGCAGCCTTTGACAAGTTTGCCGAAACACCTTGTCCCTCATTTCCTAAAATAATGATATGATCGTCCGGACAATCAAAATCAAACACGTTTTGACC
>JAFTHO010000101.1 GCA_017457385.1 Clostridia bacterium | reverse complement strand
GATGATTTCAATTTTGCCGAAAGCATCACGGTTGGCAGAGCATTTGAAACGTATATCATCATTCAAAAGCAAGACAACTTATATTTTGTCGATCAACATGCCGCTCACGAAGCATTGATTTATAAAAAATTTAAAGATGCGTACGAGCAAGAAAAAAATATCAAGCAACAACTTTTGATACCATACGTATTTAGCGTAAAATATGACGAAAGAGAGTTTATTGCAAACAATTTGCAACAAATAAAAGATTGTGGCTTTGAGATTGAAGAGTTTGGCACAAATTCTTTCAAAATTTCAGAAGTACCGCTTATGTTTGCAAATATGAATTTTGACAAATTTATAAACAGCTTTTTGCACGATCTGGACGCAACAGAAATTGACGTAAAATTTATTTCTGACAAACTCGCAAGATCTGCATGCAGAGCCGCAATAAAAGCAGGCGACAAAATGACAGATGACGACATCAATCATCTCAAAAAACTGCTTGATGATACCGACGTTTTGCGTTGTCCGCACGGCAGACCTGTTGTAATAAAACTTTCTAAATACGAAATTGAAAAATGGTTTAAACGAGTTATCTGATTATGAAACCGATTATAGGCATACTCGGCCCAACTGCAGTAGGCAAAAGCAGACTCGCAATTCAGTTGGCACAGGATTTAAAAACAGAAGTTATTTCTGCAGATTCTATGCAGATTTATAAAAAATTTGACATTGGCACAGCGAAAGCATCTGTTGAAGAGCGTTCTGCCGTCAAACACCATATGATTGACGTGGTGGAGCCTGATGCAAACTTCAGCAGTTATTTGTTCAAAAAACAAACTCAGGCTATACTTGAAGATTTTAAAAAAAGGGATATCATTCCTTTGATTGTTGGAGGAACGGGCTTTTTCTTTAAAAATCTGCTTTATCAGTTTGATTTTGAAGAAGGCAGCAATCTTGAAGAAGTGCGTGCAGATTTGCAAAACAAAAAAGATCGGTTTGGCAACGAATATCTGCACAATTTGCTCAAACAGATTGATCCTGCATCTGCAGAGATAATTCATATCAACGATACAAAAAAAATCACGCGTGCTCTTGAAATTTTTTATACAACAGGACAACGAAAGTCAGAGGGCAAAAACGAGCAACAACCGCTTTATCCATACGTTTTGTTTGTTTTAAATCGTGACAGACAAAAGCTTTATGACGACATAAACAAAAGAGTGGATATCATGCTCGAACAAGGTTTGCTGGAAGAAGTTGAAAATCTTTACAAAACTTTGCCGTCAGACTGTCAAAGTTTAAAGGGTATTGGCTATAAAGAATTAATTCCTTATTTTAAAGGTGAATGCACGTTGGAGCAGGCAGTGGAACTCATAAAACAACACAGCCGAAACTATGCAAAAAGACAAATCACTTTTTACAAAAAAATGGACGTAATATGGCTTGATGCCGAACTTTCAACACAACAACTTATCGATCAGATAAAAACCGCATATTTTGAAAAATTTGGCATAAAAATTTAAAAATATTGCATATTATTTCAAACATAATATATCAAATT
>JAFTHO010000100.1 GCA_017457385.1 Clostridia bacterium | reverse complement strand
GTAAACTTGCGCATGTCAATTTATTTCTTTGAAAAAATAAATGCAGCAGGCATCAAAACTCATTACGTAAGTGCAAATCTTGACGACACTACTATGGAAGTTCTCCCTGCAAAAGTTTTTGGTCAAGGTCTTGAAGTTATCTGCCGTCACAAAGCAGTTGGCAGTTTTTATCGCAGATATGGTCAATATATTGCAGAAGGCGCAGATCTTCCTGCATATGTTGAAACAACTTTTAAAAATGATGCTTTGGGTGATCCGTTGGTTACAAAAGACGGTCTTGTTGCGCTTGGTGTTATGACAGAAAGCCAATATGATGACATGAAAGAAATGACTCAAAAAATCACTCAAATCATTGCTGACGATCTTAAAGAAAAAGGCATGGTTCTTTATGATATCAAATTTGAATATGGCTATGATGCTGACGGCAACGTTATGTTGATTGACGAAGTTGCGTCAGGCAATATGCGTGTATACAAAGATGGCAAATACATCGATCCGATGACTCTCAGTGAGTTGTTCTTTGCATAATGGGTGGCTTTTTTGGTGCAGTTTCAAAAAGAGACTGCGTGCTCGATATATTTTTTGGTGTTGACTATCACTCTCACCTTGGCACACGCCGTGGTGGCATGTTGATTTTTGACGAAAAAGACGGTTTTCAACGTGAAATTCACTCGATAGAAAACACACCTTTTCGCACCAAGTTTGAAAAATGTTTGTCAGACTTTCACGGTTGCAGTGGTATCGGTTGCATAAGCGATAACGACCCTCAACCACTTATGGTGCGTTCTCACCTGGGAGTATATGCCATTTCTACTTTGGGTTGCATAAACAACAAAGAAGAAATAATAGAAAAATATTTTTCAGATCACACTCGCCAGTTTATGGCCATGAGTTCTGGTGAGGTCAATTGTTCGGAACTTGTTGCTGCCATTATAAATGAAAAAGAAGATATTGTATCTGGCATTCGTCACGTGCAAGACGTCATAGACGGTTCGCTCACAATACTTTTGTTGACTGACAAAGGCAATATTATAGTTGCTCGTGACAGATTGGGACGATTGCCAGTGCTTATTGGCAAAAATGATGATGGATATGCCGTTTCTTTCGAGTCTTTTGCATATCAAAAACTTGGTTACAACGATTTTTATGAATTGGGACCAAACGAAATTGTCGATATGACTGCAGATGGAATACAGACCATAGCTCCTGCAAGCGACAAGATGAGAATTTGTGCATTTTTGTGGACTTATTATGGATATCCAAACTCTCGTTATGAGGGCAAAAACGTAGAAGTTGTACGTTGCAAAAACGGCAAGATAATGGCTCGCAACGAGCAGGAAAACGGCGGTATACCAAACGTGGATTATGTTGCGGGTGTGCCTGATTCAGGCGTTCCTCATGCAATGGGTTATGCTCATCAAAGCGGTATTGAATACGCTCGTCCGTTTGTAATATATACGCCAACCTGGCCACGTTCTTTTACACCTGCAAATCAGGCGGTTCGCAATCAGGTTGCAAAAATGAAACAAATTCCTGTTCCTGAACTTATCGAAGGTAAAAAGTTGTTGTTGGTTGATGACTCTATAGTAAGAGGAACTCAACTTGGCGAAACTGTTGACTTTTTGTACGGTGCAGGGGCAAAAGAAGTCCATATGAGGTCGGCTTGTCCTCCAATTATGCACAATTGCAAATTTCTTAATTTTTCACGTAGCAATTCTGTTAATGAATTGCTTGCAAGAAGAGTTATTCAGGAGCTGGAAGGCGACGAAGGTCAAAAACATCTGGATGAATATGCAGATCCGCATACAGAAAGAGGACAATGCTTGCTCAAACGCATATGTCAAAAACTTGGCTTTGAATCATTGGGTTATCAGACACTTGAAGGTGTGCTTGAGGCTATTGGTATAGATAAAGAAAAAGTCTGCACATATTGTTGGACGGGAAAGGAGTAATCGTATTATGGAAAAATCACATTCAGCTTCTTATGCTGCAGCCGGCGTAAATATCGAAGCAGGATACGAAGG
>JAFTHO010000099.1 GCA_017457385.1 Clostridia bacterium | reverse complement strand
TCTGCAACTTCGCGTGCAAAGTCGATTTCGTGCGTTACGATGAGCATTGTTACACCGTGATCTTTAAGGTCTTTTATAACCTTGAGCACTTCTGCAGTCAGTTCTGGGTCAAGTGCAGACGTTGGTTCGTCAAAGCAGAGGAGTGATGGGTTCATGCACAATGCTCTTGCAATGGCAACACGTTGTTTTTGTCCGCCAGAAAGCTGATAAGGATATGCATCAACTTTGTCACTCAAACCAACCTGTTCGAGCACACGTCTTGCGTTTTCTTCTGCAACGGCCTTGTCAAGCTTCAAAACGCTTGTTGGAGCGAGAGTGCAGTTTTGCAAAACAGTGAGGTGAGGGAACAAGTTAAAGTCCTGAAAAACAAGACCAACTTTAAGTGCACGTTTGCGAAGTTCTTCGTCGTTTGGATATAAAGATTTGCCCTCAACGTCTGCAACAATGTTGTCACCGTCAATGGTGATACTGCCACAGTCGGCTTTTTCCAAAAAAGTGAGGCAACGGAGCAAAGTTGTTTTGCCACCGCCAGAAGAGCCAATGATGGCAACTACTTCGCCTTTGTTCATGCCAAAAGACACACCCTTGAGCACGTGCAAATCGTCAAAAGTTTTGTTTATATTTTCTACCTTCAAAATTTCCATAAATCACCTGTAATAGCTCATTTTCTTTTCTGCATATCGCAAAAGGAGTGTAATTATCGCAGTAAAAGTAAGATAGAACACTGCTGTGTAGAGTAATGGCCAAAGAGAACCAGATTTTATAAACTCTTTTGCAGTAAGGATAATTTCACTGATTGCAATAATATTTGCCAAAGAAGTATCTTTAACGAGAGTAATTATTTCATTTCCCATAGGGGCAGTAATGCGTTTTACAACTTGTGGAAAAACAATTTTAAAGTTTGTCTGCAATTTTGTCATACCCAAAACTTTGCAGGCTTCGTATTGGCCGACAGGGATGGATTCCAATCCACCACGATAAATTTCTGCAAAATATGCGGCATAGTTAATTGAGAAAGCTACGCATGCGGCTACAAAGCGTGGAAAACTTGAAAAATAGAATATTACAATGATTTGTAACATAAGTGGTGTGCCACGAATAATCCAGATAAAGATTTTTGTCAAAAAACTCAAAGGTTTAAATTTGCTTCTTCCGCAAGCACAAACAAAAGCGCCCAATGGGATTGCGCATGCCAATGTTATAAAAAATATTCCAAGTGTATACAACGATGCATTGAGCAAAGAAGTTGTCACTTGCATAAAAGATGGTGCCATTTTTGCGTTCTCCTATAAATAACCTTGCACCCGATATGGATGCAAGGTTATCAAATCATAGTATAAATTTGTTTTGCTAATTATGCGGCAACGTCTTCAAAGAAAGCGATAGGGGCATATACAGTGTAGCCGATAACAATCTTTTTCTTTTCTGCCAATTCTTTCCAGCCGGCTTTTTCACTTGCTGACAAAGAGTCGTATTGTGATTCATAAGAAAGGTCAAGCAAATAATCTTCAAGACCATAGCTTGCAGCAAGTCTTTGAACAACGCCGTCTTCATAAAGGTCGTTGAGTGCTGTGTTGATTTTATCGATAGTGCCTTTGTCACCTTTGCGTGCTGCAATACCATATTGTTCGTCTTCTGCAAGAACAACGTCTACGATTGCAAGGTCGCTGTAATTGCTGTTTTGGAGCAAATAACCAGCCATGACTTTGTCGATAATTGCTACATTTGATTTGTTTTGTTTAACTTCTGTAAGAGCCATCATTTGGTCACTTGCAGGGTTTACAGATGTGCTCAAACCCCAAGTGTCTCTGCAAAGATCGTCAGCGGCACTGCCGTGTTCTACTGCAATACTGCCAGCAGATTTGATTGCGTTTACAGTAGCATATTGAGAAAGGTTTGCTTCTTTAACAACTGCAACTTGTGCGTTTGCCATATAAGGTGTACTGATTTCAAAAGCAGCTTCTCTTTCTGCGTTGATTGTCATACCATTCCAGATAAGGTCGATTTTCTTTTCTGCCAATTCAACTTCTTTAACGCTCCAGTCGATTTTTACAAATTCAACTTCCATGCCAAGTTCGACACCCACGAGTTTTGCAAGGTCAATATCAAAACCTTTGTTTGGAGCAGGGTCTTTTCCGCCTGCACATGCAGTAAGGCTAAACACACACATTACCATTGCAAGCACGATAGTGATCAAAGAAAAAAATCTTTTTTTCATAGTGATTTATGTCTCCTTTTTTTGTATAAAAGTTTGTGTTACAAGCACTTTAGCATAATAAAGAGATAAAGTAAAGCCTTTTTTTAATTTTTATTATAAAAAGGAGAGTTTTTTTCAAAAAAGTTTGCAAAAAGTCAACAATTCGTCAAAAAAAACGGCAAAAAAAATACAAAATCTCAAAAAAGTTAAGTTTTGTTAAATTTTTTTGATGTTAGCCAAAGTCAACACTTGACTTTTGTTTGACGGAGTGGTAATATACAGCAGAAAGTAAGCGTATGCTAACATTAAAAGGAGAAAAATGAGTTCAGCAGAAGTCAAATATCTTTTGACAATATTCAATTTGTCATTTGGAAAGCAAGGTGTAAGACCGGTGGACATTGCAGACGAGTTAGAGTATTCGAGAGCAAGCGTGTCAAAAATGGTGGACAATTTGCAATATCAGGGGATTTTGACACGAAACAAAGACAAATCGGTGTCTTTCACACAAAAGGGCGAAGTTGTTGCTCAAAAATATTGCAACGCATTTTGCAAAGTGAAAAACTTTTTGATAAAAACTTTTGATTGTCACGAAAACGTCGCAACAAAAGACGCAATCAAAATAGTATCCGTCCTGTCAGAGCAAATCATCAACAAGCTGGTTTGATTTTTTTAGTTTTAAAAGTTAGCAAATTCTAACATTTTGATTATATTCCGTCAGGAAAAGGACGGGTGTAATACAATAAAATAGAAAAGGGGATTTTTCTTATGCAAAAAAGTTTGAAGGATTTTGCAGTGGGACAATCTGGCAAAGTTGTCAAAGTTGTTTCAGAAAGCAAAATCAGACGCAGACTTTACGATATGGGCGTTACTCACGGTGTAGAAATCAAACTTACAAAAGTTGCACCAATGGGTGACCCACTCAACGTAGAGTTGCGTGGTTATCAGTTGTCTTTGCGCAAGGCAGAGGCAGAAAACGTAGTTATGGAGGTGGCTGAATAATGCTTAAATTTTGTTTGGCAGGCAACCCTAACTCTGGCAAAACAACTTTGTTCAACGCACTCACAGGCAGCACTGCTCACGTGGGCAACTGGCCTGGTGTAACGGTTGACAAAAGAGAGGGTGTCTACAAAAAACTCGAAGAAAAGGTCAGCATCGTAGACTTGCCTGGTATTTATTCTCTTTCACCATATACGTTGGAAGAAGTTGTTTCAAGAAACTTTATTATGGACGAAAATCCAGACCTTATCATCAATATTGTTGACGCAACAAAACTGGAACGCAACTTGTATCTTACAACACAGTTGCTCGAAACAAACGTTCCAATGGTTATTGCACTCAACATGATGGATACGGTGGAAAGAGCAGGTGACAAAATTGACGTCAAAGCTTTGGAAAAAGCATTTGGTGTTCCTGTGGTAGAAATCAGTGCACTTCGTGGCAAAAACATCAACGAACTCATGAAGGTTGCATACGAAGTATCAAAACAACCACGCAAAAGTTTTTCTGTGGTAGAACACAGCCCGTTGATTGGCAAAGCATATGCAGAAGTTGAAAAACTCTGTTGCGAACACGACGTAGACTGTGCATGCTTCCATGCGGTAAAAGTGCTGGAAGGGGATATGCTCGAAGTTAAAGATCACCCGCATATCGAAGAACACGTTAAAGAAATAAGAGAACAGATCGATTCTTCAGCATTTGACGGTGACTTTGAGGCAATGGTGGCAGACGCAAGATATCAGTATATCACTTCAAAAATGCCATCAATTCTTATCAAAAACGCAAAACAAAAAGCAACTGCAACGCAAAAAGCAGACAAGTTCTTTATGCACAAGGTATGGGGTATTCCAATGTTCCTTGTCATTATGTTTGCAATCTTTCACGTCACTTTTGCAGAAGACTTTTTGTATCTGCAAGGCATCTTTGGTCTTGAAATCAACAGTGATTTCTGGTGCACTTTCTTCCAGATAGAAGCAGGCTCTGCAATTCCGTCACCGGGTGTATGGTTGCAATCATGGTTTGGCTATCTGATGGGATGCCTTATCGAGGCGATTGCCGGTCTGATGGAAAGTTGTCCTGCGTGGCTCACGGGCCTTGTATGTGACGGTTTGCTCAGCGGTATCGATGCAATCTTGTCATTCCTGCCACATATTCTCATGCTCTTCCTGTTCCTTTCTATTCTGGAAGACACAGGTTATATGGCTCGTGTAGCATTTATTATGGACAGAGCTTTCCGCAAATTTGGTTTGTCAGGCAAAGCATTCTACCCACTCCTTATGTGTTTTGGTTGTGGTGTTCCTGGCGTAATGGCTACAAAAACTCTCGAAAGCGAAAAAGAACGCAAAATGACAATTCTCATTTCTCCGTTCTTCTCATGCGGTGCAAAATTGCCAATCTGGCTGGCATTTGCAGGCGTATTGTTCGGTGGTCAGCACGGTGATCTTGTTGTATATTCAATCTATCTCATCGGCATCATCGTTGCAATCATCAGTGCAATAGTGCTCAAACTTGTTATCAACAAGGCAGAAACAGCACCGTTTATTATGGAATTGCCAGATTATCACCTTCCACAATTCAAAAGCACAATGTTGCACTTGTGGGACAAACTCAAACACTATCTGGTAAAAGCCGGCACAATCATTGCAAGCGCAATCGTTGTTATCTGGTTTTTGTCAAACTTTGGCTTTGCCTTCTGGAACGGTATGGTAGACGACATCAACGTTTCTATGCTCGGTCAGATTGGTCAGGCATTGCAATATTTGTTCTACCCAATGGGCTGGGCAATGGGTGACTATGGCTGGCAACTCGTTGTATCATCACTCACAGGCTTGCTCGCCAAAGAAGAAGTCGTTGCCACAATGGAAGTTTTGGCAGGCGGACTTGGTCTTGAGTTTATGATTGCAACTATGACGGCACCTGCGGCATTTTCATTTATGCTCTTCAACCTTCTTTGCGTACCTTGTATGGCAATGGTTGGTGCAGTTGCAGGCGAACTCAACAGCAAAAAAGAATTGTTTAAAGCAATCGGTTTCTGGATGCTCGTTGCATACGTAGTATCAGCGGCTACGTACTGGTGCTTCACTTACTGGTACGTTGGTGTTATCGTGGCAGTTGCGCTTGTGGCTGCTTTTGTGGCGCTTGTTATCAGATACAAAAAACGTAAAGTATAAAAAGGAGGTTGTCTTATGTCAGCTATAGAAGTTGTTATTCTTTCGGCAATAGTGCTTTCTGCAGTGGCAGGTGTGGTGCTCAGCCTCAAAAGAGAAAAAAAGAACGGCGGTTGTTGCGGTAGTTGTTCTCAATGCAAATCAGCATGCAAATCAAAAGACAACCAGCCAAAATAATTGACTCATTTGCATCATACGATGCTGTTTTTGACAAATGCAAAAAAGACGGTCAGACGACCGTCTTTTTTATTTCTTTGGTAAAAAGGGGAAAGTTATTTTAAATCATATTTAAGACTTTTTGCCCACGTTTTAAAGTTTTCTTCATAAGTTTTAAAGTCGGATTTTTTGGATTGTATTGTCACAAGATAAAAAGAGTCACTGCCTTTTGCCGTTGTTACAAAATATGTCAGTTCTTTGTTGTCTTCTGCTTTGTCATAGCTAAAATAGTCATATCCGCCTGTGCCACCAAAATTTTGTGCTGTCACGTCAGTAAGACTGTTGTTGCTTATTACAGAGTCGGTATAGTCTCTGAGTGGGCTGTTTTCGTCCAGACCAGACAAATCTGCAATCTTTTCTCTTTTTACAGATATGGTTGCATAGTCGCTTTCAAGGTACAAAGAGTGGCCATCTTTGCTTGTTTGTTTAAAATCGTCGTTTGCCGTGATAGAAATGCCGTCATTGGTAAAAGTTTTTGCACTTGGACCGCAACCTGCAAATACAAAAAGTGCAGTTGCAATCAGCAAAATGGAAAAAATCTTTCTTTTCATAACAAATATCTCCTTGTTTTTTTTGTTAGTCTAACTTGTTTTATGACACGATTTTTGCCTTAAAAAGGGGATTTATACCAAAAAAATGACTTTAAAAACAAAAAACAAAAAAATATCAAAAATTTTAAAAAAAGTTTGTCTAAAAAGTTGACACTGTTTTTATTTTAATCTATAATGTCACTGTTGCGCGAGGATGGCGGAACTGGCAGACGCGTACGTTTGAGGGGCGTATGGTTACACCGTGCGGGTTCAAGTCCCGCTCTTCGCACCAAAAAAAAGAGATTGGTTTTCCAATCTCTTTTTTTTGTTTCTACTAGCGGTCCCGCTCTGACGTGATTGACAACTTCGTTGTAGCAATCACTATATGGCGCACCAACCAAAAAGACCAAGTTGAAAGACTTGGTCTTTTTTTGTTTTGCTCATCGCGGGACTGTCCTGCTCTGACGCAATCGACCCGTTGGGTAACGATTGCTATTCCGTCGCTGCGCTCCTTACGCACCAAAGGGGAATGATTTTTAAAGTTGTTTTGCATCAGGAGATTGGTTTTCCAATCTCTTTTTTTGTTTCTACGAGCGGTCCCGTTCTGACGTGATTAGCAAGTGCATAAGACTTGCCGGTAAGGCAACGTCCACGAGTAAAACGTGTGTAAATCGATTTTTGCAAGTGCTTGTTGTAAAATAAAATAAATTCGAGTATTCCGTCACTTCGCTCCTTGCACACTTGTTTTCAAAATGGTCACAAAAATTAAAAAAGCAGAGTAGATGACTGGTTGTACGTTAATAGGCTACAATTGCCGTTTCGCAATTCTCAATCAAACTCTGCTTGTGATATATCCAAAAACACCTTGTGTTAAAAGATTTTGGATAACCAATGATAGTGAGGGTCGTGCACTGCCATCAAATGCAAAAGCCTTTGAATGAACGTCCAGAACGAACAGCAGAAGCCCCACGGTTTGTAAACAACACATTTCTCCCACGAACAATGCAAAAGCCCTGTTCTCTACGTCTGCAAGCGGGAGGGAGTATGGATGCTGTTAAAAAAAGATGGGGTCTCTCGGCAAGAGGTCGCCAAAGGCGTTGCCCAACAATATCCTCGCCCATCTTTCAATTTTAGTATACGTGATTTGCTGAAAAATATCAACCCTAAACAAAAGTTTTGCATGATATTTTTATAATAAAAAATGGGGCAGGCCAGCAATTTGGCCACATCCCCATCTGCTGATGGTATATGCAAAAAAGACGAAAAAGTCAATCCAAAAACAAAAAGACGGTCTTTACGGACAAGGGGACGCTCAATGCGTTGCCCAAACAATATCCTACTCCGTCTTTTTTATATTATATAGCATATGAAAAATGTGTCAACAAAAAAATAAAACAGAGCAAATGACTGGTTGTACGTTAATAGGCTCCAATTGCCGTTACGCAATTCTCAATCAAACTCTGTTTCTGGCAACAGTATGTTCAAAACAAAAACAAATATCAACGATTTATACAAAAATTTGTCTGTTTTTTTGTCACGTATTGAAAAGGTTTTTTGTGAGTGTTATAATTTACAAAACGAGGTGAATTATGCTTTTTGATTTTGAATATCACAATCCTACAAAAATTTATTTTGGCAAAACTGCTTTGTCCAATCTGGAAAGCGAATTGAATGGTTTTGGCAAAAACGTGTTGCTCATGTATGGCAAAAACTCTGTCAAAAAAACAGGCCTTTATGACGAAATTGTGCAAATACTTGACAAATGTGGCAAAAAGGTTGTCGAGCTTGCCGGCATCAATTCAAACCCAAGATACAGTCAGGTTCTGCAAGGTTGCAAACTTGTGCGTGACAACGACGTAGACCTCATTTTAGCGGTAGGTGGTGGGTCGGTTGTCGATTGTGCCAAGGCAATTTCTGTTTCTGCCTATGCTCACGGCGACCCATGGCAAAGATACTGGATTGATTATGAAGATGTTGACAACAAAATTGTTCCCGTTGGCTCTGTGCTAACAATGGCAGGCACTGCAAGCGAAATGAACGGTGGCTCTGTAATCACCAACGAAGATCAGGTAATTAAAAACGGCAGGGTATATGGTCCGGAGGTTTATCCAAAATTTTCTATCCTCAATCCGGAGTATACTTTCACTGTGCCACAGCATCAGATGGTTAGTGGTGTTTTTGATATTTTTTCTCATCTGTTGGAACAATATTTTTCCGGCGATGACGACAACGTTACCGACTATCTCATAGAGGGTGTGTTGAAAGCCCTCATCAGCAGTGCAAAAGTTGCGGTTAAAAATCCGCTGGATTATCAGGCACGTAGCAATATTATGTGGTGTGCAACGCTTGGTCTCAACACAATCACAGGCTTGTCAAAAGAGCAGGACTGGGAGGTGCATATGATAGAGCATCAGCTTGGTGCCTATACCGATTGTCCTCATGGTCTTGGTCTTGCGGTTATCTCCGTGCCATATTACAAATATATCTGCAAATATGGTCTTGACAAATTTGTGCGTTTTGCAACAAACGTGTGGGGCATTTGTGCCGATGGCAAAGACAAAAATCAAATTGCACTTGAAGGTATAGATGCGCTTGCAGACTTTATCAAAGAGATGGGCATCCCAACAACTTTGCGCGAACTTGGTGCAACAAAAGAGATGTTGCCACTCATTGCCAAATCATCGGTAAAAGGCGGTGGCTACAAATTTATGGACGAAAACGACATCCTTTTTGTCCTCGAACAATGTTTTTAAAAACTAAAGTTGTTTTTCAACATCATTTTTATAACTGATTTTACAAAAAGCCCTTCAAAAGGGCTTTTTGTTTTTTTGTGGCAAATTTTTTATACGGATTAAATATATAATATTTAAAGTCCGTATAGTTATCCGTTAATAATAAAAAATATATTTTCACTTTTGTTTTCATTTTTGTTGTAATCAACTTGATTTTGTGGTATACTTGATGCGTAAAATAGGGTAGAAGTATATACTTTTGCTTTTACAATCTATCCAAAGGAGGGTGCAGGGTTGACAATCAGAATAGCCGCAATTGGTGCAATTTTGTTTTTGCTCATTGCCATGACAGACAGACATAAACCTATGATTAAAAAATGTGGCAGACTTGCTGTCGCATTCGTTGTGCTGTTTGCAAATATGATTGTCGATGCAGGCAAAGCTTCGGCCGTGGCAAGCTATTTCCAGATGGATCAGCTGTTTATCTTTGCACGCGAAGTTATGTATGCGTTTGGTCTTTCGGGATCAACTCTCATTTCTATCCAGATGTTTGCATTGTCCGCAGTGGCAATGTTCACTTTGCTCTACATGGATTGCAGGGCAACTTTGTGCATCTCAAAAGAGGATGACGTTGTAGAAGACAAAGTTCAAAAACAAACTTATTTTTCCGTTTGCTCCAACGCAAGGGGCTTTTTGAACCTACCTTGTATTTCAACTAAAAGATTAAATTAACATACCCTGACGGCAGAAATCTCTATGTTTTTTTGGCATAGAGATATTTGTGTTTTTTTGGATTTGCATTTTATTCCCACGTGCGCACGCATATATACGCACGCACGCGTGAGAACAAACCAAAACAATGCACAAAATTTCTGCTGTTTTTTTATTAGCATAATTTATGCAAATTTGCAATTTTTGTCGAAAATTGTTGATTTGCACAAATCATGCTTTTTTTGTTGCAAAAAATACGCACGAAACAGCAAAAGGAAATCAGGCCTTTTGCCAGGAGAAAATAGTTATGAAACTTAAAAGAAAACTGATTATTGGCATTATTGTATTTTTGCTTTTTGGCTCGTCATCTACGGCGGCAATTTTGCTTTCGCAGGACAACGGACCAAAAACGTATACGGCAAGCTTTTACAACGAAACAACGCTTGTGGCAGAAGTAGAAACAGAATATGACAAAACTGTTTCTGCACCGGCGGACCCAACAAAAGAGGGATATGAATTCCAGGGTTGGTTTGAAGCGAGCGCAACGTCTGGCATTGCTTTTGATGCGTCAAAGGCATACAACCGTGACGTGAGCTTTTATGCCGATTGGGAAGAAGTCGAGCCAGAACCTGAGCCAGAGCCAGAACCTGAGCCAGAAGTAACGGTTTATACCGTAAACTTTTATGACAAAGATGGCGTTTTGTTTGCTCAGCAAATGATTGACGAAGGTGACGATGCGATTGCACCTGACGTATCACACGCAAATTTTGTAAAATACGGCCACGTTTTCACTGGCTGGTCACAAAGTTTTGAAAACGTGTCAGGCAACGTAGAAGTTTATCCACAATATCAAAAAGGCGTATATCAGGTAAAATACGTCTATTTTGACAACCTTTCAAATCCAATCAAAACAGTTGACGTTGCATATCAGTCAGTTATCGGCAATCCTGAAATAACACCTGAAGAAAGAGAAGGTTACGTTTTTGACGGTTGGTATATCGGCAGTGAAAAAGTTGTTTTTGGCACAACTGCTCTTGAAACCGAAGGCGTAACAATCGTTGCAAAATATATTAAAGACAACGTTTCAAACGTAAGCATTGTTGCACCAACATACAACTATATGACTTATGGTGACGACGTTGTTACTTTGACTTCTTCTTGCGACAAAGAAGACGGCTATACATATACGTCAAAATGGACTGTTGCAAGATTTGTCGACGGCGTGCAGAAAGGTCAGTCGCAAACAGTTGTGGGTGAAACGTTTGCATTTGGCGACACAAACAATCAGATTGGCTACAATGCCGGTCAATACGTTGTCACACTGACAATCGAGCAATTTGATGCGGATGGTTTTTTGGTTGCAAGTGGCACTGCAGACCAATACGAATTCTGGGTAGAAAAACGTTCAATCTCTGTTTCTATGCCAGACGGCTATCGTTATTATGGTGATGGCAACGATGCTATCACGTTTGTAAAAGATGCATTTGCAACAGACGAAGAGGGAGTTGCAAGCTTTGGTGCAGGCGTGTTTGTAACAGGCGATATGTTGCAGGCGGATTATGACGCTTTTGTTGCAGGCTTGTCACAACTCACTTTCACTACAAATGCAAATGCAGATTCAGACTTTACTCAGGACGCAAATCTCAGATGCTATGCTATCAATTTTGCAAATCTTGACGATTTTATCAACTACGACAACTATACCGTTCAGGAAAACCCTGGTCGACTCAGAGTTGACAAACGTCCATTGACAATCGAAATTGCAGACAAAGAGAGCATCTATGGCGAAGATTTTGCTCCACTTTCTGCAACTGCAATTTCAACACTTGCATCATGGCACGAAATTGACGACGTTGTTTCACTTTCATGGGAAAACAACCAAAATCAAGGCAGTTATGGCATCAGTGCATCAATAGCAAACAACAACTACGTGTTTACTTCAGTTCCTTCTGCTGTTTACACGGTAAATCCACGTGTGATCAGCGTTGCACAGTTTGACCTTGAAAGAAGAATTTATACAGGCGCAGACAACTTTGTTATTGACAAAGCAAACGTAATTCTTTCAACTGCAAAAAGGGCAGACGGCACAGATCATGCACTTGACACAAACAGAATTATCTCTGTAACAAAAGCCACTGGTTCAAACGTTGGCTACTATGACGTTACAGTAAAAATAACAAGCAACAACTACGTGTTCAAAAACGAATCTGACGAATACGTTAAAGAATACGTTGCAAAAGACAACTTCTGCATTGAAAGACGCACAATTTCAATCGAAGACACAATTGCAAACGTGGCAAACAGCCAGGCTTATACAAAAGACCTGTTCAGCAAAACAATCACAGTTGACGTTGCAGAAACAGGCCACAAACTCACGCTCAGTTATCAGACTGCATCTGCAGACGTAAAACTCGACAGAGTGGGCAACGTTGTTGCATATGGCTTTAGTGGCACTTTGCCTGGCGAAGATTTTGCGCAGGTGGGTGACAACCTTGCAATCACTTCTTTGTCTGCAAAAGATGCAAATGACGGCAGTGTTTCACTCGACAACTATACAATCGAATATAATCTTGCACTCAGGATTACAAAAGCAGATCTTGACGTGACAATCAGCAACCTTTCAACAACGTACAATGCACAACAACAATATCCTGCAGTTAGTGCAGAAGAAGTTGACGGAACGTCAGCAGAAGACATTATTTCTGTTGTTTATGGTTATGACACAGACAACTGGTTTGCAAAAGGTGACGTCACTGCTCCTAAAAACGTTCAGTCATACGGCATGTACGTGAAAGTATCTGCAAAAAACTATAACGACAGCGTTTCAGAAAAAGTAAACTTTGTTATCGGTCAGGCGCAACTTACAATTTCTGTTGCGGATCAGTCTGTTATCTATGGTGACAGTTTTGACTTCAGCAACACAGTTTTGTCATACAATGGCTTTATCGGTGACGATAACGAACAAAACTCTGTCACATTCCCAAGTGACAAAAACGATTATATCGGATTTACAAGTGGTACTTATCTCACAACAACACCTGCTGGCACAGGCAACATCAAATTTGCAGTATTGCCTGCAAACGTTTCTTCAACAAACTACAAAATCGTTGCAGAAAGCGGTGCTCTCACAGTAGAAAAACGTGAGGTTACAGTTACACTCAAAAATCTCAGCACTGTTTATGGCAGTCTTCATACTATTGCTATCGACAAAGTTGAAAACCTTGCCAACTCAGAAGAAAGCGACGTGCTCGGTTTGACTTATGACGTTGCAAGTGGTGGTGCACAATGGTCAAGATATTCACCTGTCGGCACTTATTCAATCACACCAAAAACAACAAATACAAACTACGACGTTGTTCTTGACGGCAATTCAACACAACTCGTTGTAAACAAATATAACGTAAGCGTAACTCTTGACAAACTTTCAAGCGAGTTTAACGGCAACGTACATACTTTCAATGCAAAAGCAGTTTTGGGAGCAGTTCTTTCTGGTCACGAAGTATCTGGTACTGTTTCTACTAAAAACTCTGTTGTTGCAACGTATGGACAAAATGGTTTTGACAGCAACGTAACAATTGTCAACAAAGCAACAAGCGAAAACGTTACTTCAAACTACAACATCGACTTCAGCAATTGTGTTTATGACATCACAAATGCAACTTTCCAGGCGCCACAAATTTCTGTTGGCAATCACACAATGCCAAGTGACGAAATCACTCTTGGTTTTGCTTACACAGGCACATATCACACAGTAAACATCGTTCCACAAAACGTTGTTGGTACAGCAAAAGTAAAATATTCACTTGTTGGTGGCGACGACTATTCAACTTATGACGAAGATGCACCATCATTCAAAAATGCAAGTGGTGACGAAGGATATACCGTATATTACGTAATCATTGCAGACGGTTATCAGTCAACAACTCAATATATCAATATCAATATCACAAAACCAACACTCACAATCAGTGTTGATTCTGCAAACCTTTCAATTGTATATGGTGACGAAAAACCAACGCTCACAGTTGTTTATAGCGGTTTTGTTGATGGCGAAGACTCAAGTGTTTTGACTGCAAAACCAACGGCAACAACAACATACGAAAAGGGTGATGATGCAGACAGCTATCCAATCACTATTTCTGGTGCAGTTGCAGACAACTACAGCATCACATACGACACTGCAAAAGCAGTTTCAGTTGCAAAAGCAAATCTTGTGGATATCGAACACAAGGTGAGTGCAACTGGCGGTGTATACAATGGAGATGCATACAAACTCAGCATTTCTGCAGATCTCAGGCAAATTCTCGATTCACAGGATGACCTCAGTTTGCAATATCAGGTCAACCGTGGTGGCTGGACAACAACAGAGCCAGAATTGGTCGATGTAGGCACTTACAGAATTGACATAAAAATAAATGCGTCTAAAAACTACAATGCATACAACAACGGTGCCGAAATCGAACCTGTTTATATCACAATCACACCAAAAGAGGTTACAGTAGGCATCCAGAGCATCGCTCCTGTGGTTTATGGTGACCCAATTGTTATCAATCCTTCTTATTCTGGTTTTGTCGGCAACGAGGCAAACGGCCTCACTGGCGTTGTATTTGCAGTAAACGGCGAAGCATTTGATGATGGCAAAGACTACGATGCAGGCGAATATCAGGTGACAATTTCTGCAGCACCAACAGTTGCAAACTATACGCTCAAATATGATCAGGCAAGTGCAACTCTTGTTGTAAACAAACAGCAAATCACTGCAACAATCAAACAGACGCAGGGTGCAATGCATTATTATTATGACTCTGTCGAAACTGTTCTTTCAAAATTTGATATCGAATATACTTTCAGGGGCGAAGTTATTTCACCTGCAGGTATTTCTTTGTCAACTGATACAAACTACACACTCGGTGCTCCTGTTGGTGCATACAGTGTTGTGTTTAAAGACGGTGGCACACAAGAAAGCACAAACTACGTAGTAACAAGCAAAACAGAAAATATTCCGTTTGACGTTCAAAAACTCGTTGGCACAGTATCTGTACCATTGCATGACAGCGACGTATATGGTGACACTCCGTCAACAGCAACCTTTACAAGCACTCTTCCTGCCGGTTGCGAAGAAGTAGCAGGCATTTCTATCAACGTTGGTCAGCCTGTTGCACGCATGTTTGCATTGCGCAGAGCAACAACTCAGACAGAATACAACGTTGGCGTTGCATACAGCCTTGTGGTTGGTTATACAAATGCCAACCTTGATCTCACCTTTGTCGGCGAAATTATGGGCGAACAAGTCAGCATTGCAGTAGAGGCAAATGCAGAGCCTGTTGCTGTTGCCGAATACAAGGTACAACCAAAACAAATCACAATCAGCGTAAGCAATACAACTTCTGTATACGGCAAAGAAACTGGTGTGGATTATACACTCGAAACAGCTCTTGCATACGGTCAGTCAAGAGACGTTTTAAACCTCGAACTTGCTGGTGCTGGTTCAGGCGCTGCTTCTTATGGCATTTCTGCAATGTACAACAACCCTAACTATGCAGTTACGGTAGTAAACAAAGACACAAGAGAACAAATTGTGCTCGAAAGTGGTGCAGAAACTCCAAAACAAGTTGCAACGCACGAAATCACACAACAACAAATCAAAGCAGAAATTTCTGCAATGTCTCAATATATATATGGTCAAAAGCCAGAATTCGTTTTGTCATTTGTCGATCAGGATGGCAATCCTTATCAATTGGCAAACGGCGATGTATTTGGTGGCGAAGTATCTGTCTTTAAAGACGGCAACTTTGTAAATGCAATCAGTTCAAACACAAACGGAACATGGCTTGTTGACGACGTTATGTCAGTTGGCACGTATCGTGCTTCAATTAACTTGCAACTTTCAGACAACTACAAACTTTTGGAATATGGTGATGCACAATTTGTCATCAATGCACGTCCGGTTGCAGTTGTTGTTCAGGGTGCAAAAGTTTATGACAAAAACGACGAATTTGCAATTTTCGACAGCCAGATCAATCCAATTGAAGGCAACGATCTCAGTGGTGTTCTCGATGCAGATTCTGTTTCTGCAAGCGGTTTTGTTTATACTGCAAGCGTAAATGCAGGCAACAACTATCCAGTTTACAGAAACGCTCTCGCACTTTCTGACGAAAACTACGTTATCGACAGTGTATCAGGCAGTCTCACAATCAATCAAAGACAAGTTTCAATCAAAATTGCAAGTGGCAACACTATGGTATACGGCGATCGTCTTGCAAGTCAGATGCCATCTATGCTCCATGGTGAAACTGCATCTGGCACGTATGCTCAGGACGACGACTATTATTCACTTGGCACAGTAAAATTCAGTGTAAACGGTCTTGGTCAGGCAGATTATGCAAATGCAGGCAACTATGCAATTCAGCTCGAAGACTGGTCAAACAAAAACTATCTTGTCACATTGACAGGTGATCCACAATTTGCCGTTCAACAAAGACAGGTTAACGTTCAGATCAAAGATGCAAACGATTTGCCAACAAGCGTATATGGCAGTGATGTTGCAGATCTTTCATTGCAAACAAACAAAGACAAGTTTGCAATCAGTCTTGTTGGTCTCAACAATGCAACAATCCTTGCTCAGGCTCAGGTAGAGTTCGGTTACGAAAACGCACTCACAAACGTATCTGACGCAGGCAAATACAACGTAATTGCAACACTCAACAACAGCAACTTCACGTTTGCAGGTGGAAACACAGCAACACTCGAAGATGCATACGAAATCACTGC